>NZ_PIBN01000006.1:0-330908 GCF_002806655.1 Klebsiella sp. K-Nf6 | reverse complement strand
ACCGCTCGGTTCGTAGCCGAGTACTCTATCCAGCTGAGCTACGGATGCATCGGGAAACTTGCTTTACTACGCGTCAGTGTCACAACTAACACATGCCACACTGAGTATGATGGCCTAATCGGTAGAGTGACTCGATTATGCCTCGCACTGCGGGCCGCTGCTTTCACAGCGTTCTTCTCTCTTAATTCAGAAAGAAGATGGTGCATCCGGGAGGATTACTCGGCTGCGCCTCGCCCTACGGGCCGTTGTTTACTCAACGTTATCCTCCCTGGTGCTGGCGATAATTTCGCAGCCCCTGCAACAACGATATCGCTGCTACTAAGGAGAATATGGTGCATCCGGGAGGATTCGAACCTCCGACCGCTCGGTTCGTAGCCGAGTACTCTATCCAGCTGAGCTACGGATGCAAAATGGCGGTGAGGCGGGGATTCGAACCCCGGATGCAGCTTTTGACCGCATACTCCCTTAGCAGGGGAGCGCCTTCAGCCTCTCGGCCACCTCACCACACACACGCCTCTTTCGAGTGCTTTGAAGAACTTGTTTCTGCTCTTCGTCGCTGCGATGGCGCACATATTACTTTCTGGTACTTATAAGTCAAACACTTTTTCGAGACCTTTTTTCGTTTGCACACTTCGCACGCAATTCGCGTGCAAAAACGGCAAAAAGGGCAATTTATCAACAGGAAATCAGACCTGGCGCTGACATAACGCCAAACAGCCAAAGCGGCAAAGGGTAATGAAAACCGATATTGCGCAGGGGGAAAAAGTGAAAAAGGCAAAAATAACGGCGGGAAGGGATGCGCCTCACTGAACAGCGAGGCGCGGAAACCTTAGTAACTGGACTGCTGGGATTTTTCAGCCTGAATACGCTGGTAGATCTCTTCACGGTGAACAGATACTTCTTTAGGGGCGTTTACGCCAATACGAACCTGGTTACCCTTCACCCCTAAAACTGTCACAGTGACCTCATCTCCAATCATGAGGGTCTCACCAACTCGACGAGTCAGAATCAGCATTCTTTGCTCCTTGAAAGATTAAAAGAGTCGGGTCTCTCGTATCCCGGCATTATCCATCATATAACGCCAAAAAGTAAGCGATGACAAATACCTTGCGGTATAAGCAGTCATGGCATCACATTCTGTTAAACCTAAGTTTAGCCGATATACACAATTTCAACCCGACTTTATCGTTATCAGTACTTATGACGCAAGGTGCCGTTCCCCCGAGGTTACGGCACCTATACCCGTCATACTTCACGTTGCATGTGTGTTGGCTTTCCTCACTCACCCCAGTCACTTACTTGAGTAAGCTCCTGGGGATTCGCTACGTCGCCGCCTTCCTGCAACCCGAATTATTTAGGGTATAGGCGTTTATAGTTATTACAGTTTTGCGCTGACCCAGCCTTTCACACTGGCTAACGCTGCAGGGAGAGCAGACGCATCGGTACCACCGGCCTGCGCCATATCCGGACGACCGCCCCCTTTACCGCCCACCTGCTGAGCGACCATACCAACCAGCTCCCCTGCTTTCACGCGATCTGTCACATCCTTAGACACACCGGCAATCAGGGAAACTTTACCGTCTGCAACCGTAGCCAACACCACAACCGTCGAACCCAGCTGGTTCTTCAGATCGTCAACCATGGTACGCAGCATCTTCGGCTCCACGCCGGCCAGCTCGCTGACCAGCAGCTTAACGCCGTTAATCTCTTCCGCTTTGCTGGAGAGGTTTGCGCTCTCCTGCGCCGCAGCCTGCTCTTTCAGCTGCTGCAGCTCTTTTTCCAGTTGACGGGTACGCTCCAGCGCGGCGCGAACTTTCTCGCCGAGATTGTGGCTGTCACCCTTCAACAGCTGTGCGATATCGCTGAGCTGATCGCTCTGCGCGTGCAGCATGGCTATCGCGCCTTCGCCGGTTACCGCTTCGATACGGCGCACGCCAGCGGCGGTACCGGACTCAGAGGTGATGCGGAACAGGCCGATATCACCGGTACGCGCCGCGTGAGTCCCGCCGCACAGTTCGGTGGAGAAGTCGCCCATCTGCAGCACGCGGACGCGATCATCGTATTTCTCGCCGAACAGCGCCATGGCGCCGGATGCGCGCGCGGCATCGATATCCATGATATTGGTTTCGATAGCCAGGTTACGACGGATCTGCGCGTTCACCAGATCTTCGACTGCACGAATTTCTTCCGGCTTCATCGCTTCGAAATGCGAGAAGTCAAAGCGCAGCGCTTTATCGTTAACCAGCGATCCTTTCTGCGCCACATGGGTGCCGAGCACCTGACGCAGCGCCGCGTGCATCAGATGCGTCGCGGAGTGGTTCAGACGAATACGCTGACGGCGAGCCTCATCCACATCGGCCTGCACCGCGTCACCCACTTTCAGGGAGCCGCTGGCGACTTTACCGATATGACCAATGGCCTGGCCGTACTTCTGCGTGTCGCTGACGGCGAAGGAGAAACCCGCGCCTTTCAGTTCGCCTTTATCGCCCACCTGGCCGCCGGATTCTGCATAGAACGGGGTCTGATCGAGGATCACCACCGCTTCCTGGCCGGCGCTGACGCTATCCACCGCTTTACCGTCGATAAACAGCGCGGTGACTTTGCCGTTCAGCTCCAGATGGTCGTAACCTTTAAATTCAGAGGCGCCATCAACGCGGATCATCGCGTTATAGTCAGCGCCGAAACCGCTGGACTCGCGCGCGCGGCGGCGCTGCTCTTCCATGGCGGCTTCAAAGCCGGCTTCGTCAACTTTAATGTTGCGTTCGCGGCACACGTCCGCCGTCAGGTCGACCGGGAAGCCGTAGGTGTCGTACAGACGGAAGGCCGTTTCGCCATCCAGCGTGTCGCCTTTCAGCTTCGACAGCTCCTCATCCAGCAGCGCCAGTCCGCGCTCCAGAGTGCGGGCAAACTGCTCTTCTTCGGTTTTCAGCACCTGCTCAACCTGAGCCTGCTGCTGTTTCAGTTCTTCACCTGCGGAACCCATCACGGCGATCAGCGGGGCAACCAGTTTCCAGAAGAAGGTGTCCTTCGCGCCCAGCATGTTGCCGTGACGGATCGCACGGCGAATGATGCGACGCAGCACGTAGCCGCGGTTTTCATTCGATGGGATCACGCCGTCAGCGATCAGGAACGCACAGGAGCGAATGTGGTCGGCAATCACGCGCAGCGACTTGTTCGTCAGGTCGGTCGCGCCGGTGACTTTCGCCACGCTGGCGATCAGATCGCGGAACAGGTCGATATCATAGTTGGAGTTAACGTGCTGCAGCACGGCGGCAATACGCTCCAGCCCCATACCGGTATCAACGGACGGCTTCGGCAGCGGCTCCATGGTACCGTCAGCCTGACGGTTGAACTGCATGAAGACGATGTTCCAGATCTCGATGTAACGGTCGCCGTCTTCTTCCGGGCTTCCCGGAGGGCCACCCCAGATGTGATCGCCATGGTCAAAGAAGATTTCGGTGCACGGACCGCACGGACCCGTGTCGCCCATCTGCCAGAAGTTATCAGAAGCAAACGCCGCGCCTTTGTTGTCGCCGATGCGGATAATCCGCTCGCGCGGAACGCCCACTTCGTTAGCCCAGATGTCGAACGCTTCGTCATCGGTCTCGTAAACGGTAACCCACAGCTTCTCTTTCGGCAGGGCGAACCAGTTTTCACCGGTCAGCAGTTCCCATGCGTATTTGATGGCATCCTGCTTGAAATAATCGCCGAAGCTGAAGTTGCCCAGCATTTCAAAGAAGGTGTGGTGACGCGCGGTGTAACCGACGTTTTCCAGATCGTTGTGTTTACCACCCGCACGCACGCAACGCTGCGCGGTGGTCGCGCGCGAATAATTACGTTTGTCGAGGCCAAGGAAGACATCCTTGAACTGGTTCATCCCGGCGTTGGTAAACAGCAGGGTTGGATCGTTGTGCGGCACCAGGGAGCTGCTGGCAACTACCTGATGTCCCTTACTATGGAAAAAGTCGAGAAACGCCTGACGGATCTCAGCGGTGCTCTTGCTCATAATTATCCTGAAATCAAGCTACACGTCATCCTTCAAGTCGCCTCTGTCCTGGCTGCGCTTGCTCTCCCGGCACCGAACTGACGTGCGTTCCAGAAGATGTTCTCTCTTGCCGCCCTGATGCAGCTTGAATGATTTTGTGTATAAGGAATAATCGCCCTGGACGCTGTCTGTACTGTCACAACCAGCGGCCCGACGGAATAAAGTGGGAATAAGATAAGTTTTCTTTACGGCGAAGTAAAATCCCCGATGGGTCAATCTGCAAAATTTCGCCAGATTTCCTGGATATCTTCCATCAGGTAGCCGCGGTAGAGCAGGAATCGCTGAACTTTCACTTTTTCAGTAAAGGCGGAAGGTAACGGTTCGCCGTATTTACGCTGCGCCTGCTCCCTGGCAAGACTCACCCAGTCGATATCGCATTCGCGCATCGCCTGTTCAACGTCCTGGCGGGCAATCCCTTTCTGGCTGAGCTCCTGGCGAATACGCGCCGGGCCATAGCCTTTGCGGCTCCGGCTGGCGATGAACTGGCCGACAAAACGATTATCGTCGAGATAGCGGTTTTCAATACACCAGGCAACCACCTGCTCCAGCTCTTCGGGGGTGACGTCCAGCGCCTCGGGGCCATTTTTGCTCATTACCGGAGCAGCCAGTTTGCGCCTCAGCTCCTGTTCGCTGTGGTCGCGCATGGCCAGAATGCGAATAGCGCGGTCCAGCAGGCGGGCGTAGCCGGAGCGGCGTGATGAAGGTTCAGTCACAGGCACCTCAATAATCTAAGAAATGCAAAAGGGCCGCATAAGCAGCCCTTTATCACTCTGTTAGACGATATCAGAAATCTTGTTCCGTTTCTTCTGCGTCGTTGCCGTCAACGGCGAAGTCCGGCGTAGAGTCCTGGTTGTTGAGCAGCAGTTCGCGAACTTTCTTCTCAATTTCTTTCGCCGCCGCCGGGTTCTCTTTCAGCCAGGTGATCGCGTTCGCTTTACCCTGACCAATTTTGTCGCCGTTGTAGCTGTACCAGGCGCCCGCTTTCTCAATCAGCTTCTCTTTCACGCCAAGGTCAACCAGCTCGCCGAAGAAGTTGATGCCTTCACCGTAGAGGATCTGGAATTCAGCCTGTTTGAACGGCGCGGCGATTTTGTTTTTCACCACTTTGACGCGGGTTTCGCTGCCGACGACGTTGTCGCCCTCTTTCACCGCGCCGATGCGGCGGATGTCCAGACGCACGGAGGCGTAGAACTTCAGCGCGTTACCGCCGGTGGTGGTTTCCGGGTTACCGAACATTACGCCGATTTTCATACGGATCTGGTTGATAAAGATCAGCAGCGTGTTGGACTGCTTCAGGTTACCCGCCAGCTTACGCATCGCCTGGCTCATCATACGCGCCGCGAGCCCCATGTGAGAATCGCCGATTTCGCCTTCGATTTCCGCTTTCGGCGTCAGCGCCGCCACGGAGTCGACGACGATAACGTCAACCGCGCCAGAGCGCGCCAGCGCGTCACAGATTTCCAGCGCCTGTTCACCGGTGTCCGGCTGAGAACACAGCAGGTTGTCGATATCCACGCCCAGTTTGCGCGCATAGACCGGGTCCAGTGCGTGTTCGGCATCGATGAACGCACAGGTTTTACCTTCACGCTGCGCTGCGGCGATAACCTGCAGCGTCAGGGTGGTTTTACCGGAGGATTCCGGCCCGTAGATCTCGACGATACGGCCCATTGGCAGACCGCCGGCGCCAAGCGCAATATCCAGAGAAAGCGAGCCGGTGGAGATGGTTTCTACGTCCATAGAACGGTCTTCACCCAGGCGCATGATGGAGCCTTTACCGAATTGCTTTTCGATCTGGCCCAGTGCAGCCGCCAACGCTTTCTGTTTGTTTTCGTCGATCGCCATTGTTACTCCTAATCATGCAGGGTGAAGCGTGTTCGCTTCGCCGTTAATATTTGTTCAGTTGAAGCAATTATACTGTATGGTCATACAGTATCAAGTGTTTTGTAGAAATTGTTGCCAGAGCAGATTTAGCGCATAGGCCGTCGCCTGACGACGCACCGCTTCGCGGTCTCCGGCAAAGCATTCCCGCCGCGTCACCCCTTGCCCGCTCACGCTGGCGACACCAAACCACACCGTGCCGACCGGCTTTTCGTCACTGCCGCCATCCGGCCCGGCGACGCCGCTAACTGAGATGGCATAATCCGCGCGCGCCGCGCGCAGCGCACCAATCGCCATCTCGACCACCACCGGCTCGCTCACTGCGCCGTTGTCCCGCAGCGTCGCTTCGCTGACGCCGATCATTTGCGATTTGGCTTCGTTGCTGTAGGTCACAAAGCCGCGTTCAAACCACGCTGAGCTACCGGCAATATCGGTGAGCGCTTTCGCTATCCAGCCGCCGGTGCAGGATTCCGCCGTGGTCACCGTCGCACCGCGCGCCTTCAGCGCCCGGCCCACCTTCTCGCTAAGCTGCATTAATTCTGAATCGGTCATTATCGCCCCGCTTTGGTCTGGATAAAGAGGCCATCAAAGATAGCACTTTCCACAGAGATATGGGGACGAGGTGTGGAATTTACGAGGGGACATCCAAAATGAGTCATCCCGGCGACGCCGGGATGATAAATCGCACGATTACTTCATGCTGGCGGCGATCAGCGCCACGTTATGACGCATCATTTTCACATAGCTATCCGCGACGCCACCCGGTGCGGAGAGCGCCTCCGGATAGAGTTCGCCCCCCGGCTGAGCGCCCGTCGCGTTGGCGATTTGCTTCACCAGCCGCGGGTCAAGCTGGTTCTCCATAAACCAGGTATGCACGCCATCCGCTTTGATTTGCTTAATCAGCGCCGCCACCTGCGCCGCGCTGGCCTCACTCTCTGAAGAGAGTCCCTGCGGCGCGAGGAAGGTCACCTGATAAGCCCGGCCAAAATAGCCGAAGGCGTCATGACTGGTCAGGACCTTGCGCTTTGCCAACGGAATGGCGCTGAACTGCGCTTTCGCCCAGCCGTCGATGTTCGTCAACTGGTCGATATAGCGCTTGCCGCTGCTGGTCAACGCCGCTTTATCTTCCGGGTCGGCTTTCACCAGACCATCGAGGATATTCTGCGCATACAACGCGCCGTTCGCCGCGCTGTTCCAGGCGTGGGGATCGGTCACCGTTTTACCATCCTCATCAAGGGTATGGGTCTTGACGCCTTTCGACGCCACCACCAGCTCGCCCTTGAAACCAGAGGCCTTAATCAGGCGATCCAGCCACCCTTCCAGCCCCAGGCCGTTGACCACCACCACGTCGGCCTTGCTGAGCAGCGCACTATCCTTCGGCGAAGGTTCGAAGGTATGTGGATCGCCGTCCGGGCCGACCAGCGTATCCACATGGACATGCTCGCCGCCGACCTGCTGCACCATATCACCCAGCACCGAAAAACTGCTTACCACGTTCAGCGTTTTTGCCATCGCCCCCTGCGCCATCAGCCCCAATGCCAGCGCCACAACCATTGCACTACGTTTCATCATTTCCTTACCCCATCAATTTGCGCCAGCCGACCAGCAGCCGGCTATGCGTGCCAAAAAACAGTGAAATAAAAAACAGCGCGCTGGCGGTCAGCACGATGGCGGGCCCGGCGGGAAGACCGACCGCCCAGGAGAGACTTAATCCCAGCCAGGCGCAGAGTGCGCCGGAGAGCGCCGCCAGCAGCAGAATGCCCGGCAGCGTTCGCGCCCAGCAGCGCGCGGCAACCGCCGGAAGCATCATCACCCCTACCGCCATCAGCGTGCCGAGCACCTGAAACCCCGCCACCAGGTTAAGCACCAGCAGCGCCAGAAACAGTCCATGCAGCAGCGCGGGAAGTCGGGGGTTATTCACCTGCAGCCAGGCGCTGTCGAACGCCTCGCTGACCAGACCGCGGTAGCACAGCGCAATGCACAGCAGCGTCAGACTGGCGACGCCGCTGACAAACAGCGCCGCATCACGATCGACCGCCAGAATAGAGCCAAACAACAGATGCAGGAGGTCGACGCTGGAGCCGCGTAGCGACACCAGGGTGACGCCCAGGGCCAGCGATCCCAGATAAAATCCGGCAAAGCTGGCGTCCTCTTTTAACGGTGTCCGCCGGCTCACCCACCCGGCCACCAGCGCCACCACGATGCCGGCGATGAAGCCGCCCAGGGTCATGGCCAGCAGCGACATGCCGCTCAGCAGATACCCCACCGCCACCCCGGGGAGAATGGCGTGCGACAGCGCATCGCCCATCAGGCTCATGCGCCGCAGCAGCAGGAAGACGCCCAGCATGGTGGTGCTCAGCGACAGCGCCAGACACACCACGAGAGCCCGGCGCATAAAACCAAATTCAATAAAGGGCTGAAAGAAGGTGTGCCAGATCATGCCGACCTCGCATGACTGAAAGCCGGAAGTACCGCCCGGGTGACGCCCCAGCAGGCGCGTTGGGCGGTCAGCAGCAGCGTCTCGGGGAAAAAGTCGGCCACCCGCTGGTTATCATGCAGCACCGCCAGGATGGTCTGCCCCTGCTGATGCATCTCGAGGATCAATTCCATCAGTTCGCGGCAGGTCGCTTCGTCGATGCCGGTGAAAGGCTCGTCGAGCATCACCAGCGGCGCTTGCTGCACCATCACCCGGGCAAACAGCATGCGCTGAAACTGGCCGCCGGAGAGCGCCTCAATCGGCGATTTCGCCAGACCCGCCAGCCCGACCCGCTCCAGCACCGCGCTGATACGTCGCCGGGTATCGCCGCCCAGACCGCGTAGCAGCGACACGCCGGGCCATGCGCCCTGACTCACCACATCCTGCACATTGAGAGGAAACTGCGACTCGAGGGCATGGCGCTGCGCCAGCCAGCCAATCACCGGCCGTTTCCCCTGCCAGCGCAGGCGGCCACTGACTGGCGGAAGAAACCCGGCGAGCGTTTTTAGCAAGGTTGATTTTCCGCAGCCATTGAGGCCAACGATTGCCGTCAGGCTGCCGGGGCATATCATCCCGCTCAGCGGAGGGGTGATCGCCACCCCGTCATAGCCAGCGACCAGCTGTTCCAGCTCAATCATGGCAGCGCCACCGCCCACCAGGTCGCTAACCATAGCGCCACCAGCAGCACGCCTGCGATGGTCGCGCGCGTCACGCCGGAGGCCATAAAAACTGATGTGAACATATTTCACCTCTTTTAATGTTATAACATAACAATACAGAGGCGAAAAAAGAATGTAAATCAGTGTCAGTGGGCAGAAATGTAACAAAGGTCAACAAGAGGCATGCGGGCGGGAAAAAACGGGAGGTTAAGCGCGGCCTCCTCCCCCGGTCGCGCTACGCTTACCGGGGCTACCAACCGGATACCAGACCGTAGCCCGGATAAGGCGCTACGCGCCGCTATCCGGGGAGGCTCGAAATCTGTCAGTAACGTAGCCGCAGTGTTGCCGAAGGGCGACAAGCTGTCATTGAACTCTCCCCCGGTCGCGCTGCGCCTACCGGAGCTACCAACCGGATACCACATCGTAGCCCGGATAAGGCGCTACGCGCCGCTATCCGGGGAGGCGCGGAATCAGTCAGTCGGATGAAAGGATCAGTACCCGCCACGGGCCTGCGAAACCGCCAGGCCCAGCTGCCAGACGGCCATCGCGTAGTGGGTGCTGTGGTTGTAGCGGGTGATGGTGTAGAAGTTCGGCAGCCCGTACCAGTACTCATAGCCGGTGCCGACATCCAGCCGCAGCAGACTGGCCTGCTGATGGTTACCCAGCGGCTGGGTCGGGGTCAGCCCCGCCGCCGCCAGCTGCGAAATGCTGTATTTGGTTTTGAAACCATTCTCCAGCCCCGGCGCCTGGCCCAGCGCCTGCACCGCCACCAGATCGCCGCTCACCCAGCCATGCTGTTTGAAGTAGTTGGCCACGCTGCCGATGGCATCCACCGGGTCCCACAGGTTGATATGGCCGTCACCGTTAAAATCGACCGCATACTGCTTATAGGACGACGGCATAAACTGGCCGTAGCCCATCGCCCCGGCGAAAGAGCCTTTCAGATCCAGCGGGTCGTCGCTTTCGCTGCGCGCCATTAACAGGAAGGTTTCCAGCTCCGATGAGAAGTATTCGGCGCGGCGTGGGTAGCTAAACGACAGGGTCGCCAGTGCATCAAGGATACGGGTTTTGCCCATCACCCGGCCCCAGCGAGTCTCCACGCCGATAATGCCGACGATGATTTCCGGCGGCACGCCATAAACCTGATAAGCGCGGTTCAGCGCATCCTGATACTGGTTCCAGAACACCACGCCGTTCTGCACATTATCCGGGGTAATAAACTGTTTCTTGTAACGCAGCCAGGCGCCGGTCGGCCCGGTCGGCGGCAGGCCGGTCGGCGCCTGACGATCCATCAGCCGCAGGACGTAATCCAGGCGCTTAGCCTGCGACAGGATCTCCTGCAGCTGCTGCCTGTCGAAGCCGTGCTTCGCCACCATCTTATCAATGAACTGCGCCGCCGCCGGGTTGTTGGCGAAGTCGCCGCCCATCTGCATCACGTTATGCTGCGGTTCCAGCAAAAAGCCGCCGGTTCCACTCGCCATCTCCGTTTCCGCGGGGGTCTTGGGTTTGCTGCTGCAGGCAGCGAGGAGCACACAAAGGGGAAGTAAAGCCAGATAGCGACGCTTCAACATGGGAATTCCGTTTAACAAATTCAGCAAGGGATAATTATGGTAAAGCATGCGACGACCAACAAGAAAGCGGCAATCCGTTTGTAGACAAAATAGTCCTTCACCGCCCCCTTCCCGGCATGCTGTCATGCGCCTGATCGTTTCATCCTTTTACCGCCAAACTTTCAAAATAAAATATTTATCTTTCATTTTGCGATCTATTTAACACTTTAAAACCTTTCAAAGTGATTAAAATCAGCCTGCAGTTAGCAAGAAAAATAACACGCTGAAGGAGAGAACAATGATTGACGTCGTTACCCACGGCGCGGAGTGGTTTATCGGCCTGTTTCAGAAAGGCGGCGAGGTATTTACCGGCATGGTGACCGGGATCCTCCCCTTACTGATCAGCCTGCTGGTGATCATGAACGCGCTGATCAACTTTATCGGCCAGCAGCGGATCGAAAAACTGGCGCAGCGCTGCGCCGGAAATCCGATCTCCCGCTATCTGCTGTTGCCCTGCATCGGCACCTTCGTTTTTTGTAACCCAATGACCTTAAGTCTCGGCCGCTTTATGCCAGAGAAGTACAAGCCCAGCTATTACGCGGCGGCGTCCTATAGCTGCCACTCGATGAACGGTCTCTTTCCACATATCAACCCCGGCGAGCTGTTTGTTTATCTCGGCATCGCCAACGGCCTCACCACGCTTGGCCTGCCGCTTGGTCCCCTGGCGGTGAGCTATCTGCTGGTTGGGCTGGTGACCAACTTCTTCCGCGGCTGGGTCACCGACCTGACCACCTCTATTTTCGAGAGAAAAATGGCAATTCAGCTTGCCCGGAAAGTGCATCTGTCAGGAGCGACATCATGACCCGCATTCGTATTGAGAAAGGCACCGGCGGCTGGGGCGGCCCGCTTGAGCTCGACGTCGTCGAAGGCAAAAAGATCGTCTATATCACCGCCGGCACCCGCCCGGCGATCGTTGACCGCATCGCCAGCTTGACTGGCTGGCAGGCGGTGGACGGTTTTAAAGAGGGGGAACCGGCGGAGAGCGACATCGGCATCGCCATTATTGACTGCGGCGGTACCCTGCGCTGCGGGCTCTATCCCAAGCGCCGTATCCCTACGGTGAATATCCATGCCACCGGCAAATCGGGGCCGCTGGCGCAGTATATCGTCGAGGATATTTACGTCTCCGGGGTGAAAGAAGAGAACATCAAACTGTTGGAAGATAGCGGCGAGACGACAGCGCAACCACTCCCTGCCGCAGGCCGCGATTATGACGCCAGCAAGAAGATTACCGAACAGAGCGACGGCCTGCTGGCTAAGGTCGGCATGGGGATGGGATCGGTGGTGGCGGTGCTGTTCCAGGCCGGGCGCGACACCATCGACACGGTGCTGAAAACCATTCTGCCGTTTATGGCCTTCGTCTCGGCGCTGATCGGCATCATCATGGCCTCCGGCATCGGCGACTGGATTGCCCACGGCCTGGCGCCGCTTGCCAGCCATCCGCTGGGGCTGGTGACCCTGGCGCTGATCTGCTCCTTCCCGCTGCTGTCGCCGTTTCTCGGCCCCGGCGCCGTTATCGCCCAGGTCATCGGCGTGCTGATCGGCGTCCAGATCGGCCTTGGCAACATTCCACCGCACCTCGCCCTGCCCGCGCTGTTTGCCATTAACGCCCAGGCCGCCTGTGATTTTATCCCGGTAGGCCTGTCGCTGGCCGAAGCCCGTCAGGATACCGTGCGCGTTGGCGTGCCGTCGGTGCTGGTCAGCCGCTTCCTCACCGGCGCGCCAACGGTGCTGATCGCGTGGTTCGTTTCCGGATTTATTTACCAGTAAGAGGTTCCTGAAGATGACCGTCATTTACCACACCACCATTACCCGCATCGGCGCCTGCGCGACGATGGCGCTGGAAGAGCAGATGCTGATCACCTTCCGCGAGGGCGCCCCGGCGGATATCGAAGAGTATTGCTTTATTCACAACCACGGCGAGCTTGCCGGCCCCCTGGTACCGGGCGCAGAGCTGCAGCTCGGTGACAGGCGTTATCCGGTGACCGCCGTCGGCGAGGTCGCCGAAAAAAACCTGCGTGAGCTTGGCCATATCACCCTGCGCTTCGACGGCCATCGTGAAGCGGAGTTTCCCGGAACCGTTCACGTCGCCGGCCCGGTGCCGGATGCTATCGCGACCGGCTGCGTACTGAAATTTGTTGCTTAGAAGGAGAGAAAGATGAATCAGGTTGCTGTTGTCATTGGTGGCGGACAAACCTTAGGAGAGTTTCTGTGCCGCGGTCTGGCCGCCGAGGGCTACCGCGTGGCGGTGGTCGATATTCAAAGTGAAAAAGCCAGCCGCGTCGCCCAGGAGATCAACGCTGAATATGGCGAAGGCACGGCATACGGCTTCGGCGCCGACGCCACCAGCGAAGCCAGCGTCACTGCCCTGGCTCACGGGGTGGATGAGATTTTCACGCGCGTCGACCTGCTGGTGTACAGCGCCGGGATTGCCAAAGCGGCGTTTATTAGCGACTTCGCGTTGGGGGATTTCGACCGCTCGCTGCAGGTGAACCTGGTGGGCTATTTCCTCTGCGCCCGCGAGTTCTCGCGGCTGATGATCCGCGACGGCATTAAGGGACGCATCATTCAGATCAACTCGAAGTCCGGCAAAGTCGGTAGTAAGCACAACTCCGGCTACAGCGCGGCGAAGTTCGGCGGCGTCGGGCTGACCCAGTCGCTGGCGCTGGATCTGGCGGAGTACGGTATTACCGTCCATTCGCTGATGCTCGGCAATCTGTTGAAATCGCCGATGTTCCAGTCGCTGCTGCCGCAGTATGCCACCAAGCTCGGTATCGATGAGAGCGAAGTCGAGCAGTACTACATCGATAAGGTGCCGTTGAAACGCGGCTGCGATTACCAGGATGTGCTGAACGTGTTGATGTTTTACGCCAGCCCACAGGCGTCGTACTGCACGGGTCAGTCAATTAACGTCACCGGCGGCCAGGTGATGTTTTAAAAGGTTCCCGGATGGCGCTGCGCTTATCCGGGCTACAAAACGGAAGGTCGGGTAAGGCGTTAGCCGCCACCCGACAAAAAAACGGTACCCGGGTTGTTCCCGGTACCCCACCTTCAGGAGACATTATGGTTACCGCATTAATCACCGTCGCCGCTATCGCCTGGCTGACTCAGCTGGCTTTCGGCGGCTGGCAAATTCGCCGCTTCAATCGCGCCTTTGATAGCCTTTGCCAGCAGGGCCGCGTTGGCGTCGGCCGTTCCTCCGGGCGCTTTAAACCACGTGCGATTGTCGCTATCGCCGTCGATGAAAACGATCGTATTTGCGACACGCTATTGATGAAGGGACTCACCGTCTTCGCCAGCCCGCAAAAAATCCCCACGCTTACCGGTAAACATCTCAAGGAATTGCAGCCTGATGTGATCTTTCCCAATGATCCGCTCTGTCAGAATGCACTATCATTAGCGCTTAATCCGAAACATGCATAATTTCGTTGTGAAAGTTAATATCTTGCGAAATTATCACTTCGAAACTTAAACGCAGGATACAACGCCTATGAAACCACGTCAGCGCCAGGCAGCCATTCTCGAGCACCTGCAATCACAGGGCAAATGCTCGGTCGAAGAGCTGGCGCAACACTTCGACACCACCGGCACCACTATCCGCAAGGATCTGGTGATACTGGAGAATGCCGGGACCGTCATCCGCACCTACGGCGGCGTAGTGTTGAATAAAGACGAGGCCGACCCGCCTATCGACCACAAGACGCTGATCAACACCCATAAGAAAGCGCAGATTGCCGAGGCCGCCGTACGCTACATCCACGATGGCGATTCAATTATCCTCGACGCCGGCAGCACCGTGCTGCAGATGGTGCCGCTGCTGAGCCGCTTCAATAACATCACGGTGATGACCAACAGCCTGCATATCGTCAACGCGCTTTCCGAGTTCGATAACGAGCAGACCATCCTGATGCCGGGCGGCACCTTCCGTAAAAAATCGGCTTCATTCCACGGCCAGCTGGCGGAAAACGCTTTCGAACAATTCAGCTTCGACAAACTGTTTATGGGCACCGATGGCATTGATCTGGTGGCAGGCGTTACCACCTTTAACGAGGTGTATACCGTCAGTAAGGCGATGTGCAACGCCGCCCGCGAAGTGATCCTGATGGCCGACTCATCCAAGTTTGGCCGTAAAAGTCCCAATATCGTCTGCGGCCTTGAGCGCGTGGATAAATTGATTACCGATGCCGATATTGACCCTGAATTCCAGCGGGCGCTGGAAGCCAAAGGTATTGAAGTCATTATTACTGGAGAACATCATGAGTAACTTTTTGTTAGAGGCCGGACGCCAGACCCTGATGCTTGAGCTGCAGGAGGCGAGCCGCCTGCCGGAACGCCTGGGCGACGACTTCATCCGCGCAGCGGAAACCATCATCCACTGCGAGGGCAAACTGATTGTCTCCGGTATCGGTAAATCCGGCCACATCGGTAAAAAGCTGGCGGCAACCTTCGCCAGCACCGGCACCCCGGCCTTTTTCGTCCATCCGGCGGAAGCCCTGCACGGCGATCTCGGCATGCTCGACAGCCGCGACGTGATGCTGTTTATCTCCTACTCCGGTAGCGCGAAAGAGCTGGATCTCATCGTGCCGCGGCTGGAAGAGAAATCCATTCCGCTGCTGGCGATGACCGGCAAATCCACCTCGCCGCTGGCGCTGGCGGCGAAAGCGGTGCTGGATATCGCCGTGGAGCGCGAAGCCTGTCCGATGCACCTGGCGCCGACCTCCAGCACCGTCAACACGCTGATGCTGGGCGACGCGCTGGCGATGGCGGTGATGCAGGCGCGCGGTTTCAATGAAGAAGATTTCGCCCGTTCCCACCCGGCGGGCGCCCTCGGCGCGCGTCTGCTGAACAAGGTGCATCACCTGATGCGCCGCGACGAAGAAGTGCCGCGGGTCAATGCCGAGGCCAACGTCATGGACGCCATGCTCGAACTCAGCCGAACCGGGCTCGGCCTGGTGGCGGTCTGCGATGAAGCTAATCGCGTACAGGGCGTCTTCACCGACGGCGACCTGCGCCGCTGGCTGGTTGCTGGTGGTACGCTCAACGATGGCGTCACTCAAGCGATGACCCGCAACGGCGTGACGCTGCAGGCGGAAAGCCGCGCGGTGGAAGCCAAAGAGCGGCTGATGAAACACAAAATCAGCGCCGCGCCGGTCGTGGATGAAAACGGCCAACTGGTCGGCGCCATCAACCTGCAGAATTTTTACCAGGCAGGGATCCTTTAAGTCCCAGACGTTTCGCCAGCCGATGCAGGTTGGCGACGTCCAGTTCCAGCGCACGGGCGGTCGCCGCCCAGTTGCGCTGGTTCGCCTCCAGCGCGCGGCTAATCGCTTCCCGCTGAAAAGAGTCGGTCGCCTCGCGCAGATTGACGTTTTCCGTCGCCGGCGCCGCTACCGCCGTCTCAGTCGGCAACATCGGCGCCGTCACCGCAAACTGGAAATGCTGCGGCTCCAGCACCACTTCATCGCCGGCCTGGGTGGCCCGCGCCAGCACCACCGCCCGATGAATAGCATGCTCCAGTTCGCGCACGTTGCCCGGCCAGGACCACTGCTGCAGCCTGCCGCGCGCCGCTTCGCTGAGTATCACCCGCGCCAGCCCCATTCGCAGGCGGCACTGCTCGCAGAAATAGCCCGCCAGCAGCACCACATCGCTGTCCCGCTCGCGTAGCGCCGGTACCGACAGCGGAAAGACGCTCAGCCGATGGTACAGGTCGGCGCGAAAGCGCCCTTCCACCACCTCCTGGCGCAGATCGCGGTTCGTCGCCGCCAGCACCCGCACATCGACTCGCAGACTGCGGTCATCGCCGACGCGCTGAATATCGCCATACTGCAGCACGCGCAGCAGCTTCGCCTGCAACGCCAGCGACAGTTCGCCAATTTCATCAAGGAACAAGGTGCCGTTATCCGCCATCTCAAATTTACCGCTACGGTTGCTGATAGCCCCGGTAAATGCCCCTTTCACATGGCCGAACAGCTCGCTCTCCGCCACGCTTTCCGGCAGCGCCGCGCAGTTGAGATAGACCAGCGGGTTGGCCGCCCGCGGAGAGCCCTGATGCACCGCCTTCGCCACCAGCTCTTTACCGGTGCCGGTTTCGCCGCTAATCAGCACGTTTAAATCCGAGGCGGCGACGATATCGATCTCTTTTTTCAGCTGCAGCATAAGCGCCGAGAGGCCGATAATCTCCTGACGCTCAGGCTGCGCGTCATTCACCGGTTGCACCGGCAACACGTTTTGCGCCTCAAGGCGGGCGATGAGCAGCGCGTTATTCAAGGCGCCAGCCACCAGCGCGGCAATCAGCCGCAGCTCTTCATCGCTGAAGCTGTCAAACCGGTCGGCATCCATCCCATCAAGGGTCAGCGCGCCAATCAGCGTCTGCCCGGCAAACAGCGGCAGGCCAACGCAGGCGTGAACCTTCAGGCTCTCCTGGCCGGGGATCAGGCCGTCATAGGGGTCGGGCAGGTCGCTATCCGCCGGGAAGCGCACCACATCCCCAGCGCGCGCAATCGCCTCCAGCCGCGGGTGCCCTTCCAGCGCAAAGCGCCGGCCAAGTACATCCTGCGCCAGGCCATCGATCGCCAGCGGCACAAACTGATGCGCCTCATAGCGCAACAACGCCGAGGCATCGCAGCCGAGGATTTGCCGCAGGGTGGTAATCAGGCGCGAAAAACGGTCGCTGTGACCAATATCGCTTTGTAAATCAATGGCGATTCTCGCCAGCTCGTCGACGGAAAAACTCATTGCCGCTCCATTGTCATTTTGACAACACGCATTGTCATATCGACTATTTTAGCTATTGTCATTTTGACAGCAACCAAAATCAGAAAAAATTAAAAATATATAATTATCAATGAATTAAAAAGTTGGCATGTAACTTGATATAAGCCAGTCAACTGAATTTAAACACACTGTATTGATTGAGGTTGCTATGTCTATTGCGGTTAAAAATAACATTCTTTGGGTTGGCCAACGTGACTGGGAAGTGCGTAATTTCCACGGTACCGAATATAAAACGCTGCGCGGCAGCAGCTACAACAGCTATCTCATCCGCGAAGAGAAAAACGTGCTGATCGATACCGTCGATCATAAATTCAGCCGCGAGTTCGTGCAGAACCTGCGCAGCGAAATCGATCTCGCCGACCTCGACTATATCGTCATTAACCACGCCGAAGAGGACCATGCCGGCGCGCTGACTGAGCTGATGATGCAGATCCCGGATACGCCGATCTACTGCACCGCCAACGCCATCGACTCGATCAACGGCCACCATCATCATCCGGAGTGGAACTTCCACGTGGTGAAAACCGGCGATACTCTCGATATCGGTAATGGTAAACAGCTGATCTTCGTGGAAACGCCGATGCTGCACTGGCCTGACAGCATGATGACCTACCTGACCGGCGATGCGGTGCTGTTCAGCAATGACGCCTTCGGCCAGCACTACTGCGACGAACACCTGTTCAACGATGAAGTGGACCAGATTGAACTGTACGAACAGTGCCAGCGCTACTACGCCAACATCCTGACGCCGTTTAGCCGTCTGGTGACGCCAAAAATTACCGAGATCCTCGGCTTCAACCTGCCGGTGGAGATGATTGCCACCTCCCACGGCGTGGTCTGGCGCGATAACCCGACGCAAATCGTCGAGAAATACCTCGAGTGGGCGGCGGATTACCAGGAAGATCGCATCACGATTTTCTACGACACCATGTCCAACAACACCCGTATGATGGCGGACGCCATTGCCCAGGGGATCACCGAAGTTGACCCGCGGGTGGCGGTAAAAATCTTCAACGTCGCCCGCAGCGACAAAAACGACATTCTCACCAATGTTTTCCGCTCGAAAGGCGTACTGGTGGGCACCTCCACCATGAACAACGTGATGATGCCGAAAATCGCCGGGCTGGTGGAAGAGATGACCGGGCTGCGTTTTCGCAATAAACGCGCCAGCGCCTTTGGCTCGCACGGCTGGAGCGGCGGCGCGGTAGACCGCCTGTCCACCCGCCTGCAGGATGCTGGGTTTGAGATGTCGCTGAGCCTGAAAGCCAAATGGCGCCCGGATATTGACGCGCTGGAATTGTGCCGCCAACACGGACGCGACATCGCCCGCCAGTGGGCCCTCTCGCCGCTGCCGGTTGCTGAAGCAGCGACAACGCCGGAACCACAGGATTGCGCCTGCGCCGCCGCCGATCTCGGTCCCATGATGCAGTGCAGCGTGTGCCAGTGGGTCTATGATCCGGCGAAAGGCGAACCCAACCAGGATGTCCAGCCGGGTACGCCGTGGAGTGAAGTGCCGGACAATTTCCTCTGCCCTGAGTGTTCTCTTGGCAAAGATGTCTTTGACGTTCTGGCGACGGAGGCAAAATGAGTGATGGCATCGTCATCATCGGCTCGGGCTTCGCGGCCCGCCAGCTGGTGAAAAATATCCGTAAGCAGGATACGCAAATCCCGCTGACCCTCATCGCCGCCGATAGCATGGATGAGTACAACAAACCGGACCTCAGCCATGTCATCAGCCGCGGGCAGAACGCCGACGATCTCACCCTGCAAAGCGCGGGCGAGTTCGCCGAGCAGTACACTCTGCGCCTGTTTCCCCACACCTGGGTGAGCGATATCGACGCCGAAAACCGGTTAGTGAAGAGCCAGGATAACCAGTGGCGCTACGACAAACTGGTGCTGGCCACCGGCGCGACGCCGTTTATCCCCCCGGTACCGGGACGCGAGCTGATGCTGACGCTGAACAGCCAGCGCGAATACGGCGCGGCGCAGAGCCAGCTTCGCGACGCCAGACGAGTGCTGATCGTCGGCGGCGGCCTGATTGGCTGTGAACTGGCGATGGATTTCTGTCGCGCCGGTAAAGCGGTAACGGTGGTCGATAACTCCGCCAGCGTGCTGGCGGCGCTGATGCCGCCGGAGGCCAGCAGCCGCCTGCAGCATCGGCTTACCGAGATGGGCGTACATCTGATGCTGAAATCGCAGCTGGAAGGGCTGGAGCAAACCGCCGATGGCATTCGCGTCAGCCTTGACCGCCAGCGGGCGATCGTCGTGGATGCGGTGGTGGCCGCAGCCGGTCTGCGCCCGGAAACCTCGCTGGCGCGCCACGCCGGCCTACAGATCAACCGCGGCGTGGTGGTCAATAGCCAGCTGCAAACCAGCGATCCGGCGATTTACGCCCTCGGCGACTGCGCGGAAATCAACGGCATGGTGCTGCCGTTCCTGCAGCCGATTTTGCTCAGCGCGCTGTGCCTGAGTAAAAACCTGCTGGCGCAGACGGGCGAGCTCACCTTGCCGCCGATGCTGGTGAAAGTGAAGACCCCGGACCTGCCGCTGCATCTGGCCGGCGACACCCTCCGCGACGATCTGACGTGGAATATCGTGGCCGCCAAAGAGGGGCTGGTGGCGAAAGGCCTGGATGCAGAGAATCAACTGCGTGCCTTTGTGGTCAGCGAAGACAAGATGAAAGAAGCCTTTGCGCTGCTCAGGCAGCTGGTAAGTTGATTGCCGTCCAGGCAGCCCTGTTTTGCCGGGTGGCGCTACGCTTACCCGGCCTACGGAGGCCGCCCGTAAGCTCATATCCTGTAGGCCCCCGCCGGGGCAGGGGCGGCGACTGGCCGCCCCCTGTGCGCACCCTGCGCCACGGAAAACAGAGTGCAGAAAAATCAACCGGGAGCGCAGGTTCAGTTAACACTTAATACGTTGTTTCTGTCTGAGCCGACTCCTGCAGCACCTGCAGAATGTTAGCTGCGGCGGCGGTCCCCATTTTCACGTAAGAGGCATCGCTAACGCCACCCACATGCGGAGACAGAATGACATTATCAACCGCCTGCCAGATGTGCGGCGTAGTTAATGGTTCACTGTGAAAGCTGTCGAGCGCCGCCCAGCGCAACGTCCCCGCTTTTAATGCTGCGGCCAGCGCCGCATCGTCAATCAACCCGCCGCGCGCAGTATTCACCAGGATAGCGCCCGGCTTACACTGCGCCAGCGTGGCAGCATTGATCATTCCCCTATTGTGTTGCGTCAAGGGACAATGAAGGGACAGAACATCGGCCTGCATCAGCAGGTCTTTGAGTTCGTCAACACGTTCACATTCCGGCGGGACCGTTTTCGCGTAGGGATCGTAAGCCAGAACCTTCATACCAAAGGCGACGGCAATTTTCGCCACACGGCTACCAATGGCGCCGAGGCCGACCAGTCCCAGCGTTCTGCCCTCAAGTTCGAGCGATTTATGCGTTGATTTATCCCAGTGCCCTTCACGCAGGCGGCGGTCAAGGGGAATGACCGACTTGGCACAGGCCAGAATTAACGCCCAGGTGTGTTCGGAAACCGCGGCGGCATTGGCCCCCGTCGCCGCGCGAACCATAATGCCGCGCGCGGTGGCCGCCTCAACGTCAATGACATCAATACCGCTGCCATGTTTGGCAATCACCTTCAATGCCGGGGCGGCATCCATGACGGCGGCCGTGATTTTGCCATAGCGCACCAGTATCGCCTGCGGATTGTGCTGCTGGCACAGGGCTATCAGCTGAGATTCTGTTGGCTGGCGGCCGGCAAAGACAAGCTCGTAATCTTCCAGCATCTCCAGCGCTGCTGCAGCCAAATCGTTGCCGGTAATCAGGATGACGTTTTTAGCGCTCATGGCAGTGTCTCCCCTTCGCTCAGCATCCCTGCCTGACGCAGAGCGCTCTCCAGCCAGTGCGGACGAAGGTCGCCGTCGCGGATAGCAACCAGACGTTTTGATTCCATCGCCAGTTTGCCTTTCGCCAGTTCGATGATGGTGCGGACTTCATCGCGCGGGATAACGACCACGCCGTCAATATCCCCTACCACTAAGTCACCTGCCTGCACGGCGGCGCCACCGACTGAAATAGCATGATTGACCCTGCCTGGAATGAACTTGGTGGGGCCGCACGGATTCAGGCCGGCGGCGAAAACCGGAAAGCGTTGTTTACTTAAGGTTTCCGCATCGCGAACGGCGCCGTCGATGATGATCCCTGCGATACCGCTGGCCTGCGCCTGCGTCGCCATGATCTCTCCCAGCAGCGCGCAGGAGAGATCGCCCTTCCCGTCGATGACCAGCACGTCGCCAGGTTTGGCGACGGCCATTGCGGCGTGAATAGCCAGGTTATCCCCCGGACGGACCTCTACGGTAATCGCCGGCCCGGCAACCGCCATATGCGGTGCCAGCGGCTTGATGCGGCCATGTAA
Organism: Klebsiella sp. K-Nf6; assembly: GCF_002806655.1. NCBI lineage: Bacteria > Pseudomonadati > Pseudomonadota > Gammaproteobacteria > Enterobacterales > Enterobacteriaceae > Klebsiella > Klebsiella sp. K-Nf6. The sequence goes on along the minus strand of NZ_PIBN01000006.1, from coordinate 309,041 downwards.
TGTGCCACGGCGTCCGGCCACGTCAGCCAGAATGGCGGCCTGAAATTCGGCGGCCTGGCGGACCTCTTCCGCGTCAACACGCGCAATATCAAAGTTGATGAGTTTCTGTTGTGAAGCAGGCATGGTTACTCTCCATTTGTTTTACTAGATACAACTCACGTGTACTATATAAAACAACTATACGAGCATTGCTTCGCTTTTCGCCAGTGTTGCGAAGTTGTTTGTGATGTAAACACGAAGTTACTCACAAAATTCAGGTACAATTTTGTTCGGCAAAAAGGAGAACATGATGGGGAATGAAGGTGTAATTGCCGTTGAAAAGGCGCTGGCTTTACTTGATTGCTTCCGTCCCGGTAATGACAGTCTGACGTTAACGGAGCTGGCCCAGCTTTCGGGATATCACAAAACAACCGTTTATCGCCTGATGAATTCGCTTGAGCGAATGAACTACATCATCCGGCACGACGATGGCACCTATACGCTCGGCCACCGTCTGCTCTATCTCGGCAAGCTCTATGAACAATCATTTGAACTTGCCAGAGTCGTACAGCCGGAATTGCAGGCGCTGTCACAGGCCTCCAGCGAAAGCGCGAGCTGGTACGTGATTGAGGGGGGGCAACGCCTGTGTCTGTTCCGCGCCGAAGCCTCCCAGGGATTACGCCACAGCAACCTGCCCGGCAGCCAGTTCCCGCTGGATGGTTCCGCTATCAGCAAAGTTTTACGCCACTGGGGATTGGGTGAATCGTTGCAGGAAGACGAACCGACGCTGCCGTTTTATACCTCCGGCGCGCGCGACCCGCACACCGCGGCCTTCGCAATGCCAGTGTTTGGCGTCCACGATAAACTGATCGCGGCGCTGGCCCTGACCGGGCCGGCATCGCGCCTGACGGAAGATCGTAAAGAGAGCGGCATCAGCCAGCTCATGCAGGAGACAGCCAACCGCCTGTCGCTCAAGCTAGGCGCCAGCAAGCCATTCTGCGAAAGGTTTTACGGTCTGAAAGAGTAAGATTGGCTAAGAAGGCGGGAAAAATCCCGCCTTTGCTTATTAATGGGTCACCTGTTTTTCCTGCCTGGCAGTCTGCGAGTAACGCCGTCCCATGGCCAGCACCGCAATGCCGCCTGCCAGACACAAGGCGGCCAGCGGCAGCATCGCCAGCGTATGGCTTCCTGTCCGTTCGCTAATAATGCCATAGGCATTCACCATCACCGCGCCGCCAATCAGGTTGGCGATCGCGCCGATGGCCGCCAGCCCGGCGGCAGCGGACGTGCTGCTCATCCAGCCCGATGCCAGCGCCCAGAATGGGCCCTTCGCCGCATAAGCGCCAATCAGTATGGTACTGAGGATCATAATGGTGGCCGGAAGCGACAGATTGATAAACGCCGCGAACACGCCAGCCGCAATCATAAAGAGGGTAAGCGCCGTGTGCCAGCGGCGTTCATTTTTCCGGTCCGAACTGCGTCCCCAGACAATCATCAGCACCGACGCCAGTCCATAGGGGATGGCATTCAGCAGCCCGGTGGTCAGGTTATCAAGATGGAACGACTTCAGCAGCTGTGGAGACCAGACGCTAAGCGTGGTGCCGGCAGATGACGCGCCGGCGTAAATCAGCGCCATGATCCAGATTTGGCGATGCTTCAACAGTTGCCATGTGGTGGTGTGGCCGATCTGTGTCTGCTGTTGGCGCTCCGCCTGAAGCGTGTTTTCCAGCCACGCTTTCTGCCGGTCGTTTAACCAGGCAGCCTGATGCGGGCGGTCGCGCAAAATAAAGAAAGCGGCAATCCCCAGCAGTACCGCCGGCAACCCTTCAATAATGAATAACAGATGCCAGCCGCGCAGCCCTAACCAGCCATCCAACATCAGGATCAGCCCAGAAAGCGGTGAGCCGATAAAGTTAGCCAGCGGAATGGCCACCATAAAAGAGGCAATGATGCGCGCACGGTAGCGTGACGGGATCCACCAGGTAAGATAGAGCACCACGCCAGGAAAAAAGCCCGCTTCGGCAGCACCCAGCAAAAAACGTACGATGTAAAGGGAGGTGGTGTTTTGCACCAGCGCCATACACATCGATACCACTCCCCAACTGATCATAATGCGCGGGATCCACAAGCGGGCCCCCACCTTCTGCATCGCCAGGTTACTGGGCACCTCAAAGATAAAATAGGCCACAAAATACAAACTGCTGGCGAAGCCAAAAGCCGCCTTACTCAGGCCCAGATCCTCATTCATCTGCAGCGCAGCCATACCAATATTGCCCCGGTCAATAATCGACACCAGGTAGCTGACAACCAGGAAAGGCAGGATGCGCCAGATAACCCGCCGCATGGTCTCTTTTTCCAGCGCGTCGTTATCGGTCGCGCGGTTCGGTAATTGATCGGTCATGGTTTCCTCGCAGGGTTTCATTATGTTTATCAGGAAAACGATGTAGTGACGAAATAAGTGACTTCAGCCTGATGCGTCCGTTTTACCGCGTCCGGAGATGAGGATGGGCGGCTCAGGATGTCATGGCGCTTACCATGTAACGCAAGCCACACGTTTCTGGCCGCAAGGTGCGGCGCGGTAACGATTTCCATGAACACCTCGCTATTGTTGCACTCTGTACAACCAAGTTTTATTTTACAAAACTACTATAACGAGGCTGTCGTGTTTTTATCCAGTTAACGAGTGGTTTAAATGATGTAAATAAGAGGTGAATCACAGATGCTTCGGGTCGTTAAAACGGGGGAAAATGAAGATTTGGTAAAAAATAATAATTTTCAATGAGTTAAGTAATTGAGATTATTGACGCAGAGCGATGCATCGCCAGGACCTGGGTCAGCCTGCGCAGAGCAGCGCCGCCGGGAAGGTCGGGTAGCCCGGCTAAGCGCAGCGCAAGCCGGGAAAATATCCAGGCTAACGCGCCAGATTGTCGTAGCCGCGCCAGCGGTAGTTAAGCACCGACAGCGCCCAACAGGCGACAAACAACCCGACCACCACAAATCCGGCATCGCCAAGGTTATCGTTTAACATCCCCACCCAGCGCCATATCCCGCCACTGAGCGCAAACTTATCCATCAGCAGACCCAGCGCCTCCAGGCCGCCAATAAACAGCGCCACTACCACCGAGGTGCCGGTGATGGTCATATTGTAATAAAGCTTGCGCTGCGGTTTGCTGAATGCCCAGCCGTAGGCGCCGACCATCAGCACGTTATCGAGGGTATCCACCAGCGCCATACCGCTGGCGAACAGCGCCGGGAAGACCATAATCGACCAGACGGAAATCCCGCTCGACGCGCCGGCGGCGGAGATACCCAGCACACCGATTTCGGTAGCGGTGTCAAAACCGAGGCCGAACAGGAAGCCGACCAGGTACATCTGCCAGCTGCGGCTGACCAGACGGAAGGTTTTGCCAAACAGCCAGCTCATCACCCCGCCGCCGCTGACGATTTCGTCGCTCACTTTCTCACCGCGCTTCCACGCCCGAAAGCTGCGCCACACGCTGCGTAAAATCACCAGGTTGATAAAGGCCATCGCCAGTAAAAACAGGGCCGACACGGCGGTGCCGATGACGCTACCGGTGTCGTGCAGCCAGCTCATCTGCGCGCTGAAGGCCGTGGCGGTCGCGGCAATCGCCGCCGAGGCCAATACCACAATCGATGAGTGGCCCAGCGAGAACCAGGCCCCGACGGCGAAAGGCCGCCGCCCCTGCTGCATCATCTTACGGGTCACGTTATCAATCGCCGCGATATGGTCGGCATCGACCGCGTGGCGCAGGCCGTAGCCCCAGGCCAGCAGGCTGGCGGCCATCAGCGCGCCGCTGTCGCCAAAGGCCTGCAGCGCCCAGCACCAGGCCAGTAAGTTTGCCGCGATCAACCCCAACACCAGTCCCGCAGCGCGCGGCTGCTGGCGTAAAACTGTCATTATCATTGTTGTGTTCCTTGAGCCTGCCCGCGGGCGGCGGCGATCACCGCCTGACCATATGCGATTGCGCCGTCGCCGGCCGGCAACTGCTGCGCAAACAGCAGAGTAAAATCCGCCAGATAAAAGGTCAATCGCGCCGCCAGCAGGCGGTTATGCAGCACCCCACCGCTGCAGACCATCGTGTCGATGCCGCGGGCAGTCGCACAGTCGCGGGCCATCGCCGCCAGTCCGCAGGCCAGGGCGTCATGAAATGCCCAGGCTTTTTGCGCCGGGCTCGCCTGCCAGCGCAGCCACTGCCGCCAGAAGGTGGCCAGGTCCAGCGCATTGCCGCGCCACGGCAGCGTGACCGGATGGCTGACGCCGGGGCAGCTGGCGGCCAGCGCCTCCAGCCGACAGGCCGCTTCGCCTTCATAGCTCAGACTCTCCGGCGCGCAATCCAGCGCGCAGGCGACGGCGTCAAACAGCCGTCCGCAGGACGAGGCGCGCGGCGCGTTAATGCCGCGATCGATGGCCTGCGCCAGCAGCGGCCAGTTGCGCTGGCGCAGGGGGGAGGTCTGCGGATAATCCTGCCAGTCAGGGACAAAGGCCAGACAGTGGGCCAGCAGATTTCGCCACGGCTGGCGCGCCGCCAGGTCACCGCCCGGCAGCGCGACGGCCGGCAACCCGCCAAGATGTTCGCACTGGCGATAGTTAACCCGCAGGCACTCCCCGCCCCACAGCGCGCCGTTCTCCCCCATGCCGATGCCGTCGAGGGTCAGGGCGATAACGTCGCCGCCGTCAAGCGGCCAGCGGTGCTCGGCCAGGCACGCCGCGGCATGAGCATGGTGATGCAGCACTGTCTCCACCGGCAGCGACAGGGACGCCGCCCACTGCGTTGAGCGATAGCCGGGATGGGCATCAACCACCACCCGCTGCGGCACAAACGCGTAAATGCTTTGCATCAGTTGCAGGGTGCTGCGCCACTGCTGTTCAACGCCTTCCTCGCCAAGATCGCCAAAGTGCTGGCTCAGCACCGCTTCGCTGCCGCGCGCCAGGCAGAAGGTGTTTTTCATGTCCGCGCCCAGCGCCAGCAGCGGCGGCACCTTGTCCAGACCCGGCGGCAGCGGCAGCGCATCCGGGACATAGCCCCGGGCGCGGCGCAGCATTTCTCCGCTCGAGCGCACCAGAGAATCATCCAGCCGCTGCACGATGTCGCGGTTATGGAGCAAAAAGCCGTCGGCGATGTCGGCTAAGTCGTTGAGTGCTTCAGTATTACTTAACGCCGGCGGGCGGCCGCTAAGGTTGCCGGAGGTCATCACGATAGGGCGCGCCAGCGCCTGCAGAAGCAAATGCTGCAGCGGATTAGACGGCAGCATCACCCCAACTTCCGCAAGCCCTGGCGCAATCTCGTCGCACAGGCCGGAGACCTGCGCTTTGCTAATCAGTACGATGGGCGCCGCCGGGGAGTCCATCAGCGCCACGGCGTTGGCAGGTAACCCCGCCGCAGAGGGCAGCATCACCGCCAGCGGTTTCGCCGGACGGTGTTTCCTCGCCCGCAGCGTGGCAATAGCAGCGGGATTACCGGCATCGCAGGCCAAATGAAAGCCGCCGATACCTTTTATCGCCACGATGTCGCCTGCCGCCAGCCGCGTGATGGCCGCCTGCAGCGCCGCCTCGCTGTTCAGCGTTTCCCCCTCTGCCCGCCATTCCAGGCGCGGCCCGCAGTCGGGGCAGGCCACCGGCTGGGCGTGAAAACGGCGATCCGCAGGATCGCGGAATTCCGCCTCACAAGGGGAACAGAGCGGGAACGGCGCCATTGCGGTGAAAGGCCGGTCGTAGGGCATGGCGCGGATAATGGTCAACCGCGGCCCGCAGTGGGTGCAGTTGATAAAGGGGTAGCGGTAGCGGCGCGCCCGGGGATCATTCATCTCCGCAAGGCACGCCGGACAGGTCGCCGCATCGGGCACGATCTGGGTGCGCATGCGTCCCGCCCCGCTCTCGCGGATGGTGAAATCCTGCGGCGTGGCCGTCCAGCAATAAGGGGTGCAGTCGGTGCTGTCGATACGCGCCAGCGGCGGGCAGTGGTCAGCCAGGGCGGCAGTAAAACCATCGTCGCCCCCGGCCAGCCGCACGAGGACGCCGTCACCGTCATTACAGACATCGCCGCAGCGGGCCTGCCTCCGGGCCAGCTGCCAGACAAAGGGGCGGAACCCCACCCCCTGCACTTTACCGCGAATGCGGATTTGCACCCCGTTCATGCCACGACTTACCAGGCCAGCGCCGTACGGCGACGTTTCTCGATATTCATCTGCTCCAGCTTGTTGCGGTCAACGCACACCAGGGCGTGCGTCGGGCAGACTTCCATGCAGGCCGGGCCGCTCTCGCGGTGGAAGCAGAGGTCGCACTTGTTGGCTTCGGCTTTTTCCGCCACGACGTTCAGTCCGGCACCGCTATGGCGGATCACCGGGCGCACCACCACCTCCATCGCCCCGTACGGGCAGGCAACAACGCAGGTTTTGCAGCCGATGCAGCGCTCCTGCATCACATGGACAAAGCCTTTATCGCGGCTGATGGCGCCGTTCGGGCAGACGTTGGCGCAGGGGGCGTCTTCACACTGACGGCAGGCGGTCGCCGTGGAGACATTGACCCCTTTGATCACGTGAATACGCGGTTGAAAGGTGTGAGGCGTCAGGGCGGCGCAATCCTGATGTTCCTGATGGGACACCACGCAGGCCACTTCGCAAGTGCGACAGCCGATACATTTGCTCGCATCGGCGATAATGAAACGGTTCATCCATTTCTCCAGCAGTAAGAAGGTTAGGCGCCGGAGTATGCATAATACGTTCCAGTTTTTATATTATTGATAGTTAAGAGAATTAAATCGAATATTTGCTGTCATCGTCAGTAGTGACGATGACAGCTGACGACGTCAGGCACAGGGACCCGCCACCAGTGAATCACGCTCAATTAGCGCCCCGGGGAAGCTCTGCTGAAAGTTGAATTCCCCACCATCCAGCATAAATATCAGCCGATTGATGCTCTCTTTAATCATCTCCGTCACCGGTACCCGAACGCTGGCGAGCGACGGCACCATATACGGCGCCAGCACAATATCGTCAAACCCCACCACCGAGACCTGATCCGGAACCTTTACGCCCAGCTGGTGAAGCTGCTTCATCGCCCCGATAGCCATATCGTCATTGCTCGCCACCAGCGCGCTGTAGGTCACCCCGCGCTGACGCAGGCTCTCCACCGCCGCCGCGCCGGTTTCCGGCGTCCAGCGCCCCTCCGCGATGAGCGCCTCGTTCAGGGCGATGCCGTGGCCAGCCAACGCGTCTTTGTAGCCGGCAAGGCGTTCGACGCCGGTGGGTGAGTCAAGGGAGCCGGTAATAAAGGCGATATCGCGATGGCCAAGCGCAATCAGCCGCTCCACCACCCGCATCGCCGAGGCTTTTTGATCGGACCAGACGCAGTGGCTGGCGTGGCGGCGCAGGCGGCGATTAAGCACCATGATCGGCTGCGAGTGGTTCTCAACGATCTCGTCCATCTCGTCAACGGTGAGAAAGCGCGGGTAGATGATGATCGCATCGCAGCGCAGGTCCAGCAGGTACTGGATCGCCTCCCGCTCCTCTTGCGCGCTGTGCTTGCCGTCGGCCAGGATCAGCTGTCGTCCCTTGTCTTCCGTCATCCGCGCCACGTGATACAGCAGCTCGCTGAAATAGACGCCGTGGTACAGGGTGTTGGTCACCACCAGGCCCAGGGTTTGCGTCGTTTTGGTCGCCAGGTTGCGCGCCAGCAGATTAGGCCGATAGCCGCTCTCCGCCACTGCCTTAAACACCCGGTCTTTGGTCTCCTGACTGACATAGCCGTTGCCCGACAGTACCCGCGAAACGGTTGCCTTAGATACCCCCGCGCGCTTTGCGACCTCCAGCATCGTTGCCATGTGATTCTTCCTGTTGCAAAAGTTGCAGGCAGTGTACTGCACGTTTCCCGCTTTTACAGCATTCCCCTGTTCACAACCGCGATCCGGCTCACGGCGACGCTTCGCGATCAAAATCACAAAATTGAGATCATCTTTTTTTATTTCTTGTGCAATCAAATGAAACTCACCATGATTTTGTGAAACCGGTTTCCTATATAAACATGGTATCGCCCGGCGATGCGGCGCGGTAGCAGATCAGTACCCTATTGATAAACAGGATAAAATCCGATGTCGAAAAATTATGCAGCCCTGGCGCAACAGATAGTCGCGGCAATCGGCGGAGTCGATAACGTCGCCGCCGTGACCCACTGCATGACCCGTCTGCGCTTCGTGGTCAAAGACGACGAAAAGGTCGATAGCCCCACCCTGAAAGGCCTGACCGGGGTACTCGGCGTTGTGCGCAGCGATAACCAGTGCCAGGTGATCATCGGCAATACCGTTTCCCAGGCCTACCGCGAGGTCGTGAATCTGCTGCCTGGCGACCTGCGCCCGGCTGAGCCGCAGGGCAAAGCGCCGCTGACCCTGAAACGCATCGGCGCCGGGATCCTGGACGCGCTGATCGGCACCATGTCGCCGCTGATCCCGGCGATTATCGGCGGATCGATGGTCAAGCTGCTGGCGATGATCCTCGAGATGAGCGGCGCGTTGCCGAAAGGCTCACCGACGCTGACCCTCCTGACGCTTATCGGCGACGGCGCGTTTTTCTTCCTGCCGCTGATGGTGGCCGCCTCCGCGGCGGTGAAATTCAAAACCAATATGTCGCTGGCTATCGCCATCGCCGGGGTGCTGGTGCATCCCGGGTTTATCGAATTGATGGCCAAAGCCGCCCAGGGCGAACACGTTGAATTCGCCTTTATTCCGGTTACCGCGGTGAAATACACCTACACAGTGATCCCGGCGCTGGTGATGACCTGGTGCCTGTCGTATATCGAGCACTGGGTGGATCGCATTACCCCGGCGGTGACGAAAAACTTCCTTAAGCCGATGCTGATCGTGTTGATCGCCGCCCCGCTGGCGATCCTGCTGATTGGCCCGCTGGGCATCTGGATCGGCAGCGCCATTTCCGCGCTGGTGTATACGATCCACAGCTATCTCGGCTGGCTGTCGGTGGCGATCATGGGCGGGCTGTGGCCACTGCTGGTGATGACCGGGATGCACCGCGTCTTTACGCCAACCATCATTCAGACCATCGCCGAAACCGGCAAAGAGGGCATGGTGATGCCATCGGAGATCGGCGCCAACCTGTCGCTGGGCGGATCGTCGCTGGCGGTGGCGTGGAAAACCAAAAACCCGGAGCTGCGCCAGACGGCGCTGGCCGCCGCGGCATCGGCGATTCTGGCCGGGATTTCCGAACCGGCGCTGTATGGCGTGGCGGTGCGCCTGAAGCGCCCGCTGATCGCCAGCTTAATCAGCGGCTTTATCTGCGGCGCGGTGGCGGGAATCGCCGGTCTGGCCAGCCATTCGATGGCGGCGCCTGGGCTGTTTACCAGCGTGCAGTTTTTCGATCCAGCCAATCCGATGACTATCGTCTGGGTATTTGGCGTGATGGCGCTGTCGGTGGTGCTGTCGTTTGCCCTGACGCTGATCCTCGGCTTTGAAGATATTCCCGTTGAACAGGCCGCTGCCGACGCCAGAGCGCGCCAGGCCCGGGCCCAGGCATCCCACGCCTGAACACACAATTAATAATGAGGTAATGCATGGCGAGTTTCCCACAGGGATTTTTATGGGGCGGCGCACTGGCCGCCAACCAGTCTGAAGGCGCTTATTTTGAAGGCGGCAAGGGGCTGACCACCGTGGATACCCTTCCCCATGGCGCCCACCGCCTGCCGGTAAAATTAGGCCTGGAGAAGCGCTTTACGCTGCGTGAAGACGAGTTTTACCCCAGCCATGAGGCGATCGATTTTTACCATCGCTATAAAGAAGATATTGCCCTGATGGCCGAGATGGGGTTCAGCGTCTTCCGCACCTCCATCGCCTGGAGCCGCCTGTTCCCGCGCGGCGACGAGCAACAGCCGAATCCGCAGGGCATCGCCTTCTACCGCTCACTGTTTGAGGAATGCAAAAAGCACGGTATTGAGCCGCTGGTCACGCTGTGTCATTTCGACGTGCCGATGCACCTGGTGATGGAGTACGGCTCCTGGCGTAACCGCAAAATGGTGGATTTTTTCAGCCACTACGCCCGCACCTGTTTTGAGGCCTTTGACGGGCTGGTGAAGTACTGGCTGACCTTCAATGAAATCAATATCATGCTGCACAGCCCCTACTCCGGCGCCGGGCTGGTGTTTGAAGAGGGAGAAAATCAGGAGCAGGTGAAGTACCAGGCCGCGCATCACGAGCTGGTGGCCAGCGCGCTGGCGACAAAAATCGCCCATGAGATTAACCCGCAGAACCAGGTCGGCTGCATGCTGGCGGGCGGCAATTTCTATCCTTACTCCTGCAAGCCGGAAGATGTGTGGATGGCGCTGGAGAAGGACCGCGAAAATCTGTTCTTTATCGACGTCCAGGCGCGCGGCGCCTATCCGGTGTGGGCCCCGCGGGTGTTCCGGGAAAAAGGGGTCACGATTGCGAAACAGCCGGGCGATGACGAGATCCTAAAAAACACCGTCGATTTCGTCTCCTTTAGCTACTACGCGTCGCGCTGCGCCTCGGCGGAGATGAACGCCAGCAACACCAATGCCGCCAACATCGTCAAGTCGCTGAAGAACCCGCACATCCCGGCCAGCGAGTGGGGCTGGGGCATCGACCCGCTGGGCCTGCGCATCACCATGAACATGATGTATGACCGCTATCAGAAACCACTGTTCCTGGTGGAAAACGGGCTTGGCGCTCGCGATGAGATCGACGCCAATGGCGACATCAATGACGACTATCGCATCAGCTACCTGCGCGAGCACATCAGGGCCATGCGCGACGCTATCGGCGACGGCATTCCGGTGCTGGGCTACACCAGCTGGGGCTGCATCGATCTGGTCTCAGCGTCAACCGGCGAGATGAGCAAGCGCTACGGCTTTGTCTATGTCGATCGCGACGATGCCGGCAACGGCACGCTGGCGCGTAAGCGTAAAAAGTCATTCTTCTGGTACCAGAAGGTGATAGCCAGCAACGGCGCCGATCTCGACTAAGCCCCCTCGCCCACACGCGCCCATTTCCCGCGATAAACGGGGATGGGCGTCTGCTTTCTGTTGCATCCATTACATGCTTTTTTCTCGAGCCTGATTCCAGTTTCTGGTTTGCCTCCTGTTCACAATAACTGGTATTTTATACAGTACTTTTACAGGGGTATTTTCAGCAAGGAGCACATCATGAGCGCACAGCACCCTACCGCAGCCAGAGGGATAGCCAGGGCCATTCGCCAGTTAACCGTGGGATATGTCAGAAAACGCCATGAGGACCGCAAAACACGGGAGACACGGCGCTACACCCGCCACGCAGCCCTGAGCCTGAACGGCGACTGGCTGGAGCAGGCGGGGTTTCCGGTCGGCACGCAGGTCAGAGTCTCGGTGTCGCCCGGGAAATTAGTGATAGAGAATCTTGAGCTGGCGCCGCCGGGAACGGGGCTCCCGGCCGGTCAGTCGTGCGCCGGCGGAGAGCCCGGTTCGCCACTGGGTTAATCGTCTTCAGCCTCCAGCCGCGCAAAGCCGCCCTGGCCCTGCCAGCCTGCCAGCTGCTGGTACACCCGGGCAACGGCCTCTTTTACCGGCTGGGTCATCGGATAATAAAAACCGACGATATCCGGCTGAATGCCGAGGAAGATCACCTCGCCGACGTCCTCTTTCAGCTGATCGACCAGATAGTTGAGCGGCATGTTATGGGTGGTCATCATAAACATCTCGGCGATATCGTCGGGATCGATGACGCGAACGTCACCGGGGTTGAGGCCCATATCGGTGGCATCGACAATCAGCAGGCGTTCGGGGCGTAATTCACGGATCGCCACGATGTCGTTTTCCGGCGCGCTGCCGCCGTCGATGACCACCCACTGGCCGGCCGGGTTCGCCGCGCACATCTCCGCCAGCAGCGGGCCGGCGCCGTCGTCGCCCATCATGCTGTTGCCGACACAGAGTAAAACGTCAGTCACGTAATCTCCTCACCATCAGGTAGATGGCGCTCTCCTGGTGAATATCATGCAGCATGCTGAGCAGGGTTTTGCTCCACGCCTGCTGCTGCGGGGTCTGCGCGGACTGCGCTTTATCAAAGGCGTTGGCCAGCATCGCCACATGGCTGCTGTCGATGACGATTTCGCCATACTTCGGCACGCCCTCCATTTTGCGCCGCGCGGCGCTCCCGGCCTCAAGGGTGGCGATCCATGCCAGATACGCGTCCCACGGGCAGCTCAGCGCCGCCTCCAGACAGTCGATGACGCCGAGGTGGTGGCCAATCGCCAGGCTGTAATAGACCACCTGCTGCACCTGATCCGGCGTGGCGTCGTTCTCATCAATAAATTTACGGCTCAGCTGACTGAACACCACCGTCTCGCTCATCGGATACGCGCCCCCTCGACCACCTGGTTGAGATGGGTGACGATCTCGGTCAGACGCGGATCTTTCTCCGCCTCCAGCCAGCGCAGCACCTGGCTGTCGCCCTGGCCGAGCAGACGCATATAGTCGTCAGCAATCTGCCGGCCATAGCGATAGCCCGCCAGACGCCGCGCTTCGCGATCGATGCGCACCCGCAGGGGCTGCACCATATCGGCATGCAGCAGCTCGGTCGGCTGTTCGTCGAGTTCGCCTGGCAGACGAGCATGGATTTTCTGCTCCAGCAGGCCGAGCGCCATGGCGAAGCCGTACAGGGTGGCGGCGGGCGTCGGCGGGCAGCCCGGAATATAGACATCGACCGGTACGATTTTATCAGTGCCGCCCCAGACGCAGTACAGGTCGTGGAAGATGCCGCCGCTGTTGCCGCAGGCGCCGTAGGAGATACAGATCTTCGGATCCGGCGCCGACTGCCAGGCGCGCAGCGCCGGGGAGCGCATGGCGCGGGTCACCGCCCCGGTAAACAGCAGAATATCGGCATGGCGCGGCGAAGGCACCACCTTAATGCCGAAGCGTTCAGCGTCGAACAGCGGCGAAAGGGTGGCGAAGATCTCGATTTCACAGCCGTTGCAGCCGCCGCAGTCGACACGGTAGACGTAGGCCGAACGTTTAATCTTCTTCAGCAGCGAGGCCTTCATGCTGGCGATGGATTCATCCACCGTCATCGGCACGGGAATGCCGTTTTCATCGCGCGGGCCAAGTAAAGTACTCATCAGCTGGCCTCCCTCATATGGCGGGTTAGTTCAATACGATCGGACGGCACCAGGCATTTCTGGCGCTTGCATTCCGGGCAGGTTTCGAAGCTTTCACGGTGCAGCTCGGCGCGGGTATCGCCGTTATGCTTGAGCAGCGCGATGGCGTAGTCGATCTCCTTCTGCACCGCGAACGGACGCTGGCACTCCCGGCAGTGGCAGATAGCAAAGCGCGACTGCTGGAGGAAATCCTCTTTCTTCCACACCGCCAGCTCATACTCCGGCGACAGCTTAATCGCCGCCGTCGGGCACACCTCTTCACAGCGGCCGCAGAAGATGCAGCGCCCGAGGTTGAACTGCCACGCCAGCTGGTTAGTGGCCAGATCGGTCTCGACCGTCAGGGCGTTCGACGGGCAGGCGTTCACGCAGGCCGCGCAGCCGATACACTGCTGTGGATTGTGCTCCGGTTTGCCGCGGAAGTTTTTGTCCACCGGCATCGGCTCCAACGGGTAGGCGTGCGTCGCGGTGCCGGTCTTAATAACTTTTTTAATAAAGGTAAACATGGCGATTCCTTATTTCAGCGGCGAGTTTTTACGCTCGATGCTGTAGCGCTCCAGCTCTTTGTACGGCACCACTTTGCTCTTCTTCTTACGTACATCGACAACGGTCATGCGGTCGGTACAGGAGTAGCACGGGTCGAGGCTGCCGATGATCAACGGCGCATCGGAAACGGTGTTGCCGCGCAGCATATAGCGCAGGGTCGGCCAGTTGGCGTAGGTCGCCGCCCGGCAGCGCCAGCGGTACAGTTTCTGGTTGTCGCCGGTCATGCTCCAGTGGATATCGTCGCCGCGCGGCGCCTCGGAGAAGCCCAGTGCGAAGCGGTGCGGAATATAGGTGAACCCTTCCACCATCAGCGGGCCGCCCGGCAGGTTATCGAGACCGAAATCAATCATATTCAGCGCGGTATAAACCTCGTTGATCCGCACCTTGAGGCGAGATATCACGTCGCAGCCCTGCTCGCTGTGGACTTCCATCGGCAGCAGGCCGTAGCCGACAAACGGGTGGTCGGCGCGGGTGTCGCGGGCGTGGCCGCTGGCGCGCACCATCGGGCCGACGTTACTAAAGTCGCGGGCGATTTCCGGATCCAGACGGCCAATACCGACGGTACGCTGTTCCATATTCGGCGTGCTGAGCAGCATATCCACCAGCTCCTGCACGTCGCGGCGCATCTGCTGCGCCAGCTGACGGGTCTGGATCATGTCCTCTTTCAGCAGGTCGCGGCGGATCCCGCCGATCAGGTTCAGGCCGTAGGTTTTACGCGCGCCGGTGAGAATTTCCGCCATCTTCATTGAGGTTTCGCGCACGCGGAAGAACTGCATAAAGCCGGAGTCAAAGCCGGTAAAGTGGCAGGCCAGACCGAGGTTCAGCAGGTGCGAGTGCAGGCGTTCCACCTCCAGCAGAATGGCGCGGATCATCTGCGCCCGCTCCGGCACCACGATGCCCATCGCGTTCTCTACCGAGGTGGTGTAAGCGGTACTGTGGGCGAAGCCGCAGATGCCGCACACCCGGTCCGACAGGAAGGTCACTTCGTTATAACCCATGCGGGTTTCCGCCAGCTTTTCCATCCCGCGATGGACGTAGAACAGGCGGTAGTCGGCGTCGATAATGTTCTCGCCGTCAACGAACAGGCGGAAATGGCCAGGTTCATCTGAGGTGACATGCAGCGGGCCGATCGGCACCACGTTGTTTTTCTTGCTGCCAAGCTCATTAATGAACTCGTAGGTTTCCGCGTCGGTGGTCGGCGCCGGACGCTGGCGATAGTCCATGCTGTCTTTGCGCAGCGGATAGAGTTCGTCCGGCCAGTCGTCCGGTAGCACCAGACGACGTTCGTCCGGCAGGCCGACCGGCACCAGGCCGTACATATCGCGCACTTCGCGCTCGCCCCACACCGCCGCCGGGACACGCGGCGTCACCGACGGGTATTCCGGTTTGTTGGCGTCCACTTCCACGCGCACGGTGATCCAGCATTTGGTGCCCTGCTCCATCGACAGCACGTAATAGACCGCGTAGTGGCCGTTCAGCTTACGTTCATCGTTGCCGAACAGCACCGACAGCCAGCCGCCCTGCTGGTAGTAGAGAAACTCCACCACTTCCGGCAGGTAGTTGACCTTCACCGTGATAGTTAACTGGTCTTTGGTCTGCCAGGCTTCGTCCAGCACCACGCCAGGAAAGGCCTGGTGCAGCGCCGCAAGATAGTGTTGACCGATTTTTTCTTCAGACATGCTCAAACTCTCTTAATCACGCCACCAGCAAGGAGACGAAAGCTAAAAAGGCAAAACCAAACCCGGCCCAGGTGACGCGGGAGGTGGCACAAAAACGCAGACGCGCCATGCTGTTTTCAAACAACGCGATAATCAGCACCCCGACCACCAGCTTGACGACGGCGACCACCAGCGCTAACAGCAGTCCGCCGACGCTGAAGCTGGTCATCTGGCCCCACGGGAAAAAGACCCCGACAAACATCTGCAGCACCACCAGCTGTTTGAGGCTGATGCCCCACTTCAGGATGCCAAAGCCGCTGCCGCTGTATTCCGATAGCGGGCCCTCCTGCAGCTCCTGCTCCGCTTCCGCCAGATCGAACGGCAGTTTGCCCATCTCAATAAAGGTGGCGAAGGCGCAGGCGCACAGCGCCAGAATCAGTGGAATGCTGCGCGCTGCCGGCCAGTGGTAAAGGGTATCGGTGATGGTGCTGATATGGGTCGAGCCGGCGACCTGCGCCGCCACCCACAGACCCAGCAGCAGGATCGGCTCCACCAGCACGCCGAGCATCGCTTCGCGACTGCTGCCCAGCGCGGTAAACGGGCTGCCGGTGTCCAGACCAGAAATGGCAAAGAAGAAACGGGCGATGGCGAACAGGTAGATCAGGGTGATGAGATCCCCGAGCACCGGCAGCGGAGAGTCCACCGTCACCACCGGCAGCGCGGTGGCGATGGTCAGCATCACGCCCACCATGACGTACGGCGTCAGGCGGAACACCCAGCCCGAGGCGTCAGGACCGACGCTCTGACGGCCCAGCAGTTTCAGGATATCGCGATACTCCTGCAGTACCCCCGGTCCACGGCGGTTATGCAGCCGCGCGCGGGCGACGCGAACGATCCCGGACAACAGCGGCGCGACGGCAAACAGCACCAGCGCCTGTAGCAATGCAATTAACAGACTCATTCTCAGGCTCCTCGCGAAATGACAATCACCACCAGCACCGCCAGCTCAACCAGCGCGATCCCGCGCAGCAGCGCCGGCGCCGAGGCCGATTGCCAGCCCGGCACCAGACGCACCGGGTTCAGCCAGTGACGCAGCTTCAGCAACGGCGCAAAGGCCTCTTTCACCGGCATGGCAAAGCCGTGGGCCGTTACCACCATCGACTGCTCGTGGTCGTAACCGCAGACCCACGCCGCGCCGCGCGAGCGCGCCGCCAGGCGATCGCCTTTAAAGAAGATCATCAGCAGGAACGGCAGCAGCGGGCAGGCGATAAGCAGCAGCGCGATCATCGGCTGCGATACCACGCTCGACACCTGGGCCTGCACCGGGAAGGCGCCGCTCACCAGCGGCAGCAGCCACGGTGCGGCGATGCCGCCAACGAGGCAGAAGACCGCCGCCAGCACCACGCTCAGGGTCATCAGCCAGGGAGCGCAGGTGGCGTTTTCCGCCTCTTTCGTCCGCGGCGCGCCGAGGAAGGTCACGCCATAGACTTTCGCCATACACATCACCGCCAGTGCGCCGGTGATCGCCAGGCCGACGGCCAGCAGCGGCCCCAACAGACGGCCAATAAACAGGTCGCCGGTGCTCATTTTGAAGAAGGACTGGTAGATAACCCACTCGCCGGCGAAGCCGTTCAGCGGCGGCAGGGCCGCCATCGCCATCAGCCCCACCAGCATGGCGAGGGAGATCAGCGGCATTTTTTTACCGATGCCGCCCAGCTTCTCGATATCGCGATGGCCGGTACGGAACCACACCGCCCCGGCGCCAAGAAATAGCGTGGTTTTGAACAGGCTGTGGTTAATCAGGTGATACATACCGCCGATAAAGCCCAGCACCATCAGCGTGCTGTTGCGGGTCGCCACGCCGGTGACGAAGGCGCCCAGACCCAGCAGGATAATGCCGATGTTCTCCAGAGTGTGATAGGCCAGCAGACGCTGAATGTTATGCTCCATCAGGGCATACAGCCCGCCGATGAAGGCGGTGATCATCCCCAGCGCCAGCAGCATGACGCCCCACCACAGCGGCGGCACGCCGCCGGCCAGCGAGACGGTCAGCATGCCGTACAGACCGACCTTCATTACCACGGTGGAAAACAGCGCGGCGGCCGGCGCACTGGCCCCGGCGTGAGCCTGCGGCGCCCAGCCGTGCAGCGGGATCGCCCCGGCCAGCAGGGCGAACCCCACCAGCCCCGGCAGCCAGAGCAGCGGGTTCTGCATCATATCCACCGCCTGGAGGTTGATCTGCGCCAGCTCGAGGGTGCCGTAGGTCGACCATACCAGCCAGCAGGTCCAGGCCATCAGCAACGTGCCGAGACGGCCCAGGGCAAACCACAGCTTACCGGAGGCGGCGCAGCCGGTGAGAAACGCCGCGCAGAGCGCCATGATCTCCGCCATCACCACCAACGAACCGATATTGGTCACCACCACCGCGCAGGTGGCGGCGGCCAACAGCAGGTTGACCAGCAGGCCGTTGGCCTTCACCTGCGGATGGCGATGCCAGCTAATATTGAACAGCGACACCGGCAGCGCCGACAGGCCGATGGCCAGCAGCCACAGCGCGTTGACACCGCCCACCCGCATCGTCAGATGCAGAAACTGCAGCATGCCGCCGTGGATCCGTTCCGGCATCAAGAGCGCTGCGCCGCCGGCAACCACCAGCATGGCGCTGGCCACCGCGCCGCCGATCCCGGCAATAGCGCCGCTGAGCGGTTTACGCATGGCAAACACAAAGGCCAGCACGGCGCTGGCGGCGTACCACATCACCGCCTGATTGACTAATCCCATTACACTCATTCCCTCTCCCCCTGTTGCGCCTGGAACATCGACAAGTCGCCAAGGTCGGTATTAAAGGTCAGCTGGCGTTTACGCTTGCTGGCCTGGGCGATATCCCGGCTATCCACCAACAGCAGCGCGTTGGTCGGGCAGGTCCGCACGCAGGCCGGGCCCTGGTCATCGAAGTGGCAGAGGTCGCATTTCACAGCAATGGCGCGCACGCCGGGCACCCAGTCGAGCAGCGAGCTGACGCGGGCCGGCGCCGGCGGCGCGGGGGGGGCCAGCCGGGTATTGGCATTCGCCGGGATATCCAGCGGGCGGCTGCCGGAAAATTCAATGGCGCCGAACGGGCAGGCAATGCCGCACAGTTTGCAGCTTACGCACAGGCTCTCGTTGAGCTGGACGGCGCCATCGACGCGCTGGATGGCGTTAACCGGGCAGACGGCGGCGCAGGGGGCATCTTCGCAGTGGTGGCACATCTGCGGTGCCGATTCTTTTTCATTACGCATCACCTGCAGCCGCGGCATAGCCTGCAGGCCGTGCTGGCGATGCGTCTCAGAGCAGGCGGCTTCGCAGGTGCGGCAGCCGATACAGACAGTGGAGTCAGCAATTACAAAACGGTTCACCGGGTCATCCTCGGGTGAAAGTCATTTTTGACGAAATCAGGTTGCGCAGGTGTCATTTTCGACACGTGTCGACACCTCGCGATCAGTGGGTCAGGGCCAGATGGCTTAAATCCACCGGTTGGTCTTGCTCCATGGCGTCATACAGACGGTCATAGACGGTGGCGATAATCGCCAGATAGTGCTCCAGCACCTGGTCGCGGGAGCGGTTGCTGATCCGCCCGTCCACCGTGCCATCTGCCGCCAGCGTGGCCTGAGCAATCAGGTACTTATCACCGCCGCCTTTGTTTTCGACGTAGTATTCGATGGTGTGGCTGTTAAAGCCTTCCGCCAGCGCGACAAACACCTGAAAATGGCCGAACAGCACGAAGCACAGCTCTTTATCCGGCGCGCAGCTCATCGCGTGATGCAGGCGGGCCTTCGACAAGGTGATCCCCTGAACCAGCGAGTTACAGTAGATGTGCCACTGCTCCTGCTGCTGCCGGTGACGGTCGGCGATGTAATCCGCCTTTTCACTTATTTCCCAAATAGTCATATCGGTTTCTCCGTTGCATGAGATGCACCCTCTAAGCATTTTTCATGCCAGGTTTTATTTAATTGATTTAACTATGTTTTTGTATTCATCCCTGCCGACGCGACATGTCGATGACAGCCCCGGGGCGTCGACATCGACATCGACGGCCACGACGATTTCATTCTGGCATCGTTATTGCATACAAGGCGCATTGCGATACGGAGGCGACTATGCACGAAATCACCCTCAGCCAGCGGGCGCTGGAAATTATTGAACAACAGGCGCAGCAGGCCGGCGCGCGACGGGTGACCGGCGTGTGGCTCAAGGTCGGCGCATTTTCCTGCGTGGAAGCCAGCGCCCTGACCTTCTGCTTTGAGCTGGTCTGCCGGGGCACGCTGGCGGAGGGGTGCGAACTGCATATCGCCGAACAACAGGCTGAATGCTGGTGCGAACGCTGCCAGCAGTACGTCCATCTTGTCTCGCAGCACGTCCGCCGCTGCCCGCTCTGCAATAACGACCAGCTACAGATCGTGGCGGATGACGGCTTACAGATTCAGCGTTTAGAACTGGAGTAAACTATGTGTACAACATGCGGCTGTGGCGAAGGCAACCTCTATATTGAAGGAGACGAACGAAACCCGCATTCCGCGTTCCGCAGCGCCCCCTTCGCGCCCGCCCCACGCCAGACGATGACCATCACCGGTATGAAAACCGACCACTTCGCCCCCACCCGCACGCCAGAGGGCGACCTGCATTACGGCCATGGCGAAGCTGGGACTCACGCCCCGGGGCAGAGCCAGCGGCGGATGCTGGAAGTGGAGATCGACGTGCTGGATAAAAACAACCGTCTGGCGGCGCGCAACCGCGCACGCTTTGCGGCGAAACAGCAGCTGGTGCTGAATCTGGTTTCCAGCCCCGGCTCCGGTAAAACCACCCTGCTGACCGAAACCCTCACCCGGCTGAAAGGACGCGCCGACTGCGCGGTGATTGAAGGCGATCAGCAAACGGTCAATGACGCCGCCCGCATTCGCGCCACCGGCACCCCGGCGATTCAGGTCAATACCGGGAAAGGCTGCCATCTCGATGCCCAGATGATCGCCGACGCCGCCCCGCGCCTGCCGCTGGCTGACCACGGCATTCTGTTTATCGAAAACGTCGGCAACCTGGTCTGCCCGGCCAGCTTTGATCTTGGCGAACGCCATAAGGTGGCAGTGCTGTCGGTCACCGAAGGCGAAGACAAGCCGCTGAAATATCCACATATGTTTGCCGCCGCCAGCCTGATGCTGCTCAACAAAGTCGACCTGCTGCCGTATCTCAATTTCGACGTTGAGAAGTGCCTGGCCTGCGCCCGTGAGGTCAATCCGCATATTGAGATTATTCTCCTCTCGGCCACCAGCGGCGAAGGCATGGAGCAGTGGCTCACCTGGCTGGAGACGCAACGATGTGCATAGGCATTCCGGGACAAATTTGCGCCATCGACGGCGTGCTGGCGAAAGTGGAAGTCTGCGGCATTCAGCGCGATGTCGACCTGACGCTGGTCGGCGCCGTTGACGAGCAGGGTCAGCCGCGGCTCGGCCAGTGGGTGCTGGTGCACGTTGGGTTCGCCATGAGCGTGATCAATGAAGCCGAAGCGCGCGACACCCTCAACGCGCTGCAAAATATGTTCGACGTGGAGCCGGACGTCGGCGCGCTGCTGTACGGCGAGGAGCGATAATGCGTTACGTTGACGAATACCGCGCCCCCGAACAGGTGATGCAGCTGGTGGCACATCTTCAGCAGCGTGCGCGTCTGCTGCCGCACACCGCCGCGCGACCGCTGCGCATTATGGAGGTCTGCGGCGGCCATACCCATGCCATTTTTAAGTTCGGTCTCGACCAGCTGTTGCCGGAGAATATTGAATTTATTCATGGGCCCGGCTGCCCGGTATGCGTCCTGCCGATGGGGCGTATCGACGCCTGCATTGAGATCGCCAGCCGCCCGGGGGTGATCTTCTGTACCTTCGGCGACGCCATGCGCGTGCCGGGTAAAAACGGCTCGCTGCTGCAGGCGAAATCCCGCGGCGCCGATGTCCGCATCGTTTACTCGCCGATGGACGCCCTGCGGCTGGCGCAGCAAAACCCGCAGCGTGAGGTGGTCTTTTTCGGCCTCGGTTTCGAAACCACCATGCCCGCCACAGCCCTCACCCTGCGTCAGGCGCGGGAGCGCAACGTCGATAACTTCTACTTTTTCTGCCAGCACATCACCCTGCTGCCGACCCTGCGCAGCCTGCTGGATCAGCCGGACAACAGTATCGACGCCTTTCTCGCCCCGGGCCACGTCAGTATGGTGATCGGCACCGAGGCCTACGGCTTTATTGCCAGCGACTATCATCGTCCTTTAGTGGTCGCTGGTTTCGAACCGCTTGATCTACTGCAAGGCGCGGTGATGCTGGTTGAGCAGACAATAGCGCAGCGCAGCGACGTGGAAAATCAGTACCGTCGCGTGGTGCCGGATGCCGGCAACCCGCTGGCGCAGGCGGCGATGGCCGACGTCTTTCGCCTGGATGGCGACAGCGAATGGCGCGGCCTGGGGGTCATCAGCGACTCCGGCGTGCAGCTTACGCCAGCCTATCAGCGCTTCGATGCCGAGGCGCATTTCCGCCCGGCGCCGCAGCGCGTGTGCGACGACCCCCGCGCCCGCTGCGGCGAGGTGCTGACCGGCCGCTGTAAACCGCACCAGTGCCCGCTCTTCGCCAGCACCTGCAATCCGCAAAGCGCCTTTGGCGCGCTGATGGTCTCCTCAGAAGGGGCCTGCGCCGCCTGGTATCAATATCGCAGTCAGGAAAATGAAGCATGAAAAGCGTCCAGTTAGCCCACGGTAGCGGCGGTCAGGCAATGCAGCAGCTGATCGGCGACCTGTTTATGCAGGCCTTCGCCAACCCCTGGCTGGCGGAGCAGGAGGATCAGGCGCGCCTCGATCTGGCGGCGCTCGCCGCCCAGGGGGACCGCCTCGCCTTCTCCACCGACAGCTACGTGATTGACCCGCTGTTCTTTCCCGGCGGCAATATCGGCAAGCTGGCCGTCTGCGGTACCGCCAACGATGTGGCGGTCAGCGGCGCCATCCCCCGCTATCTTTCCTGCGGCTTTATTCTCGAAGAGGGGCTGGAGATGGCCACCCTGGAAGCGGTGGTCGCCAGCATGGCCGACACCGCCCGGGCGGCAGGGATCGCCATCGTCACCGGCGATACTAAAGTGGTGCCGCGCGCCGCGGCGGATAAGCTGTTTATTAACACCGCCGGCATCGGCGCCATCCCGGCGGACGTTCGCTGGGGGACGCAGCAGATTAGCGCCGGTGATGTGCTGCTGGTCAGCGGCACGCTGGGGGATCATGGCGCCACCATCCTTAACCTGCGCGAGCAGATGGGGCTGGACGGCGCGCTGTCCAGCGATTGCGCGGTGCTGACGCCGCTTATCCAGACCCTGCGGCCACTGAGTGGAGTGAAAGCTCTGCGCGACGCCACCCGCGGCGGGGTCAATGCCGTCGCCCATGAGTTCGCCGCCGCCAGCGGCTGCGGCATCGAACTGCAGGAGGCAACGCTGCCGGTCAACGATACGGTGCGCGGCGTCTGCGAACTGCTTGGGCTGGACGCCCTGAACTTCGCCAATGAAGGCAAACTGGTGCTCGCCGTCGCCCGCGAGGCCGCGGAAAACGTGCTAGCGCATTTGCGGTCTCACCCACTGGGACGCGATGCGGCGATAATCGGCGAAGTGGTCGACCGCCCGGGCGTGCGTTCCGTTGGGCTGTACGGCGTGAAGCGTACGCTCGATCTTCCCCACGCCGAGCCGCTGCCGAGAATTTGTTAACGACGGCGTCGGGTCCCGGGTAGCGGCTGGCGCCTTATCCGGGCTACAAAACTGCGCGCACATGTAGTCCGGCTAAGCGCCAGCCGGGGTTAAAGCGGCAATAACCGCTTTATTAACATACTATTATTTGTACCATCATTTTCTTATGCGCCACGTTGTCGGCGCGTTTTGGACGTAAGCAATGTCGTATACACCGATGAGCGATCTCGGCCAGCAAGGGCTGTTCGATATCACCCGGCTTTTATTACAGCAGCCCGATCTGGCCGCGCTGAGCGAAACTCTCACCCGCCTGGTGCAACAGTCTGCGCTCGCCGACGAGGCGGCCATCATCCTGTGGAACGCGGGTAACCACCGCGCGGCCAGGTACGCCTGCGATGAAGCCGGCCACCCGGTGAGCTACGAGGACGAAACCGTGCTCGCCCACGGTCCGGTGCGCCGCTTACTCTCCCGGCCGGATGCCCTGCATTGCGACCACGAGACCTTTGCCGACACCTGGCCGCAGCTTATCCGCAGCGGGCTCTATCGCCCGTTCGGGTACTACTCGCTGTTGCCGCTGGCGGCTGATGGGCGGATCTTCGGCGGCTGTGAATTTCTGCGCCGTGACAACCGGCCGTGGAGCGAGAAAGAGTTCCAGCGGCTGCATACCTTCACGCAGATCGTCGCCGTCGTCACCGAGCAAATTCAGAACCGGGTCAGCAATAACGTCGATTACGATCTGCTGTGCCACGAGCGCGACAACTTTCGCATCCTGGTGGCGATCACCAACGCGGTGCTCTCACGCCTGGATATCGACGAGCTGGTCAGCGAGGTGGCGAAAGAGATCCATCGCTACTTCCGGATCGACGCCATCAGCGTGGTGCTGCGCAGCGACCGCAAAGGGAAGCTCAACATCTATTCCACGCATTATCTTGACGCCAGCCATCCGGTCCACGACCAGAGCGAGGTGGATGAAGCCGGTACCCTCACCGAGCGCGTATTCAAAAGCAAAGAGATGCTGCTGCTCAACCTGCACGAGCATGACACCCTCGCGCCGTATGAGAAAATGCTCTTCGAGATGTGGGGCAATAAGATCCAGACCCTGTGCCTGCTGCCGCTGATGTCCGGCAATACCCTGCTCGGGGTGCTAAAGCTGGCGCAGTGCGACGAACAGGTCTTCACCACCACCAATCTCAAGCTACTGCGGCAGATCGCCGAGCGGGTGTCGATCGCTATCGATAACGCCCTCGCCTACCGCGAAATTCAGCGCCTGAAAGAGCGGCTGGTGGATGAGAACCTCGCCCTCACCGAGCAGCTCAATAATGTCGAAAGCGAATTCGGCGAGATCATCGGCCGCAGCGAGGCGATGAACAATGTGCTCAAGCAGGTCGAGATGGTGGCGCACAGCGACAGCACCGTGCTGATCCTCGGTGAAACCGGCACCGGTAAAGAGCTTATCGCCCGCGCCATCCACAACCTCAGCGGGCGTAACGGTCGACGGATGGTGAAGATGAACTGCGCCGCGATGCCCGCCGGGCTGCTGGAGAGCGATCTGTTCGGCCACGAACGCGGGGCGTTCACCGGGGCCAGCGCCCAGCGTATCGGCCGCTTCGAGCTGGCGGACAAAAGCTCCCTGTTCCTTGATGAAGTGGGCGATATGCCGCTGGAGCTGCAGCCTAAACTGCTGCGCGTCCTCCAGGAGCAGGAGTTCGAACGTCTGGGGAGCAACAAGCTGATCCAGACCGACGTCCGGCTGATCGCTGCTACCAACCGCGATCTCAAGCAGATGGTTATCGACAGGGAATTCCGCAGCGATCTCTACTATCGGCTCAACGTATTCCCCATCCACCTGCCGCCGCTGCGCGAACGTCCCGACGATATCCCGCTGCTGGTGAAGGCCTTTACCTTTAAAATCGCCCGCCGCATGGGGCGCAACATCGACAGCATTCCGGCGGAAACCCTGCGCACCCTGACGCGGATGGAGTGGCCGGGCAACGTGCGCGAGCTGGAAAACGTCATTGAACGGGCGGTGTTACTCACCCGCGGCAACGTGCTGCAGCTCTCCCTGCCGGAGCTGGATATCGTGGAAGCCCCGCGGACGCCGGCGGTCCTGCCTGAGGAAGGTGAGGATGAATATCAGCTGATCGTCCGGGTGCTGAAGGAAAGCAACGGCGTGGTGGCCGGGCCGAAAGGCGCCGCCCAGCGGCTGGGGCTGAAGCGCACCACGCTCCTGTCGCGCATGAAGCGGCTGGGTATTAATAAAGACGAACTGGTGTAGCCTCGCGCGCTCCCCCTTTCCGCGCCGGTGAGAGGGAGCGCTGGCGCAGCGCGCTATTTATCGCTGGTAAAACCGTTGCTGGTCGCCAGTTCGGCAAACCACAGCGCATTGCGTTTTATCTGTCGCTCGCCGGTCTCCAGATCCAGTCGCCAGAAGCCGTAGCGTCGTTTGAAGGCATTGATCCACGACCAGTTGTCGATAAACGTCCACTGGTGTACGCCAAAGCAGTTCGCGCCGTCGGCAATGGCGCGGTGCAGCTGCACCAGATGCTCCTCCATCAGCTGGATGCGGAAATTATCGTCTATCACCCCGTCCGCCCCGGGCTCTCCCTCTGATTGTCGATCCATCGCGATGCCGATTTCCGCGAGATACCACTTAATGTTGCCGTAGTTATCGCGAATATTGGCGGCAATGTCATAGATCGCCTGCGGCAGGATCTCGTTGTTATCACGATAGGGATTAAAGCGGCCCTGCGGGTTCACCGCGTTTTCGAAATAGTATTCCGGGGTGAAATAATCGAGATCATATTCGCCCTCACGCGCTTTTACCCGCCGCGGCACGTAATAGTTCACCCCAAGAAAATCGATATCCGCGCTGAGGATCAACGCCACGTCGTCTTTGCTGGTCGTCGGCAGGCAGTCGTGGGCGGCGAGGATCTCGCACAGCGCTTTGGGGAATTCATGTTTTACCAGCGGGTCAAGGAAGCTGCGGTTAAAAAACAGGTCGGCATACCCGGCGGCTTTTTTATCCGCGTCGCTGTCAGTGAGGGTATAGCTCGGGGTCAGGTTGAGCACCACGCCGATCTCGCCCGCCAGCGCCAGTTCACGATAAGCCGTTACCGCTTTGGCGTGCGCCAGCATAATGTTAAACGCCACCTGCGCCGCCAGCCGGCCATCTTTCTTACATGGATAGTGGAAGTCGTACAGGTAGCCTCCCTCAACCGGCACAATCGGCTCGTTGAAGGTTATCCAGTATTTAACCTTATGGCCAAACAGGCTAAAGGCGGTGCGGGCAAAGCGGGCAAACAGCTCGGCCACGTGCGCCGATTCAAAGCCGCCGTACTGTTTCTGCAGCGCTTCCGGCATATCAAAGTGGTAGAGATTGATCATCGGCTCAATGCCGTTGGCGATCATCTCATCGAGATAGGCGTGATAAAAACGCACCGCGTCCGGGTCCGGCGCACCGGTTTCCAAATCAGCGATCAGTCGTGACCACTGAATTGAGGTGCGAAACGAGTTGAAGCCGGTCTGTTTCATTAGCGCCACGTCCTGCGGATACTGATGATAAGTATCACATACGGTTTGCGGCCCTACCTGCTGATAAAATCGCTCCGGTTGTTCGGCAAACCAGCTATCCCAGATGGAACGATGGCGCTTATTGGTGACCCCTTCCGTTTGCGGGCCGGACGCCGCCGCTCCCCACAGAAACCCTTGCGGAAACTGATACTGCTGCATAACCTCTCCTTCGAAAAAAGGCTGCGCCCGTCTGGCGCAGCCTGAACGTACTACTCAGCGACCACTTCGATCGATTTAATGAACATATAGCCCCAGTCGCCGGCGAAGCGGCCGAAGTCAACCTGATTGGTCCCCGCGTTAAGCGTCACCGGTATCCGTAGCTGCTGGCCCTGCTCATCCGTCTGCGGGAAGGCCACGGCCTGCGGGGCGCCCCCGTTGACGACAAACGAGTTCTGCTTACCGCCCCATTTACCGTTGAAGGTCACATTAAGCAGGAACTGACCGCTCCACGGCGCCTGCACCTGCCAGCTGATCTTATCCCCCTCGCTGGCGAATGGGCCGAGGAAGCCGTCCTCGCCAACTGTCAGCGCGTCTTTTTCACTCTTCATTACCGTCAGGCGCCCCTCAGCCACGCCATAGACTTCGCCGTGATAACGACAGAAATCCGCCGGCGCTTTCCCCGCCGCCTCGCCCACCGTCACGGTCACGGTCACGGTTTTGCTGCTTTTCAGCAGCCCATCGTCCGCCGTGAACGTCAGCGCATAGGTACCTGGCGCCGTAAACCAGGCCCGGGTTTGAGCCCGATCGGCATGGCAAAAATGCACCTGTCCCTCACCGGCGTGCTGCCAGCCCACCTTAACCTCTCGCGACGGCAGGCCATCGTCCTGCCAGCTGGCCGTAAGCTCGACGCCCCGGTCCTGCGTGGTGGTTAGGGCCGGTTCCAGCGTGACAACCGGCGGCTGATTCTCCTCGCTATGCTGCACGCTAATCACATTGGAAGGAGCCGAATGACCGCTCTCGTTTTTCGCCGTCACCCGGTAGTAATACGTATGCCCGAGCTGAAGCTGACGATAATCGTCGCGGAACAGAACCATGGTTTCCGGATTCCATTCGTTAACGCCATCGGAGATATCCCGGCCCACCACCGTCCACGGCCCGGTCGGCGAGGCGGCGCGTTCGACATCGTAGCTGCGTCCCACCGCGGCTCCCATCCAGTTGATCGCGAAGGGCGAGGTGGTCTCGCGCAGCAAAGGCGCGTCCGGCTTCGGCAGCGGCGCCATCGTCTGCTGCCCGGCCATCTGCGCCGCGGCCGTGCGCACCAGATCGACCACCGCCTGCTCCTGGTTCGCTTCGCCTTCTTTGGCAAACCCCGGCAGGTGGTAACTGTAGTGCCCGGTCGACTCCTTATGCCAGTAGAAGCCGCCGTCGTGACGATGGCCGCGGAAGCCCCAGATAAGCCCGCCGGCGGCTTGCGCCCCGTTGACGTCGCTGTGAACGATCGACTGCATAATGGCGTTCAGTTGATCCGCCGGCAGCAGGCCAAACTCGCCGACGAGATAGACTTTTTGCCCGCCGACGGCGCGCAGATCCTGCGTCACCTGCCCGGGATGGTTATTATCGGCATTGGTGTAATAGTGATTGCTGACGATATCTACATTGGGGTCGGTCAGCGCAAAGGAATTGATTTTCTTATAGGTACCATCTACCACCAGCTGATGAGGGGCCCATTTTTTAATCCACGCCGCGGTCTGATGCAGGAAATCGGCGTTGGTATCCTCCAGCTCGTTACCGGTTTCCCAGGCCATGATCGCCTTTTCATCATAATAGGCGCGGCCGGTGACAGTATTTGTCCGGGTGATAACCTGGCGGATCACATCCAGATAGGCTTTGAAGGTCTTGCTATCGGTCCGATAAAAGTCTTCCGCTTTTTCATGGTAGAACGCCGCCAGCTGCTCGCGCCCGCCCCACCACCACCAGTGGTCGATAAACGGCAGGATCAGACGCAATCCCTGTTTATCCGCTTCGGCAATCATGTTGTCATACACCCGCATGGCTTTCTCATTCAGCCGCGGCATGCCGTCCGCCGTTTCCGGCGCCAGAATATGGGTCTCGCGCCCGCAGGCTTTATCAAATTCCTGCTGCACCGACAGCACGTAGACGCGCTGGGCTTTCGCCCCGGTTTGCACCATCGCCTGGATCCAGTTTTGCTGCTCCTGCGCCGTTGGCCATTTAAAATATTGTCCCCAGCCGCGCGGGTCTGCTCTGCAGGGGCCGCGGGCGTCGTCTTCAATGCGGTGCAGCTCCGGCGCGTGGATCCCGGCGAAACGAAACACCTTGTCGCCGTCCTTGAGGGTGGCGCCGTCGCGAGTGATAAAGTGCGTAAAGTGCGAGCGCTCGGCGGCCAGCGCCCCGCCGGCCCCCAGCGCGGACAGCAGCCCCATGAGCAGCAGGTTTTTCATCGGCTTCATCGTTGTCTCTCCTTAGAACCAGACCTCGGCCTGTACGCCGAAGTTAACGGTGTCGGTAGAGCCACTGCGGGAATACCCGCCGGCGGTGATGGTATTGGTATCCCAGTTGTAGTTGCCGTCTAACGCATCGGAGACACCTTTATCCCACTTCGCGTAGGTGACGAAGAAGCGCAGCTGCGGGCGTGCCCAGAAACCGGAGTCAAAGGTCAGGGTTGGCGCAACGGTGACTTTGGTCAGGCCGCCTTTACCTTTGCCGTTTACCCCTTTGTAGTTTTTGTCATCCAGGTATTCGTAGCCCAGCTCGTACTGCATGGCAAAGTTGCGGGTGATCTGATGATAAGGGCGGATACCGGCGACCCACATCGAGCGTCCCCAGCCATGGTCATCTTCCGTCCACCAGCGGTAGTTTTTATCTTTCTGCCAGAAAGCGAAGGTCGAGATCTCCAGATCGCCCATCGAGGCCACGCTATCCAGCACCACTCGCCAGGACTGGGTGTTTTCCAGGTTGGCCCAGCCCCAGCCGTTTTTACCCAGCGAGTCACCCGCCGCCAGCCCTTTCCCGTACTGCAATGCAAGGCGGGAGTAGCCTCCGGTCAGGCCATAGAAACCGTCAAAGTTATAAATACCGGTCACGCCATAGCCCTTCTCGGCGGAAGTCGGGTGGTTTTCGTTACGGTTCATATGGTGGCCGATCAGCTCCAGATCGAAGCCTGTCCCCGCGATCTTTTTCAGCCACAGGTTGAGGGAATAGTCATCCGGGTAGCCCTGATCTCCCTTATCCACCGGGTAGGCTTTGGTTTCATCGGTGGGTGAAAAGGCGTACACCCCGGCGTCGAAGCGGGCGAAGCCGAGATCCATGTTGTCGAAGCCGCCGCCGGTGCCGTTGTACTGAATGTACTCCCAGTCGAACTGATGGCTGGAGGTGTTGGAGCTGCTGTAGCGCTTACCGGCCCAGAAGGTCATCTCCGGCGCAAAATCCAGATTGCTCAGCTCGGCGAACCCTTCGCGAAACTGTACGTCATGGCCATCGTCATCCTGACAGTTCCAGTCGGAGGTGCATTTCGACTGATGAGTGAGGTTGGCCTGCACTTTCGCCACCACGCCGCTGTCCGCCGTCAGCGTCACGGTGGGGATCAGTTCGATCTTGGTGTCTTCTTCGTTGCCCAGTCGCCACTTACCGTCCGGCATCAGGCCGACGGAGTCCGCGCGGTTGCCATCGGAGTTCGCCAGGATCCCGGAGCGGATATAGCCATGCAGCGCAAAATCATACTTCGGATCGGCGCAGGCCAGGCTGCTGGCCCCTGCCAGCGAGAGGAGAGCCAGAGGTATTGAATGTTTCAGCTTTATCATTATTTTTTTCCCACGTTATGTTTGTTAACACGAACCGATAACGGAGGGGAAATTTACGGATCAAAAATGGAAATGTACATCCGTTAATGGAAAGCGCTTTCCATAATTGCCTATCTGGTTCACAAAATTCGCTCCGCGACGAATATATTCGTGAGACTGATCACATAAAATAACAAGAATGCCGCCGGGAGCCGGCAGCAGAGCGGAAGGAGGAGCAGGTGAATGAGTGCCGCCGGGGGATAAGCCGCCGACGGCGAGGGGGTCAGCGTTCGGTTTCCGCGAGCTGGCGTTCGTACACTTTGAAGAAGGGGCGATAGAGCATCCAGGCGTTAAACATCGCGAACAGGCTCATGCACAAATTTTTCCAGCTACCGTTCGCCGACCATGCTGCCCCCAGCGGGGAAGGCATCGACCATGGCAGCATCGCCACCGCGCGGTCGAGGATACCAAGCTGAGTTAAATACCATGCGATACAGGCATTTATCAGCGGAACAAAGAGAAACGGCAGTAAAAAAACCGGGTTCATGATCACCGGAAAACCAAACAGTATTGGCTCGTTGATATTAAACAGCGACGGCAGCAGGCCAATTTTTGCCACGCTTTTCAGCTGCCGCGAGCGGCTGCGCATCGCCATCAGCACCAGCGGCAAAGTGGAGCCAATACCGCCGATCAGCAGGTAAAAATCCCAGAATCCCTGCAGATAAATATGCGGCAGCGTTGGCGAACCCGCCGCCAGCGCCTGCTGATTTTCAAACAGATAGGTCATCCAGAAGGGGTTCATGATCCCGGTGATGATCAGCGCGCCGTGGATACCGATAAACCAGAGTAAGTTACAGATAAATAAAGAGATCAGCACCGCCATCAGCGTGTCGGACGCCAGCACCAGCGGCCGCACTGCTTCGCTAATTAACTCCGGTACGATGCGTCCGGTGGTCTGTAGCAGTATGGCATTCATCACGCTTATCGACAGCATCACCACCAGCAGCGGGATCAGCAGTTGAAAGCCATTGCGGGTCATCAGCGGCACTTCATCAGGCAAGCGAATACACCAGCCTTTTTTGTAGAAAAAGCGAATTATCTCAATGGAATAGGTGCTGGATATCAGGGCGGTAAATATCCCCATGCCGCCGAGATAAACATTGCTCACCGCAGTCTCGCGAAAGCCGATAAACAGCAGAAAAGCCAGGCACCCGGTTAAACCGCAGAGCCGTTCCGGCAGACGGTACTGCTTGGCGAGACTGGCGCTGGCGCCGAAGGCCACAATCAGCGCCACCAGGCCAATGGTTAGCTGAAAGGTCGGCAGCAGGATAGGCCGCAGTAGCAAATAGACCTGGCCGAAACGCGAGGCGCCGTCGATGGAAACGGGCGGAAACAAAATGGGCACCAACAGGCTGCCAACAATCACAAAGGGCATCGCCAGCGCAAAGCTATCGCGCATCGCCGTAATGTGGTTGTTGCGCGTCAGAACATTCGCCAGCGGCGCCAGCCGCTGCTCGATGATGTCCACGGCCACATTCATTAACTGAATGTTCATACTCCTACCTTTGCGAATGGTTGTCTCGCCGGGATGATCGCCCACAACACCGGAAAGTGAAAGCCTGCCATAGGTGATCATGGTCACAATTAATAAATCCACAAACGGAAAGCGCTTTCCGTAATGCATCCATTTTGACTATAGTCCGCACATCCAACCTCATCAGGAGCGGTACTTATGAAAAAAATAATGTTGTGTTGTTCGGCAGGCATGTCCACCAGCCTGCTGATGAAAAAAATGATTGCCGAAGCCGAACAGCGGGGTCTGCCGGTAGAGATCAATGCCTATGGCGTAGCGGAGTTCGCCGAACAGGTTGGCCATTATCAGGTGGTGCTGCTGGGGCCGCAGGTGAAATACATGCAGCAGGATCTGCAAAAACAGGCGGATAAATACGGTATCCGCGTCGAACCCATCAATATGATGGACTACGGCATGCAAAAAGGCGCCGCGGTCCTCGATTTCGCCCTTTCCCTCATCGAAAACAAGAACTAAGGAAAGATCATGAGCTCTCTGTACGCTAAATTGATCGATGTGATCGAACGGCAGATCACGCCGCTGGCCGGCGCGATCGGCCAGCAAAAATACGTGACCTCGATCCGCGACGGCTTTATTACCGCCCTGCCCTTTATGATCGTCGGCTCATTTTTGCTGGTATTTATCTTCCCGCCGTTTTCTCCGGATACGACGTGGGGCTTTGCCCGCGCATGGCTGAAATTTTCGCTCGATCATCGCGAAGCGCTGATGCTGCCGTTCAACTTCAGCATGGGGGTGATGACCCTGTTTATCGCCGTCGGGATCGCCGCCAGCCTCGCCAAGCACCATCACCTGGACTCATTGACCGCCGGGATGCTGTCGCTGATGTCGTTTCTGCTGGTAGCCGCGCCGCTGAAAGATGGCCAGATCTCTACGGCCTACTTCTCCGGTCAGGGGATCTTCACCGCCATTCTGGTGGCCATCTATTCCACCGAGCTGTACGCCTTCCTCAAGCGGCATAACATCACCATTCGCCTGCCACCGGAAGTGCCTGCCGGGGTGGCGCGCTCGTTCGAGATCCTGATCCCGGTGCTGGCGATCATTCTGACGCTGCATCCGCTGAACCTGTTTATCGAGGCTCAGCTGGGGATGATCATTCCGGAAGCGATCATGTCGCTGGTCAAACCGCTGGTCGCCGCCTCCGATACGCTGCCGGCGATCCTGCTGTCAGTGCTGGTCTGTCAGGTGCTGTGGTTCGCCGGGATCCACGGCGCGCTGATCGTCACCGGGATCATGAACCCGTTCTGGATGGCCAACCTGTCGGTCAATCAGGCGGCCATGGCGGCAGGTACCGCTATCCCGCACATCTATGTCCAGGGCTTCTGGGATCACTATCTGCTGATCGGCGGCGTCGGCTCCACCCTGCCGCTGGCGCTGATGCTGTTGCGCAGCAAGGCCGTGCATCTGCGGACGATTGGCCGGATGGGGGTCGTGCCGGGGGTATTCAATATTAACGAACCGATCCTCTTCGGCGCGCCGATCATCATGAACCCACTGTTTTTCCTGCCGTTCGTGCTGGTGCCGATGGTCAACGCGACCCTGGCGTACTTTGCGCTGAAGCTGGATCTCGTCAGCCGCGTAGTATCGATGACGCCGTGGACAACGCCGGCCCCCATCGGCGCCTCATGGGCGGCGAACTGGAGCTTTAGCCCGGTGATCCTGTGCCTCATCTGTATGGCCACCGCCATGGTGATGTACCTGCCATTTCTCAAAGCTTACGAAAAACAGCTGCTGGCCCAGGAGCGTGAAAACGCCGTCGGCCAGGCTGACAACGCGGCGCAAACCGCTTAACGCTAACGATTCAGAGGATAATCATGGAATTAGAAGAACAGGTGATGGGGATCATCATCAACGCCGGTCAGTCACGCAGCCTGTGCTACGAAGCGCTGCAGGCCGCCAAAGCGGGTGATTTCGCCACCGCCGACGCCAAAATGCAGGAAGCGGCTCACTATTCCCGCGAGGCGCACCTTGTGCAGACCCAGCTTATCGAAGCTGACGAAGGCGAGGGAAAAACCAAAATGACGCTGGTAATGGTCCATGCTCAGGATCACCTGATGACCTCCATTCTGGCGAAAGAGCTGATTGCCGAACTGATAGCGATTTACCGCGCGCAACCGCTTCACGCCTAGCGCGTTCCCCGGCCAGGCGCGCTGGCCGGGCCTGATTCCCCGAGGTCACTATGTTACATCTTGGAATAGATATTGGCGGCACCAAAATGGAAGCCGTTCTGCTGGATCCGGCGGGCGAATGCGTCCAGCGCCTGCGTCGGCCGACCCACAAAGAGAGCTATGACGCCTTTATGCGTCAGCTGCTGACCCTGATTGCCGACATTCGCGCGGTCAGCCCGCAGCCATTCACCCTGGGGATCGGCCTGCCCGGGGCTATCGATCCGCAAAGCGGGCGCATTAAAAACTGCAACTGCCTGGTGCTCAACGGCCACGATCTGCGCCGGGATATCATGCAGCAGCTTGGCCAGCCGGTGTGGATGGCAAACGATGCCGACTGCTTCACCCTTTCGGAGGCGGTGGATGGCGCCGGCGCCGGGGCCTCCACCGTCTTCGGGGTGATTATCGGTACCGGCTGCGGCGGCGGGATCGCCGTTCATCAACAGCTGCTCAGCGGCCCCAACGCTATCGCCGGGGAGTGGGGGCATAATCCGCTGCCGGGCTATACTCCTGAGCGCGATGGTCCGCCGCAGCCCTGCTACTGCGGCAAAACGAACTGCATCGAAAGCTTTCTCTCCGGCACCGGCTTCGCCCGCCGCTATGGGGAACAAGCCCGTGCGGAAGCCATTGTCGCCGCGGCGCAAAACGGCGATCCGCGCGCGCTGGCCCACTGGCGACACTTTATCGATGCCTTTGCCCGTAGCCTGGCGTCGGTGATCAATATTCTCGACCCGCAGGTGATTGTGCTGGGCGGCGGTCTGTCCAACGTCAGCCAGATCTATCGCGATCTGCCTGCCGCCATCGTGCCGTGGATCTTCTCCGACACCTGCCGCACGCAGATCAAACCGGCCCGCTTCGGCGACGCCAGCGGCGTGCGCGGCGCGGCCTGGCTGCCCCGTCTGCCCGGCGCCGCGGACGGGCAGCGGTAGACACTTTTTTCAGCAGGTATGTTAAGCTAGGCGAAAATGTTCAGACAGAAAAAGCCATGCCAACGATTGATGATGTTTCAAGATTAGCGAATGTCTCAAGAGCGACGGTTTCCCGCGTGCTGACCGGCACCCGGGGCGTGCGCGAAGAGAGCCGGGAAGCTGTGCTGCGAGCCGTTGAAGAACTCAACTATCGCCCGAGCTTTGCCGCGCAAAACCTCGCCAGTCAGACATCCAGCCACGTTGGTCTGGTGATTTCCGCGCAGGACGAAAGCCACGGCGCGCGTCTGCTGCCGCTGCTCTCTCAGGCGCTGAAAGGGCTGAATAAAAGCCTGCTGGTCCAGTATGTCAGCGATCCGGTAGAGCAGGCGGCGGTGATCGACGATCTGCAGCGCCAGTGCGTGGCGGTGGTGGTGCTGGGCGCCGTTGCCGCCGACGCGCCGCGCAACGTTATCGCCTTTGACCGCTTCGGCGTCGCCGGGAGCAACAGCCAGGGCTATGACTTCGCCTTCGCTACCGAAAGCGCCTGTCGCTATGTGATTGGCAAGGGACACCGCAACATCGCCCTGCTGGTGGACAGCGATAGCGACGATGCCAGCCGTCAGATGCTGGAAGGCTACCGCAACGTCCTGCAAAACTACTCCATTCCTTTTAACCGCCAGCTGGTGCTGACGGCCAACGATGACGTCGAGCAGGCGCTGCTGACCTTAATTAACAGCTTCAGTAAATACTCAGTCATTATCGTTAAACGCGACCGCTACGCGGCTGAGGCGATGCGTCTGTTACGCGAATTCACCATCGCCGTCCCGCAGGAGGTCTCCCTGCTGAGCCTTGAGGACTCCCCGCTCGCCTCGCTGCTCTACCCGCCGCTGACCTGCATCTCCTGGCCACTGGAGGCGCTGCTGGATAACTGTATTCAGCGTATTCGCAGCCTGATTGACGACCGGCCAACCTTCACCGCCGAGGGCCGCTCGCTGGCTGGCCGCCTGATCCCGCGCCAGTCGGTCGCCGATATCTCTTGATCTTCGCCCGGTTCGCGCCGGGCCAGCCTTGCCTCCCCCTTTCTTGTCGCTTTCGTTTCCCGGCTCATTATTACCCACGCATGCAAATAAGAATTATTTTCATTTGTAAATAGCTTGTGCTATATAACATAGCAATGGCTATAAACGCTGGGAAATTAACCACACCATTGCGAGGGATCCTATGCAACACCTGACACCGCTGAAATCATTGCTGCTGGCCAGCGCGCTGGCTCTGCTGGCCGCGACGCCGGCCACCGCGCAGGAGAAATTCAGGGTTATCACTACTTTCACGATTATCGCCGATATGGCGCAGAACGTGGCCGGCGACGCCGCCGTTGTCAGCTCCATCACCAAACCGGGCGCGGAGATCCACGATTACCAGCCCACGCCGGGCGATATCAAACGCGCGCAGGGAGCACAGCTGATCCTCAGCAATGGGCTTAATCTCGAACGGTGGTTTGCCCGTTTTTATCAGCACTTACAGGGCGTTCCGGAGGTAGTGGTCAGCGAAGGGATCCAGCCGATGGGCATCAGCGCGGGCCCCTATAGTGGGAAGCCCAATCCCCATGCCTGGATGTCGGCAGATAACGCCCTGATCTATGTCGATAACATTCGCGATGCGCTGGTGAAGTATGATCCGCCTCACGCCGACACCTATCGCCGTAACGCCGAGGCCTATAAGGAGAAGATCCGCCAGACGATGGCGCCGCTGCAGGCCAGACTGGCGCAACTACCGGCGGATAAGCGCTGGCTGGTCACCAGCGAGGGGGCCTTCTCCTATCTGGCCCGCGACTATGGACTTCGCGAACTGTATCTGTGGCCGATCAATGCTGACCAGCAGGGCACTCCGCAACAAGTGCGCAAAGTTATCGACACCATGAAGAAAGAACGCATCCCGACTATCTTCAGCGAAAGCACCATCTCCGATAAACCGGCGCGTCAGGTGGCGCGCGAAGCCGGGGCCCACTACGGCGGCGTACTCTATGTCGATTCGCTGAGCGCCGCCGACGGCCCGGTGCCGACCTGGCTCGACCTGCTGCGCGTCACCACCGAAACCATCGTCAACGGTATCCAGGACGGGATGAGGAAGCAGCCATGAATGCAGCGCAAGCGGGACTGTATGTCGACCAGCTCACCGTCACCTGGCGCAACGGCCACACCGCCCTGCGCGACGCCTCGTTCAGCGTACCACGCGGCTCCATTGCCGCACTGGTGGGCGTTAACGGCTCGGGTAAATCCACACTGTTTAAAGCGCTGATGGGCTTTGTGCGCGTCGGCCACGGCGAGATCGCCATACTCGGCCAGCCGGTCAACCGCGCGCTGCGCCAGAACCTGGTCGCTTATGTCCCGCAGTCGGAAGAGGTGGACTGGTCCTTCCCGGTGCTGGTAGAGGATGTGGTGATGATGGGCCGTTACGGCCATATGGGCTGGCTGCGGCGGGCAAAGCCGCGCGATCGCGACATTGTCGATGCCGCGCTGGCCCGCGTGGGCATGAGCGAGTTCCGCCATCGGCAGATTGGCGAGCTCTCCGGCGGGCAGAAAAAGCGCGTCTTCCTTGCCCGCGCTATCGCTCAGCAGGGCCAGGTGATCCTGCTGGATGAGCCTTTCACCGGCGTCGATGTGCAGACCGAAGCGCGGATCATCAGCCTGCTGCGCGAACTCCGCGATGAGGGCTGTACCATGCTGGTCTCCACCCACAACCTCGGGTCAGTGAGCGAATTTTGTGATTACACGGTGATGGTGAAAGGCACCGTGCTGGCCAGCGGCCCGACAGAAACCACCTTCACCGCCGAGAATCTGGAGCGGGCTTTCAGCGGCGTGCTGCGCCACGTCGCGCTGACCGGCGGGGAAGCGCAGATTATCACCGATGACGAGCGGCCGTTTATCAGCCGGCGCGCGGCGGGAGGCCCACGATGAGCTGGCTGCTGGAGCCGTTTGGCTATCACTATATGCTCAATGCGATGTGGGTGTCGGCGCTGGTGGGCGGCGTCTGCGCGTTTCTCTCCTGCTACCTGATGCTGAAGGGCTGGTCGTTGATTGGCGACGCCCTCTCCCACTCGATTGTGCCCGGCGTCGCCGGGGCCTATATGCTCGGCCTGCCTTTCGCGCTCGGCGCGTTTCTCTCCGGCGGCCTGGCGGCGGGCAGCATGCTGTTTTTGCAGCAGCGCTCGCGGCTGAAAGAGGATGCCATTATCGGCCTGATCTTCTCCTCCTTCTTCGGGATCGGGCTGTTTATGGTGTCGCTGAATCCGACGTCGGTGAATATTCAGACTATTATTCTCGGCAATATTCTGGCCATCGCCCCGGAGGATATTATCCAGCTGGCGGCGATCGGCTTTATCTCAATGGCGATCCTGCTGCTGAAGTGGAAAGATCTGATGGTGACCTTCTTCGATGAAAACCACGCCCGCTCGATTGGCCTGAACACCCGCGGCCTGAAGCTGCTGTTCTTTACCCTGCTGGCCGCCTGCACCGTGGCGGCGCTGCAGACCGTCGGCGCCTTTCTGGTCATCTGCCTGGTGGTGACTCCCGGGGCCACTGCGTGGCTGTTAACCGACCGCTTTCCGCGCCTGCTGGCCATCGCCGTGGCTATCGGCAGCCTGACCAGTTTCTTCGGCGCCTGGCTCAGCTACTATCTCGACGGTGCCACCGGCGGCATTATCGTGGTCGCGCAAACGCTGTTGTTCCTTATCACCTTTATCTTCGCGCCGAAGCACGGCCTGCTGGCTAACCGCCGCCGCGCCAGGGAGGCCGCATGCTGAACCTGTTCCTGGCCCCGTTCCAGTTTCCTTTTATGGTCAATGCGATAGCGGTATCGATCATCGTGGCCGTGCCCTGCGCGCTACTGTCGGTGTTTCTGGTGCTCAAAGGCTGGGCGCTGATGGGCGACGCCATGAGCCACGCGGTCTTTCCGGGCGTGGTGCTGGCCTACATTATCGGCATCCCCTTCGCCATCGGCGCGTTTATCGCCGGGCTGCTGTGCGCCGTGACGACCGGTTTTCTCGACGATAACAGCCGACTCAAGCGCGATACCATCATGGGGATTGTCTTCTCCGGCATGTTTGGCGCCGGACTGGTGCTGTACGTGGCGATCCAGTCCGATGTTCATCTCGACCATATCCTGTTCGGCGATATGCTGGGAATATCCCTTCGCGATATTGGTCAGACGGCGGCTATTGCGCTGGTGATTGCGCTGATTATCGGTCTCAAATGGCGGGATTTTTTGCTGCACGCCTTTGACCCGACGCAGGCCAAAGCCAGCGGCCTGCGCGGCGGACTGTTGCACTACGGCCTGCTGTGTATGATCGCCCTGACCATCGTCGCGACGCTGCAGTCGGTGGGGATTATTCTGTCGATTTCGCTGCTGATTGCTCCAGGGGCGATCGCGCTCCTGCTGGTGCGGCGCTTTATCCACGCCCTGCTGCTGGCGGTAGCGGTGGCCATCGGCTGCTCGGCGGGAGGGGTGTGGCTGGCGTTTTATCTCGATAGCGCGCCGGCGCCGACTATCGTGGTGCTGTTTTCCGCGCTGTTTGTGGTCGCCTTTGTGGCAAGCACGATCCGGGATAGTCGGAAACAGAGGGCTTCCGCAACCATCCCCGGTGGCGGCTAACCGCCTTACCGGGGCTACAAAAGCACGACTTGTCGCCCGGCTGCGCGCCGCGCTGACCAGGGAAAGGCCGCTATTTTTTCGGTCGATATTTTTCCGGTAGCGCCGGCACCGGCCGCCTGTCGTCCAGCAGATGGCGAATAGTGAGGATCGGGTGGCGCCAGAGCATCCGCGGCCCGGCCCAGCGCATAATCTGCTTCATCTCTTCGCGCTTCGCCGGCTGGTAGCAGTGCACCGGACACTGCTTGCAGGCCGGTTTATTCTCGCCAAACACACACTTATCAAGGCGCTTGTCGGCGTAGACGTTCAGCGCCTGATAGTGATCATTATTGGCCAGCGCCTCGGGACAGCGCCGCTGGTAGAGGGCAATCATCCGCTGAATCGTCAGTTTTTCCCGTTCGATGCGTTTACCCACTATCAAATTCCTTCCCACAAAAAAAGATGCATAAATAATACACCTTTAAATAAGACCTCGCAGCTCATTTCCCCTGGCGATTATGTCGGGTTAGCTGGTTTATCCACATGCCCCAACGCTTTATCCGGGAAGCAGACATCGCGCACCCGGCGTTTCAGCTCGGCCGCATCCGGAAAACCGCCATCCTGCTTGCGCTCCCAGATCTGCTGGCCGTCGATATCGATCGTGAAGATCCCGCCGGTCCCCGGCACCAGCGTCACCGAGGCGATATCGGTGCTGAAGGTATGTAACAGCTCCTGCGCCATCCAGCTGGCGCGCAGCATCCAGTTGCACTGGGAACAGTAGATGATGGTGATGGCCGCTTTTGAGTTCATCGTCGTCTCGCTAAGTCTGAAAGGGCAAATTGTAAACAAAGTGCAGTTTAAATGAAAAACACATGATTATTTTGTTGCAAACGATAATACCTATCATTACCATTCGCAATCAACAAATGGAGTAAGACCCCATCCGCAACGGAAAAGACGGAGCAACCTGCAACTCTGGAAGTAACGCGTGAGCCGATACTAATAACGATC
Organism: Klebsiella sp. K-Nf6; assembly: GCF_002806655.1. NCBI lineage: Bacteria > Pseudomonadati > Pseudomonadota > Gammaproteobacteria > Enterobacterales > Enterobacteriaceae > Klebsiella > Klebsiella sp. K-Nf6. Next base: position 268,365 of record NZ_PIBN01000006.1, on the reverse strand, counting down.
AAGGCGTGGCGACTATGTACAAATCGACTCCGTCAGCAGCATGGTGTAAAAAACGCCTGCTGGTGACCTCTTTGCTTGCAGCAATTTATCAGACTTCTGCCATCGCAGCAGACACTTCCGCCGTTAGCGGCGAGGCGGTGGATGACACCTCGGAACAAATGACCGTCACCGCCCCCGCACCGGTGCAGAAAGCCGGTAGCGAACACAGCATCAGCGCCCAGGAGCTGGAGGATAAAGGCGCTAACGATTTTGGCTCTATCATGCGCTATGAGCCGCTCATCAGCGCCACCGGGGCCAGCGGCGGCTCCGGCAACGGCAAAAGCGGCTTCGACCGCGGAGGCTACACCGGCTACAACATCCGCGGCATGGAGAGCAACCGCGTCGGCATCGACGTGGACGGTATAGCCCAACCCAACGCCACCGGCCGCGGCTACGTCGGCCGCGCCGGGCTCAACACCTTCGGCATCGGCCGCGATTATATCGACCCGTATATGTACGGCAGCGTGGATATCCAGTCCGGCGCCACCTCGACGGAAACGGCCAACAGCGCTATCGGGGGGAATGTCTCCTTCCGCCCGAAATCGGCGGATGATTACCTGCGCCCGGGCAAGACCAGCGCCTTCGGCTACCGCAGCGGTTACGACTCTGCGGATCGCAGCTGGCACAACGGGGTGACCGTCGCCGGCGGCGATGAGTTCCTGCGCGGCATTTTGGTCTACAGCCGCCGTGACGGTCAGGAAACCGAAAACAACAGCGGCACCGTCGACGCCTACCCGGCGAACTGGCACTCCGATGCTTTTCTGGCCTCCGGGATCTGGCAGCCTAACGATGAACACAAACTGACCAGCACCTTCGACTATTACCATAAAACCAACCACACCCACTACGATACCTGGGACTCCAGCGGCAACAGCACCATCGGCACCGCCAACCAGACCAGCCAGACCCGGCGCTGGGGCCTGAGCCTGAAGGATGACTGGACGCCGATGAACGACTACCTCGACAGCGTCTCCACGAAAATCTACTACCAGCATACCGAAGCCCATGACTGGACTTATATGCCGGACAGCGTCACCCGCAGAATGCAGACGGTGAACTCCAACTATGACACCGACACCTGGGGCCTGCAGACCGCGCTGGCGAAAACCCTGGGCCGCCACGATCTGAGCGCCGGCTTCAACGCCAGCACGACCAAAACTCAGCGGCCGTTTAGCCAGTCGCCGATCCCCAGCGTTTACAGCGAGATCATGCAGCCGGAGGCAGACAGCCGCAGCTACACTCTCGGCGGCTTTGTCCAGGATAAGATCAACTTCGACCTTGATAGCCACAACTTCGCCATTATTCCCGGCGTGCGCGTGGTGCATCAATCGACTAAGCCGGAAAATCTGTCCGACCTTGCCGCCAACAGCAGCGTGCTGAGCGAATCGTCGGTGGCGAATCTGTACGGCAAAAACAGCGATACCCAGGTCCTGCCATCATTGACCTTCCAGTACGACCTCACCCCACGCCTGATGACCTACCTGCAGTACCAGCGCGGCGCGCAGTTCCCCAACGCCAGCCAGCTGTATGGCTCCTGGAACCTCGGCTCCAGCTACGCCGGTAGCCAACAGTATGCCCTGATCGGCAATACCGATCTGAAGACGGAAACCAGCGATAATCTCGAGTGGGGGCTGAAGGGCGAAGTCACCGAAGGCATCACCGTGCGCACGGCGCTGTTCTACAACAGCTATAAGAACTTTATCGCCTATACCCGCTATACCCGCGCCAATAATCCGGGCCAGTTCACGAATGTGCCGTCGAACATCTACACCATTTATCAGGCGGAAAACCGCGATAAAGCCTATATCTACGGCGGTGAGATCAGCACCAAATTTAACTTTGGCACCTGGTTTGAGCAGGTGAACGGCCTGAGCACCACCCTCGCCCTCGGCTATAGCGAAGGGAAATCGAAATCCAGCTACAGCGGTGATAAATACGTCGACCTCGACAGCGTGGCGCCGATGAAAGCCATCGTCGGCGTGGCATGGGACGATCCGGCGAAACGCTACGGCACCGCCCTGACGGCGACCTTTGTCAAAGGGAAACAGGCGACCACCACCAACCGCGAAAGCTACAGCAACAGCGGGTCCGCCATCACCGATGCCAGCAGCGACTATATGCGCGTGCCGGGCTACGGCATGCTGGACTGGACCGCGTACTGGCAGGTGGCAAAAAACGTGCGCCTCAATGGCGGGGTCTACAACCTCACCGATCGTAAATACTGGGATTACCTGAGCAGCCGCAATATCGAGACCGGCACCAACCAGGACGCCAACGATAAAGCGCTGGCGGTGATGCCGGGCCGCACCTGGCAGCTGGGCGTCAACGTCGACTTCTGATTGCCCGAATAATAACGCACCTGCCCCCGGCCCACCGGCCGGGGATATTCATCGTCGAGAAGGATATGATTATGCCAAATGCACACCCCGACCTGTGGCAGCGCTACCAGGCCACCAAAGCGGGCAGTACCGCTAAATATGCCCGCGATATCGCCGCGGAAATGGGGATCAGCGAAGCCGAGCTGACCGCCGCCCGCCTCGGCCACGATGCCGTGCGCCTGAGCGATGACGCCCGGGCGCTGATTGCCGCCCTGGAGCGCGTCGGCGAAACCAAATGCATCTGCCGCAACGAGTATGCCGTGCATGAGCAGGTGGGCCAGTTCACGCACCAGCACCTCAGCGGCCACGCCGGGCTGGTGCTGAACCCGCGCGCGCTCGATCTGCGCCTGTTCCTCAGCCAGTGGGCCAGCGCCTTCCATCTGAACGATAATGGTCGTCAGAGCATCCAGTTTTTCGACCACCATGGCGACGCCCTGCTGAAAGTCTATGCGACCACGCAGACCGACATGGCGGCCTGGGACACCCTGATCGAGGAACATCGGGTGGCGGCGCCGGCACCGCTGGCCCTGCGCCCGCTGGAGCCGGTGAAATATGCCGACACCGCCGACGGTGCCGCGCTGGAGAACGACTGGCGCGCGATGACCGACGTTCACCAGTTCTTTGGTCTGCTGCGTAAATATCAGCTTTCCCGCCAGCAGGCCTTCCATCTGGTGAGCGACGACCTCGCCTGCCGCGTGGATCGCCATGCGCTACCGTCGCTGCTGGAGACGGTGCGCCAGGAGGGCAATGAAATCATGATCTTCGTCGGCAATCGCGGCTGCGTGCAGATCTTCACCGGCGCCCTGGAAAAGCTGGCCCCCATGCGCGGCTGGCTAAATATCTTCAATACCACTTTTACCCTGCATCTGCGCGAAGAGAGCCTCGATGAAGTGTGGGTGACCCGCAAGCCGACCTCGGACGGACACGTCACCAGCGTCGAACTGTTCGCCAAAGACGGCACCCAGATTGCCCAGCTCTATGGCCAGCGCAGCGAGGGCCACCCCGAGCAGGCGCAATGGCGCCAGCAGGTAGATCGTCTGACCCATGAAGGACTGCCCGCATGATGCGCTGGTTACTGCTCTTCATCGCTTTCCCGCTGCTGAGCCACGCTGCCGTTGAGCGGCTCGTCACCCTCGGCGGAGATGTCACTGAGATCGTCTATGCCCTTGACGCGGAACAGAGCCTGGTGGCGCGGGACAGCACCAGCAGCTGGCCCCCGGCGGCGCAAAAGCTGCCGGACGTCGGCTACCTGCGGCAGCTGAACGCCGAGGGGATCCTCGCGTTACGCCCGCAGCTGGTGTTAGCGAGCGCCCAGGCGCAGCCCTCGCTGGTCTTACACAAAGTACAGGAGAGCGGGGTAAAGGTGGTTAACGTACCGGGCGGCGAAAGTCTGTCCGCGATCGATAACAAAGTGGCCGTCATTGCCGAAGCGTTAGGCAAAACGACGGCGGGCGACGCGCTGCGCCAGCAGCTTCAGCAGCAGATCGCCGCCATTCCAACGCAGCCGGTTGCTAAGCGGGTGCTGTTTATTCTCAGCCATGGCGGAATGAATACCCTGGTGGCCGGACAGCACACCGCGGCCGATGGCGCCATTCGCGCCGCCGGGCTGCAGAACGCGATGCAGGGCTTCGACCACTATCGCGCCATGTCGCAGGAAGGCGTCGCCGCCAGCCAGGCGGATCTGGTGGTGATCTCCGCCGATGGTCTCAAAGGGATGGGCGGTGAAGCCGGGCTGTGGAAACTGCCCGGCCTGGCACAGACCCCGGCGGGGCGTCATAAACAGCTGCTGACGATCGACGATATGGCCCTGCTCGGCTTCGGGCCGCGCACACCGCAGGCGATAATCGCGCTGCGAAACAAAGCGGAGCAGTTGCCCTGATGCGCCCTGCCCTCGCCCGCCGTTTGCTGTTGATGACGCTGCTGCTGGTCTCCCTGACGCTGTTTGCCACCACCCTCGGCGCTATGCGCTTGCCGCTGGTCAACCTGCTGCCTTCCGGGGATGAGATGCTGCGCCACATCTGGCTGAGTATCCGTCTGCCGCGGGTGCTGCTGGCCCTGCTGGTGGGCGCGGCGCTGGCCCTCTCCGGTTGCGTGATGCAGGGGCTGTTTCGCAACCCGCTTGCCGACCCGGGCCTGCTGGGCATCAGCAGCGGCGCCGCGCTGGCGGTGGCCAGCTGGCTGGTGCTTCCGTTCTCCGCTACGGGGCTGATCGCCCTGTACATGCCGATGCTGGCGGCGTTTATTGGCAGCCTGGCGGTGATGGTGGTGATTTTCATCCTCAGCCGGGCGGAGGAGGGTTCGCTGTCGCGCCTGCTGCTGGTGGGGATCGCCATCAACGCGCTGTGCGGCGCGCTGGTCGGCGTCCTGTCCTGGCTGAGCAATGACGCCCAGCTGCGCCAGCTGTCGCTGTGGGGAATGGGCAGTCTGGGGCAGGCCGAATGGCCGACGCTGCTGGTGGTCGCAACCTTGATTATCCCGGCGGCGCTGGCGGTGTGGTGGATGGCGTCCCGCCTCAATCTGCTGCAGCTTGGCGATGAAGAGGCACACTATCTCGGGGTCAACGTGCAGGCGCTACAGCGCTGGCTGCTGCTGTGCAGCGCGGTGCTGGTGGCCGCCGCGGTGGCCATCAGCGGAGTCATCGGCTTTATCGGCCTGGTGGTGCCGCACCTGATGCGCCTGTGGCTGGGACCGGACCATCGCGGACTGATCCCCGGCTCGCTGCTGGCCGGCGCGATCCTGCTTCTGCTGGCCGACACCCTGGCCCGCACCGTGGCGGCGCCGGCGGAGATACCGGTCGGTCTGCTCACCAGCCTGCTGGGCGCCCCCTGGTTTCTGTGGCTGGTCTTTTGTCGGGAGAACCAGGCATGAATAACGAATACTGCGCGCAGGGGCTGGCGCTTCGCCTCGGCCAGCGGCAGATCATCGACAACGTCTCCGTCACACTGCGCGGCGGCGAGATGATGGCGCTTATCGGGCCGAACGGCGCCGGGAAATCCACTCTGCTGCGGCTGTTGACCGGCTATCTGACCCCGGACAGCGGCACCCGCCGCCTTGCAGGCAAGCCGCTGGAGGCCTGGTCCCCCGAGGCGCTGTCGCGCCGGCGGGCGGTCATGCTGCAGCGAACGGCCCTGCAGGCCGACTGGACGGTGGAAACGGTCATTGCCATGGGACGCTCACCGTGGGGCGCGACGGCGGATCCGGCGGTGCTGGCGGCGGTGATGGCCGTCACCGGCTGCGATGGCCTTGCCGGTCGCCGCTATCCCGGCCTCTCCGGTGGCGAGCAGCAGCGGGTGCAGCTGGCCCGCTGTCTGGCGCAGCTGTGGCGCGACGGCGCGCCGCAGGGCTGGCTGTTTCTCGATGAGCCTACCTCGGCGCTGGATCTTTACTATCAGCAGCACCTGCTGCGTTTGCTCAAACGGCTCACCGCCGGCGGGCAACTGCACGTCTGCGTGGTGCTGCATGACCTTAACCTCGCCGCCCTGTGGGCCGACCGCATTCTGCTGCTCCACCAGGGAAATCTCGTCGCCCAAGGCACGCCGCAGGAGGTGATCCAGCAGCCGGTTATCCATCGCTGGTACGGGGCGGATGTCCGCCTCGGCCATCATCCGGACAACGCGGCCCCCCAGGTTTATCTGGCGCCGTAATCCCCGCGCGGCGCAACTGGAATCCGGATCGCGCCGCGCTTACGCTTTCTGGCAATAATTGCCTGCATTATATTATTGAGGGTCATTTATATTTAAAATCTATACCAATGGCGTAATAACCCAATGAAATATTTACGACAGCTATTTTTAAATATAAACCATCATTACAGAGAAGATATTTCCCGTATTAATCCAAAAACGACACATTGATTATTTACTGCGCTTAATCAACTCGATACACTGTTTTCTTACTAATGATAATAGAGGGAAGAAGAAGCATGGCTATTCCAGGTAATATGCGGATATACGACGACGGTGGGGCACTAATCAAAGGTGGTTGTGATGTTGCAGACAGGGAGTTCAGCATCGAATTTAAAGGGTTTCATCACAATCTCTCCATTCCCACTGATAATGCCACTGGCAAGCCTACCGGCACTCGTCAGCACTCACCAATGATCATCGTTAAAGAATTCGACTATTCCAGTCCATACCTCTACAAAGCAGTAGCTACTGGTCAGAACCTGAAATCTGCTGAAATCAAATGGTATAAAATCAGCGATGCAGGTCAAGAAGTGGAATACTTCAATATGCTACTTGAAGGCGTCCGAATCGTATCAATATCTCCTACAATGGCTTCCCCAGAAGACAAGAACAACAACCATCTTGAATCTGTCGAACTTAGATATGAGAAGATCACCTGGAAACATTGTGACGGAAATATAATTTTCACCGATGCCTGGAATGAAAGACAAACAGCATAATAGATGAGCAAATGGATACGACAGAAGAACTAAATGGAACCTATTTCTATCACGGACAATCCAATCTTTCGGCTGGTGAACTTTTTGATGTCATTTTTCTTGAACAATTTTGTGACGAACTTGGCATTGGTATTGAATCTGGTGCCGCTATCCTCGCCGGGCAACCTTGGCTAAAAACCAGAACAAAGCCAGGAGAGGCAATAAAAGGAACAAGTGTTGTTTCTAAATATGGAAGGATGCTTCTGAGAAATGCAAAAACTCCATTTGGTATTAGGGTTCCTACACCCGTTGGTGTAAGAATGAGAAAAACGAATAGTCTTGCTGCTGTTATCGCCCGTTATGTTCCGTGGTTAGGTTGGATAGGACTTGTAAACTCAATTTATCAAGTTTCAAGAAAAACTCAGGAAAAATACAACCTAATAGCTCGCCCCAAAGACCGTATACAATGGACATCCTTTTAATGAAAAGCATTCAAGATCAGGTTTTAGACTTGTTTAAAGATGAGATCTCAACCCGTTTAGATAAAAATTGGAAAGAAATCCCATTGGAACTTGATTATGACTTATTTGATGCTCCCGGCGACGATCTGCATGACGCTTTAAATAAATTTGAACAAAAATTTAATGTTGATCTTTCCAGTGTTAAATGGTCGTGTTATTTCCCTTGGGAGAATACTCCAATGCTAACTCGGTGGTTTAAAGTAAAACGAGAAGATGTAGAAAAAACGCGTAAACCTTTAACTATCAAAATGTTTGCCGAATCAGCAAAAGCAGGTAAATGGCTTTACGACTAGCAACCACAAGCCGTTGGTCGTAACGAGGTCTGCGGCCAGAAGGCAGAACAACATCGACGGCGAACGTAATGTATGAAGACGATCGCGTGGCGGCGGTTCAATTACTGTGACGGTACCCCGCCCCCTCTGCAACTGGAATCCGGATCGCGCCGCGCGCTTTCGTCGGTTTCCCTCACCTGCCCATCTCCGTTATTATGTCTCATCCATGTGATAACGACGACAACTACAAAATCGCAGCCATTTCAAATCAGGGATCTGGATAACACCCCATGAGCACAATTGACAATCTCGACGCCCACACGCCCATGATGCAGCAGTATCTCAAGCTGAAGGCGCAACATCCTGACATTCTACTGTTTTACCGGATGGGGGATTTTTACGAGCTATTTTATGACGATGCGAAACGCGCGTCACAGCTGCTCGATATCTCGCTGACCAAGCGCGGTGCCTCCGCGGGCGAACCTATTCCGATGGCCGGCATCCCCCACCACGCCGTGGAGAACTACCTCGCCAAACTGGTCAATCAGGGCGAGTCGGTGGCCATTTGCGAGCAGATTGGCGACCCGGCCACCACCAAGGGACCGGTCGAGCGTAAAGTGGTGCGTATCGTTACGCCGGGCACCATCAGCGATGAAGCGCTGCTGCAGGAGCGCCAGGACAACCTGCTGGCCGCTATCTGGCAGGACAGCAAAGGCTTTGGCTACGCGACGCTGGATATCAGCTCCGGGCGCTTTCGCCTGAGTGAACCGGCCGACCGTGAAACCATGGCGGCAGAGCTGCAGCGTACTAATCCGGCGGAACTGCTGTATGCGGAAGATTTTGCCGAATCGTCGCTGATCGAGGGCCGCCGCGGTCTGCGCCGTCGCCCGCTGTGGGAATTTGAAATCGACACCGCGCGCCAGCAGCTTAACCTGCAGTTCGGCACCCGCGATCTGGTCGGCTTCGGCGTGGAAAACGCCCCACGCGGCCTGTGCGCCGCCGGCTGCCTGCTGCAGTATGTCAAAGACACTCAGCGCACCTCGCTGCCGCACATCCGTTCCATCACCATGGAACGCCAGCAGGACAGCATCATTATGGATGCCGCCACCCGCCGTAACCTCGAGATCACCCAGAATCTGGCCGGCGGCACCGACAACACCCTGGCCTCGGTACTCGACTGTACGGTGACGCCGATGGGCAGCCGGATGCTCAAGCGCTGGCTGCATATGCCGGTCCGCGATACCGCCGTGCTGGTGGAGCGCCAGCAGACCATCGGCGCACTGCAGGAGCGCTATACCGAGCTGCAGCCGGTGCTGCGCCAGGTCGGCGATCTGGAACGTATTCTGGCGCGTCTGGCGCTGCGTACCGCCCGTCCACGCGATTTAGCCCGCATGCGTCATGCCCTGCAGCAGTTGCCGCTGCTGCGTGAGCTGCTGGCCGACGTTGACCGTCAGCCGGTGCAAAAATTGCGCGAGAAAATGGGCGAGTTCACCGAACTGCGCGAACTGCTGGAGCGCGCGGTGATTGACGCGCCGCCGGTGCTGGTCCGTGACGGCGGAGTCATCGCCCCGGGCTATAGCGAAGAGCTGGACGAGTGGCGTGCGCTGGCCGATGGCGCCACCGATTATCTCGATAAACTGGAGATCCGCGAGCGCGAGCGGCTGGGCCTCGATACCCTGAAAGTCGGCTACAACGCCGTCCACGGCTACTACATCCAGATCAGCCGCGGCCAGAGCCACCTCGCGCCGATCCACTACGTGCGCCGCCAGACGCTGAAGAACGCCGAACGCTACATTATTCCTGAGCTGAAGGAATACGAAGATAAGGTGCTGACCTCCAAGGGCAAAGCGCTGGCACTGGAAAAACAGCTTTATGACGAACTGTTCGACCTGCTGCTGCCGCATCTCGCCGACCTGCAAACCAGCGCCAGCGCGCTGGCCGAGCTGGACGTGCTGGTCAACCTGGCGGAGCGCGCGGAAACCCTGAACTACTGCTGCCCGACCTTTAGCGATAAGCCAGGTATTCGCATCAGCGAAGGCCGCCATCCGGTGGTCGAGCAGGTGCTGAAAGAGCCGTTTATCGCCAACCCGCTGCAGCTAGCGCCGCAGCGGCGGATGCTGATCATCACCGGGCCAAACATGGGCGGTAAAAGTACCTATATGCGCCAGACCGCGCTGATTGCGCTGCTGGCCTATATCGGCAGCTACGTCCCGGCGCAGAAGGTGGAGATCGGACCCATCGATCGCATCTTTACCCGCGTCGGCGCGGCGGATGACCTGGCCAGCGGCCGCTCGACCTTTATGGTGGAGATGACGGAAACCGCCAATATTCTGCACAACGCCACCGAACACAGCCTGGTGCTGATGGATGAGATTGGCCGCGGCACGTCCACCTACGACGGGCTATCGCTGGCGTGGGCCTGTGCGGAAAATCTGGCCAACAAAATCAAGGCGCTGACGCTGTTCGCCACCCACTACTTCGAGCTCACTCAGCTGCCGGAGAAAATGGAAGGCGTCGCCAACGTCCACCTCGACGCGCTGGAGCACGGCGATACCATCGCCTTTATGCACAGCGTGCAGGATGGCGCGGCCAGCAAGAGCTATGGCCTGGCGGTCGCCGCGCTGGCCGGGGTGCCGAAAGAGGTGATCAAGCGCGCGCGGCAGAAACTGCGCGAGCTGGAGAGCATCTCGCCCAACGCGGCGGCGACCCAGGTCGACGGCACGCAGATGTCGCTGCTCGCCGCCCCGGAAGAGACCTCGCCTGCGGTTGAGGCGCTGGAGAATCTTGATCCGGACTCCCTGACCCCGCGTCAGGCGCTGGAGTGGATCTACCGTCTGAAAAGCCTGGTTTAGCCACCCATTAAGGTGAAAAACGGCAGCGCCGCTCAGCGCTGCCGTTTTAGCAAACAAAAAATGGGTGCAAGAGGATGCGTCCTGACAACCCATACGCGGGGTTACCCCCGCGCGGATGCTACTTCTTCGATTCGTAAGCGAGAACAGCTTTAAACTCAATATTACGCTCTTTAATACTCAGCTCGCATAGTGAGCTGTGCACCAACAGCGTAAATCCCAGTACCGTAATACAGAGTACGATGATTGCCACAAGGGCATATTTTGTCAGCATATCTTGCCTCCCTGCAAAGAAGAGACTAACATCTGAATTGTCTGTGTTCATTCGCTAGCCTCAGTTGATAGAAATATCTCCTGGGGCTTTCGTCTGTCTGGGGTCCTGGTCATGCTCAAGGCCAGACAGCCTCAAGCACCCGCCGCTATTCTATACTCGTCAGGGCGTGAAATTTATCTGCAAGGCATTAATCAGACGGATTTTATAATAATCTGGAAGCAGGCTCGCAAAGTCATCCCAGCATATTAACCCTTCACGTAATTTTTTAATTTAATGAAAAAATAGCTTTCATAATTGTACTAAATATAAAAAAGGCCCGACTTAGCGGGCCCGTTTTATTAACGCTTATCTTCCGGCAATAACGGCGGTACGTGTGGTACCTGCGGCGCCTCATCAATATCTTTCTGCGTCATCCGGAACGCTTCCGGATAGTGTTCGCGGCTGGTGCGGCGCAGCGGCTCGGTATTTCGCCAGGTGTAAAGACAGTGCTGGCACTGATACACGGTCCAGACCCCTTTCACCGGCGACGTCGCCATCACTTCAATCTTTTCATCGGCGCAACGTGGACAAATCATCTTTTTCTCCTTATTTACGGTTGGCCAGCATAGCGGTCAGTTTTTCAGCCCAGGCTTTGGTTTCCGGCAGATCCTGCACCGGCTGGCTGTAGTGGCCGCGAAGGTCCGGCGCAACCGGGGTGGTGGCGTCGATAATCAGTTTGTCGGTGATGCCCGCCGGGCTGGAGCCTGGGTCAAGTTCAAGGACCGACATGTTCGGCAACTGCACCAGGTCACCCGCCGGGTTAACCTTCGAGGAGAGCGCCCACATCACCTGCGGCAGGTTGAACGGGTCAACGTCTTCATCAACCATGATCACCATCTTCACATAGCCGAGGCCGTGCGGAGTGGTCATCGCCCGCAGGCCCACCGCGCGGGCAAAACCGCCATAGCGTTTTTTGGTGGAGATGATCGCCAGCAGACCATGGGTGTACATGGCGTTGACCGCCTGCACTTCCGGAAACTCGGCCTTCAGCTGCTGATACAGCGGCACACAGGTCGCCGGCCCCATCAGATAGTCAATTTCGGTCCACGGCATACCGAGATAGAGCGATTCAAAAATCGGTTTGCTGCGATACGAGACTTTGTCGATACGCACTACCGTCATGTTACGACCACCGGAGTAGTGACCGGTAAACTCACCGAACGGCCCCTCGATCTCACGCTTACGCCCTTCAATGACCCCTTCGAGGATCACTTCCGACCCCCAGGGTACATCAAAGCCGGTCAGCGGCGCGGTGGCGATGGGATACGGGCTCTCGCGCAGCGCGCCAGCCATTTCATATTCCGACTGATCGTATTTCAGCGGCGTGGCGCCCATCAGGGTAATAATCGGGTCGTTACCGAGGGTGATGGCAATCGGCAGATCTTCCCCACGCTCTTCCGCTTTATGCAGATGCAGCGCGATATCATGCATCGGCACCGGCTGCAGGCCGAGCTTGCGCTTACCTTTCACTTCCATGCGGTAGATACCGACGTTTTGCTTACCGAAGTTGTCAGGATCAAGCGGGTCGCGTGATACGACACAGGCTTTGTCGAGGTAGAAACCGCCGTCACCATCGTTGAGGCGGAACAGCGGCAGAATATCGAACAGGTTGATATCGTCGCCATCAACGGTGTTTTCCGCCCACGCCGGGTTGGCGCGGCGCTCTGGCGTCACCGGGAATTTATCCCAGCGGCGAATGAATTCATCAATCTGCTTTTTCACCGGCGTGTTAGGCGGCAGGCCCAGCGAGATGGCATGGTTCTGCCACGAACCGATGGTGTTCATCGTCACGCGGGCGTCAGTAAAGCCACGAATATTATCGAACCACAGTGCCGGGGCGCCGTCGCCGATGCGTCCGGTAGCATTGGCGGCCGCCGCCAGATCGGGCTCGGCGTTTACCTCTTCACTGATTTTTAGCAGTTGTCCCTGGTCATCCAGCGCCTGCAAAAAGCTGCGCAAATCATCAAAAGCCATTATTCGATCTCCTGTGCAAATTGTTCTGCCGTGCGTAAGCCGCTCCAGCGGCGCGCTTTGTGATAGTCGAGGCCAAACTGATCCAGCACCCGAGTCACAATATGATTGGTGATATCGTCAACCGTCTCCGGGTGGTTGTAGTAAGCTGGCATCGGCGGCACCATCGCCACGCCCATGCGCGACAGCGCCAGCATGTTCTCCAGATGGATCGTGCTGAGCGGCATTTCCCGCGGGACCAGCACCAGCTTGCGCCCCTCTTTGAGCACCACGTCCGCCGCGCGGCCCACCAGCCCTTCGGCATAGCCCGCGCGAATGCCTGCCAGCGTTTTCATACTGCAGGGAATAACGATCATGCCGTCGGTACGAAATGAACCGGATGAAATGGTGGCGGCCTGGTCAGCCGGGCTGTGGGAAAAGTCCGCCAGCGCGGCCACTTCGCGCGCTGTCCAGGGCGTTTCCAGCTCGATGGTGGTTTTGGCCCACTTCGACATCACCAGGTGGGTTTCCACCTCCGGCATATCACGTAGCGCCTGCAGCAATGCCACCCCAAGCGGAGCCCCGGTGGCCCCCGTCATCCCAATAATCAGTTTCATTCCAGACCTCATTCATTTTGTTCGTACACGAACTTTATATTTAAATTACCCTCTCCGGACGGCGATGACAAGATCGTTCGTATACGTGCGCATTTTTAATCAAAAACGCAGAAAGGGTATAAAATGGCGTACGAACGGCTATCATAGAGGTGACAGTTTTGTTACGGAGTATTCATGGAGTTACGAAACGAAGCATTTCACCTGCTGCGCCAGCTTTTTCAACAACATACCGCCCGCTGGCAGCAAGCGTTACCGGATCTGACTAAACCTCAGTACGCGGTGATGCGCTCGGTAGCGGAGCAGCCGGGTATCGAGCAGGTCGTGCTGATTGAAGCGGCGGTCAGTACCAAGGCCACGCTGGCGGAGATGCTCAGCCGGATGGAGGCGCGCGGCCTGGTGCGCCGTGAGCACGATCCCGCCGATAAACGCCGCCGTTTTGTCTATCTGACCGAACAAGGCGAGGCGTTGCTTAATCGTTCGATTCCGCAGGGCAATGAGATCGATGACGAGTTTCTCGGCCGCCTGAGCGATGACGAACGCGAACAGTTCTCCCGGCTGGTGCGCAAAATGATGGCGCCCTGAGCGGTCAATTAAACGACCTTCTCACGCAGGAAATCGATAAACGCCCGCACCCGGGTCGGCATATGCTGCGCATCGGGATAAAGGGCATACACGCCTTGCTGTGGGAAATGGTATTCCGGCAGGAGCGGCACCAGCTCCCGCTGCGCCACTTTTTTGGCTACCAGCCATGCCGGCAGCAAGGCGATGCCGCACCCGGCCAGAGCAAAGCTCATCAGCGCCGTAGCGCTGTCGGCTGAAAAGCGCGGCGCGCTGGCAATGGCGAAATCCACCTCTGTCTGTTGATCCGTTCGCAGCTGCCAGCGCAGCGGCGCCGACAGACGCTCATGAATAATCCAGTCGGCTTGCGCCAGATCGGACAGCGTCTGCACCGGATGGCTTGCCAGCCAGGCCGGAGAGGCGACGGGCAGGATCGCGAAACTGGCTATCCGCGTCGCCCGGTAGCGGGAATCGGCCAGCGTACCGAGGCGTATCGCCACATCAAATCGTTCTGAAATGAGGTCCGCATGATGGGAGGACGAAACGTGGCGCACCCGCAGCGCCGGGTGACGACGGGCAAACGCGGCCAGCGCCGGAATGATGACCTGCGCGCCATACTCCGGCGTGGTGGTGATCCGCAGCTCTCCACTTAAGCCGGTATGGCTGGCCCGCACCTCATCCTGCAGATTTTCCGCCGCTTTCAGCAGCGCCACCCCGCGCTGATAGAACAGCGCCCCGGCGTCGGTGAGGCGCAGACGACGCGTTGAGCGCAGCAGCAGGGTCACCCCCAGTTCATTTTCCAGCTGCCGTACGTTAAAACTGACCACCGCCTTGGTCTGCCCCAGCGCCGCAGCGGCCAGGGTGAAGCTGCCGGCATCCACCACGGCGATAAACATGGTCACACGCTGAAGATTAAGCATTGTCGTCCGGATGATTGTCAAAAATATTCAGACAGTATATCCCGATTCACCCCATTTATCCCCCGCAGAACCGGGTTTACAGTAGCCGCCTGTCTGAGGGAGTGAACCATGACCTATCGCCACCGCGTTGCCACCGTTTTTCTGTTCGGCTTTTTTCTCGATTTAATCAATATGTTTATCGCCAGCATCGCCTTCCCGGCCATCAGCCGCGCGCTGACGGTTTCCGTCTCTCAGCTGGCGTGGGTCAGCAATGCTTATATTCTCGGTCTGACGGTCGTCGTACCGTTCAGTGCCTGGCTTAGTCAGCGCTGGGGGGCGAAACGACTGTTTTTACTCTCGCTGGGGCTGTTCAGCCTCGGCGCGCTGGCGGCAGGGCTTGCCAGCAGTCTCGGCGAGCTGATTTTCTGGCGGACGCTGCAGGGGATGGGCGGCGGGCTGTTAATCCCCCTTGGCCAGGCATTGACGTGGCCGCTGTTTCAGCCGCATGAGCGGGCGAAACTGTCGGCGGCGGTGATGCTGGTCGGCCTGCTGGCACCAGCCTGCTCGCCGGCAATCGGCGGCCTGTTAGTCCAGGCCTTCAGCTGGCGCTGGGTCTTTTTCGCCAGCCTGCCTGTGGCTCTGCTAACCTTTGTGCTGGCGGTGCGATGGCTGAACGACAGCCCCGGCCCGGTTCGCCCAACTCGCTTTCTTCCGCTGTCGTTGCTGGCCGATCCTCTGCTGCGCTTCGCGATGCTGATCTACCTCTGCGTACCGGGGATGTTTATTGGCGTCAACGTGGTCGGGATGTTCTACCTGCAACGCGTCACCGGGATGGCGCCGGGGGCCATCGGTGCCCTGATGGTGCCCTGGTCGCTGGCCTCGTTCGCCGCCATCACGTTTACCGGCAGGTATTTCAACCGCTTCGGGCCACGACCGCTGGTGATGGTTGGCTGCTTGCTACAGGCGGCGGGGATCCTGCTGCTGCTGAAGATCGATGCGCACAGCCCGCTGGCGCTGTTGATTCTGGCCTTTACGCTGATGGGCGGCGGAGGCAGCTTATGCAGCAGCACCGCGCAAAGCAGCGCCTTCCTGCATACGCCTGCCGAAGAGATGCCTGACGCCAGCGCGCTGTGGAATCTGAACCGCCAGCTCAGCTTCTTTGCCGGCAGCGCGCTGCTCGCCCTGCTGCTGAGGGGATTTCCGCCGGCCTACGCCTGGCAAATCGTGTTTATTAGCGCCGCCGCCATCACCCTGTTGCCGCTGCTGTTTTGCCTGCGGCTGAATAATCAGGCGATTATCCATCGCCTGCACACCACTCTGGAGAAGTCATGAACCCTTATCTGCAGGAAGTCCTCGACGCCCATGTCCTTATCGAACGCTGGTTAAGCCAGGGGGAAGGAAGCGCTGAGGCACTGATGACACGTTTTGCCGCCGAATTCACCATGATCCCTCCGGGCGGCGAGAAGATGGACTACCCGGCGGTGAGCCGTTTTTTCCACCATGCGGGCGCAACCCGTCCGGGATTACACATCGTGGTGGACCAGGCGAAAATCATTAGCGAGTGGCACGACGGCGCCGCAGTGCTATACCGTGAAAGCCAAACGCTGGCGGATGGCAGTGAGAACGTACGCTGGTCGACGGCGATTTTTCAGCAAGCGGAAGGGAAAATTATCTGGCGTCATCTGCAGGAAACCCGCCTCGGCTAGCGCAAAGAAAAAGGCCCCGACTGTCGAGGGGGCCTTTTTGAGAGAAAAGATCTTATTCGCGGAAGAGCGCTTCGATATTCAGCCCCTGCCCCTGCAGAATTTCCCGCAGGCGACGCAGACCTTCCACCTGGATCTGCCGCACACGCTCGCGGGTGAGGCCAATTTCACGGCCCACATCTTCCAGCGTGGCTGCTTCATAACCCAGCAGACCGAAACGACGCGCCAGAACTTCACGCTGCTTGGCGTTCAGTTCGAACAGCCATTTGACGATGCTTTGCTTCATATCATCGTCCTGCGTGGTGTCTTCCGGGCCGTTCTCTTTCTCATCGGCCAGAATATCCAGCAGCGCTTTTTCTGAATCGCCACCCAGCGGAGTATCCACGGAGGTGATGCGCTCGTTCAGACGCAGCATACGGCTGACGTCATCGACCGGTTTGTCCAGCTGTTCGGCAATCTCTTCCGCACTCGGCTCGTGGTCCAGCTTATGGGACAACTCGCGCGCGGTACGCAGATAGACGTTCAGCTCTTTAACAATGTGGATCGGCAAACGGATCGTACGGGTTTGGTTCATGATCGCCCGTTCAATGGTCTGGCGGATCCACCAGGTCGCATAAGTCGAAAAACGGAACCCACGTTCCGGGTCAAACTTCTCAACGGCGCGGATCAGGCCGAGGTTACCTTCTTCAATCAGATCCAGCAGCGCCAGACCACGATTGCTGTAACGACGGGCAATCTTCACCACCAGACGCAGGTTGCTTTCAATCATGCGACGGCGTGAAGCGACATCACCACGCAGTGCGCGACGCGCGAAATAGACTTCCTCTTCCGCGGTCAGCAGTGGGGAATAACCAATCTCTCCAAGATAAAGCTGAGTGGCGTCAAGTACGCGTTGTGTTGCGCCTTGCGACAGTAGCTCTTCCTCAGCCAGATCGCTATCACTGGGTTCCTCTTCTACTAAGGCCTTCTCGTCGAAAACCTCAATTCCGTTCTCATCAAATTCCGCGTCTTCATTTAAATCATGAACTTTCAGCGTATTCTGACTCATAAAGGTGGCTCCTACCCGTGATCCCTGAGCAAAGCACCTTCCACGGCACATCAACAAACGACGCCTGGACGATTTCCCCTGCCCTCTCTGCGAGAGTAGCGTAGACACCGCCCTGGCGCCTGTTAGCTGATGCTTCGCTTATCCGTACTTTGCCAAATTATCGCTGCGGTAAGTACTGCAGCGGGTTGACGGATTTCCCCTTGTAACGAATTTCAAAATGTAATCTTGTTGAGCTGGTTCCGGTGCTACCCATGGTAGCGATTTTCTGCCCCGCTTTGACTTCCTGTTGCTCCCGAACCAGCATGGTATCGTTATGAGCGTAGGCACTCAGGTAATCATCGTTGTGTTTGATGATAATAAGATTACCGTAGCCGCGCAGTGCGTTACCGGCATAGACGACGCGCCCATCGGCGGTCGCGACAATAGCCTGTCCCTTACTGCCTGCAATGTCGATACCTTTATTGCCGCCTTCCGCGCCGCTAAAGTTCTCGATAACCTTGCCATCAGTCGGCCAGCGCCATGATGAGATCGGCGAACTGGTTGACGTACTGCTTGCAGTCGGCTGGGTTGTGCTCACCGTTGTTGGTGCCGTCACCGGCGCGACAACCGTTGTGGTCGTGGTCGCGGGTTTATTATTAGGCAACATCTTGGTAGCACTCTGTTCACCTGAAGATTCAGAATACGTAATAGTCGGTTGTGAAGCAACCACCGCGGTCGATTTTTGTGCAGAAGTTGTGGTGGCTGTCGCACCGCCGCTCGCCCTTGCGCTGGCCTGAGAAACGGCGTTTTCACCGGTGATCGGCTGGCCTGAGGCGTTGCCGACCTGCAGCACCTGACCCACGTTCAGCGCGTAAGGGGCCGGGACATTGTTGCGTTGCGCCAGGTCGCGGAAATCGTTGCCGGTGACCCACGCGATATAGAACAGCGTGTCTCCCCGTCTTACCGTATAGGTACTGCCGCCGGTATAGCTACCTTTCGGAATATCGCCATATTTGCGGTTGTAAACGATCTTACCGTTCACCGTCTGCACCGGCTCCTGCGCCATCGGCGTCGGCTGAATGGTTTGGGTCTGTACCGGCTGGATCGGCTGCGCCTGAGGAGCAGACTTGACGCCGGAGGATGGCGGCGTAATCAGCATGCCGGAGTTGGTGCTGGAAGAGGCGGCACCGCCGGCAGAGCTAACCGGCGCTGGCGGATTATTGGTGTTGGTACACCCGGCCAGCCAGAGTGAAACCAGTGAAAGAGCCGCAATACGGCTGACGGTAAATTTGGTGCTTCCCGCGCTCATTTATCCCCCAGGAATATGTTAACTGCCAATATCTTGCTTACCGGGCGGCGCCCGGCCAGGACACTGAAAAATGTGTCCACCCTACGCCTAAAGTCAGGCAAAAAAAACCTGGAATAATCCGGGTCTCAGGCCAGCTCCCCCTTCACCAGGGGAACAAAGCGAACGGCCTCGACGGTATCAATGATAAATTCGTTGCCCCGGCGACGGATCCGTTTGAGAAACTGATGCTCTTCGCCAACCGGCAGCACCAGCACGCCTTCGTCATCCAGCTGCGCCAGCAGCGCGGTTGGAATCTCCGGCGGCGCCGCCGTCACAATAATGGCATCAAACGGCGCCCGTGCCTGCCAACCTTGCCACCCATCGCCATGACGGGTTGAAACATTATGTAAATCAAGTTGTTTCAGGCGACGACGCGCCTGCCACTGTAAACTCTTAATCCGCTCCACCGAGCAAACGTGATGCACCAGGTGCGCCAGGATGGCCGTCTGGTAGCCGGAACCAGTGCCGATCTCCAGCACGCGCGACTCCGGCGTCAGCGTCAGCAGCTCGGTCATCCGCGCCACCATGTAAGGCTGGGAGATGGTCTGCCCCTGGCCAATCGGCAGCGCGGTGTTTTCCCACGCTTTATGTTCAAAGGCTTCATCAACAAATTTTTCGCGCGGGACCAGCGCGATCGCCTCGAGGACACGCTCATCGACGATGCCCTGCGTGCGCAGTTGATTCAACAAACTTTCAACACGTTTACTTACCATTGCCCGTCAACCCCGACACGTTCCAACCAATCGCTGACTACCTCATGCGCCTGATGGGCGGTTAAATCGACGTGCAATGGCGTCACGGAAACATAGCCTTCATCCACTGCCGCAAAATCGGTGCCCGGCCCGGCATCGCGCTTATCGCCCGGCGGGCCAATCCAGTACAGGGTGTTGCCGCGCGGATCTTTTTGCGGGATCACCTGGTCGGCAGGATGGCGGTTGCCGCAGCGGGTCACGCGAATGCCCTTGATTTGATCAAGCGGGAGATCCGGCACGTTGATGTTAAGGATCCGCCCGGTACGCAGCGGCTCGCGGCTTAAGGCGCGCAGAATGGTGCAGGTTACCGCCGCGGCGGTATCGTAATGTTGATAGCCGTTCAGCGACACAGCCAGCGCGGGGAACCCCAGATGACGGCCTTCCATCGCTGCGGCCACGGTGCCGGAATAGATGACGTCATCGCCCAGGTTGGGACCCGCGTTAATGCCGGAAACAACGATGTCCGGACGTGGGCGCATCAGCGCGTTCACGCCGAGATAGACACAGTCGGTCGGGGTGCCCATCTGGACGGCGATGTCGCCATTTTCAAAGGTAAACGTACGCAGGGATGATTCCAGCGTCAGCGAATTCGAGGCTCCGCTGCGGTTACGATCGGGTGCAACAACCTGGACCTCGGCAAACTCCCTTAAGGCCTTCGCCAGGGTCTGTATCCCCGGCGCATGGATCCCGTCATCGTTACTCAGCAATATTCGCATAGTCACCCGTTGTATTGATAAGCTCCCTGACCACGCTGGTGGCGAAGCTGCCCGCCGGCAGCCAGAAACGCAGTTCAACGGTTACGTCATCCCACCAGTTCCAGCTAAGCTGCTGCGGATAGAGAAGCATCGCCCGGCGCGCCGCCTCGACTTTCTCCCGCACCAACAGCGCCTGCAGCGAAGTTTCTTCGGCGATGGCGGCCTGCTCGGCGGCCAGAGCGTCGCGCTGGCTTCCCCAGTCGCCGCTGCCCGGCAGCGCAGCCGTGATCATCAGTTCGCGGTTGTGCACCCGCGCCTGCGAAACCTCGAGTTCTTCCGGTGTGACGACAAACCAGCTCCCACGCCCCGCTAATTGTAGCGCATCGCCATCAACAACCTGATTAAATTCCGTTTTTTTTAATCTAATACTGACTTGCTGATTAAACAACGCACTGCGGGCCGCCGACAACCAAAAACTGCGCTTATTGCGATCGCGCACCGGCGCGTCGCTTTCCGCCCAGCGCAACGCGCCCTGCAGATTACTGCCGCCAATGCCAAAGCGCTGCGCGCCGAAATAGTTCGGTACGCCCCGTTCAGCGATGGCCTGCAGACGCGTCTCCACGTCCTGGCGATCGCTAATCTCACGCAGGATCACGGTAAACTGGTTGCCTTTCAGCGCGCCTAAACGCAGCTTACGCTTATGGCGGGCATATTCCAGTACCTGGCAGCCCTCGAGCTGAAATTTGCTCAGGTCCGGCATCTCTTTGCCGGGCACCCGCGCGCACAGCCACTGCTCGGTGACGGCGTGCTTATCCTTTTGCCCGGCGAAGCTCACTTCACGGGCGTGGATCTTGAGGAATTTCGCCAGCGCGTCGGCGACAAAGCGCGTATTGCAGCCGTTTTTCAGGATCCGCACCAGCACATGTTCGCCTTCGCCGTCCGGCGCAAAGCCCAGGTCTTCCACCACCAGAAAGTCTTCCGGATTGGCTTTCAGCAGTCCGCTGCTCTGCGGCTTGCCGTGCAGCCAGGTCAGTTGGTCAAAGGCGATCATTTTTCGGCCTTACGCAGCAGCGCGACCGCTTCGCAGGCGATCCCTTCCCCACGGCCGGTGAAGCCCAGCTTCTCGGTGGTGGTCGCTTTCACGTTGACGTCGTCCATATGGCAGCCGAGATCTTCAGCGATAAAGACGCGCATCTGCGGAATATGCGGCAGCATCTTCGGCGCCTGGGCGATAATGGTGACGTCGACGTTGCCGAGCGTATAGCCTTTGGCCTGAATACGACGCCACGCTTCGCGCAGCAGTTCGCGGCTATCGGCGCCTTTAAACGCCGGATCGGTATCGGGGAACAGTTTGCCGATATCGCCGAGCGCCGCGGCGCCCAGCAGCGCGTCGGTCAGCGCATGCAGCGCGACGTCGCCGTCGGAGTGGGCCAGCAGCCCTTTTTCATAAGGAATGCGTACCCCGCCAATAATGATTGGGCCTTCACCGCCAAAAGCGTGTACGTCAAAACCATGTCCAATTCGCATTAAGCTTTCTCCTGGTGTCGGGAACGGGTGAGGTAAAATTCAGCCAGCGCCAGGTCTTCCGGGCGCGTCACTTTAATATTATCCGCGCGACCGGCGACCAGCTGCGGATGGAAGCCGCAGTACTCCAGCGCCGAGGCTTCATCCGTGATGGTCGCCCCCTCGTTCAGCGCCCGGGTGAGGCAATCCACCAGCAGCTCGCGAGGGAAAAATTGCGGGGTCAGCGCATGCCACAGGTCATTGCGATCGACGGTATGGGCGATAGCGGTTTTGCCCGGCTCGGCGCGCTTCATGGTGTCGCGCACCGGCGCCGCGAGGATCCCCCCGACACGGCTGGTTTCGCTGAGCGCCAGCAGGCGGCTGAGGTCGTCCTGATGCAGGCAGGGGCGCGCGGCGTCATGCACCAGCACCCACTGCGCCTCCGGCAACGCCTTCAGGCCCGCGAGCACGGAATCGGCGCGCTCGGCGCCGCCATCCACGACGGTAATTTGCGGGTGCTGCGCCAGCGGTAGCTGGCTGAAGCGCCGATCGCCGGGGCTGACGGCAATCACCACGCGCTGGACGCGCGCATCCGCCAGCAGCGCAGCGACCGCATGTTCGAGAATCGTTTTGTTACCGATTGAGAGATATTGTTTCGGGCATTCCGTTTGCATGCGGCGGCCAAAACCGGCTGCCGGCACCACGGCGCAAACGCCCGGAAAAGTGGCTGCCATGTTGTTATCCTGGGCCTGGTTATCGATTGTTCTGCTGTTGCCCCGATGCCTGGTTGCGTTTAGACGCATCCGGTACCAGACGATAGAAGGTTTCGCCCGGGCGGGTCATACTGAGTTCATTGCGCGCGCGCTCCTCGATCGCTTCCTGCCCGCCGTTGAGGTCGTCAATTTCGGCAAATAGCTGATCGTTGCGTGCTTTTAATTTGGCGTTAGTCGCCTGCTGGGCGGTGACGTCGTCGTTAACCCGCGTGTAGTCGTGCAGGCCGTTTTTACCGAACCACAGCGAATACTGTAGCCAGACCAGCAAAGCTAATAATAGCAGCGTTAATTTACCCATCCTGCCCCCTGACAAACGGCATCATCATCCCAAAACTCGCCCGGGTACGCTACCAGGGCGCGCGGACGATGCCGCGTAACGCGGGGACTGTACCATATTTTTGCTGCCGATACCCATGCTTGATTCATACCAGAAACGGGTTATCCCAACAGCCAGAGGAAGAGTAGCGCAAACATCAGCCCGACGGTCAGGATGGTCGCGCTGGCGCTATAGAGCAGCTTGCCATTGAGCAGAGAGTGCAGCGCAATACCGACCACTACCGCCACCGGCATCAACGCCAGGAAGAACGGCCAGGTGTAAAGGAGGAAGAAGAGCGTATTACTGCCATAGAGAAGGAAGGGAATACCCAGCGCCAGCAGCCATGAAATAAAGCCCACGGCAGCGCCCGACAGAGACCAGGTGGTCTCGTCGCCGATCGCCGGAGGCGGTTCTGAACGAATAATACTGAGGTTCTGGGTATTGCGCATATCGAATCCTGTAGACCGGGCAACCGGCACCCCTCGATGCCGCTGCCGTTTCAGGATCTGATAATATCGCTCTGTTGCAGCAGGTCTAATAGTTGGTGCACCAAATTTGTTACCAATTGTTCACCATCCAGATGAATTTCCGCCTTTTCCGGTGCCTCATAGACCGAGTCTATGCCGGTGAAATTGCGTAATTCCCCTGCCCGCGCCTTCTTGTACAATCCTTTCGGATCCCGCGCCTCGCAGATGGCCAGCGGGGTATCGACGAACACTTCGATGAAGCGTCCCTCCCCCAGGCGCTCGCGCACCATCTGCCGTTCCGCGCGGTGTGGTGATATAAATGCCGTCAATACCACCAGACCGGCATCGACCATCAGCCTGGCCACTTCGCCGACGCGGCGAATGTTCTCTTTGCGATCCTCATCACTGAATCCCAGATCGCTGCACAGGCCATGGCGCACATTGTCGCCGTCCAACAGATAGGTGCTGACGCCGCGCTCATGCAGCGCCTCCTCCAGCGCCCCGGCGACAGTGGATTTACCCGACCCCGAAAGGCCGGTAAACCACAGCACCACGCCGCGATGGCCGTGATGCTGTTCCCGCTGCTGCTGGGTCACAGGATGGGCATGCCAGACGACGTTTTCGTCATGCTGGGCCATTATTTGCCTCCCAGCAGGTCGCGGGCGTCCCAGTGCGGGAAGTGTTTACGGATCAGCTGGTTCAGCTCCAGCTCAAAGGCGCTGTACTGCGATGCCGAGGTCGACGCCTGCAGGTGCGGCTCGTTGACCATCCCGGCGCCCACGGTGACGTTGGTCAGGCGATCGATAAAGATAAGCCCGCCGGTCACCGGGTTTTGCTGATACGGATCCAGCACTAAAGGTTCGTCAAAGGTCAGCTCCACCAGCCCAATGCCGTTCAGCGGTAGAGACTCGACTTCACGTTGGGTCAGGTTGTTAATATCGACCTGGTAGCGGATAGCGTCGACGCGAGCGCGGGTCTTCTTCCCGGCGATTTTAATGTCGTAGCTCTGCCCCGGGGTCAGCGGCTGCTCGGCCATCCACACCACGTCGATGCTGGCGCTTTGCACCGCCGGCAGCGAGGCTTGCGCGTCAACCAGCAGGTCGCCGCGGCTGATGTCGATTTCATCTTTCAGCACAATGGTAACGGCTTCGCCGGCGGCAGCTTCCTGCAGGTCGCCGTCGAAGGTGACGATACGCGCCACGCTCGATTCGACGCCCGACGGCAGCACCTTCAGACGCTGGCCAACGGTAACCGTACCGGAGGCGACCGTGCCGGAGAAGCCGCGGAAATCGAGGTTCGGACGGTTAACATACTGCACCGGGAAGCGCAGCGGCTGGCTCTCGACCACCCGCTGGATCTCCACGGTTTCGAGGACTTCCAGCAAGGTCGGACCGCTGTACCACGGTATGTTCGCGCTCTGGCTGGCGACGTTATCGCCTTCCAGCGCCGACAGCGGCACAAAACGGATATCCAGGTTGCCCGGCAGCTGCTCGGCGAAGGTCAGATAATCTTCACGGATTTCGTTGAAGCGCGCTTCGCTAAACTCGACGAGATCCATTTTGTTGACCGCCACCACCAGGTGTTTAATGCCCAGCAGCGTAGAAATAAAGCTGTGACGGCGGGTCTGGTCGAGCACGCCTTTGCGCGCATCGATCAGCAGGATCGCCAGGTCGCAGGTTGACGCGCCGGTGGCCATATTCCGCGTGTACTGCTCGTGCCCCGGGGTGTCGGCGATGATAAATTTGCGTTTTTCGGTCGAGAAGTAGCGATAGGCGACATCGATGGTGATGCCCTGCTCACGCTCAGCCTGCAGGCCGTCCACCAGCAGCGCCAGGTCCAGCTTTTCGCCCTGGGTACCGTGACGCTTGCTGTCGTTGTGCAGAGACGACAGCTGGTCTTCATAGATCTGGCGCGTATCGTGCAGCAAACGGCCAATTAAGGTGCTTTTGCCGTCATCTACGCTGCCGCAGGTCAGAAAACGCAGCAGGCTCTTGTGCTGTTGCGCGTGCAGGTAAGCTTCTACGCCGCCTTCATTAGCAATTTGTTGGGCAATTGTCGTGTTCATGGCGGCTCCTTAGAAATACCCCTGACGTTTCTTCAGCTCCATCGAGCCGGCCTGGTCGCGGTCAATCACGCGGCCCTGACGTTCACTGGTGGTTGATACCAGCATCTCTTCAATAATTTCCGGCAGCGTCTGCGCTTCAGACTCCACTGCGCCGGTCAGCGGCCAGCAGCCAAGGGTACGGAAACGCACCATCCGTTTTTCAATCACTTCGCCCGGCTGCAGATCGATACGGTCATCATCGATCATCATCAGCATACCGTCGCGCTCCAGCACCGGGCGCTCAGCGGCCAGATACAGCGGCACGATTTCAATATTTTCCAGATAGATGTACTGCCAGATATCCAGCTCGGTCCAGTTGGAGAGCGGGAAGACGCGGATGCTTTCGCCTTTGTTAATCTGGCCGTTGTAGTTGTGCCACAGCTCCGGACGCTGATTTTTCGGGTCCCAGCGGTGGAAGCGGTCGCGGAAGGAGTAGATGCGCTCTTTCGCGCGGGATTTCTCTTCATCGCGACGCGCGCCGCCGAACGCGGCGTCAAAGCCGTATTTGTTCAGCGCCTGCTTCAGACCTTCCGTTTTCATGATATCGGTATGCTTAGCGCTGCCGTGGACGAACGGGTTGATGCCCATCGCCACCCCTTCCGGGTTTTTATGCACCAGCAGCTCACAGCCGTAGGCTTTGGCGGTATGGTCACGGAACTCATACATCTCACGGAATTTCCAGCCGGTATCGACGTGCAGCAGCGGGAACGGCAAGGTTCCCGGATAAAACGCTTTGCGCGCCAGATGCAGCATTACGCTGGAATCTTTCCCGATGGAGTACATCATCACCGGGTTAGAAAATTCGGCGGCCACCTCACGAATAATATGGATGCTTTCCGCCTCCAGTTGCCGCAGGTGAGTGAGTCGTTTTTGGTCCATAACCGTTCCTTAAGCCAGATTGACCACCGAAGAGTTAAACCCCTCGGCGGATGATGTATGTTGAAACCAGGCGAGCTGCTGATGCAGCTGCACCACTTCGCCCACCACCAGCAGGGCGGGCATCGGGGCGTCTTTCGCCAGGTGTTCGAGTTGTTGCAATGTGCCGGTTATCGTCTGCTGATCGTCGCGGGTACCGCGGGAAATCACCGCGACCGGCGTAGTGCTGTCGCGACCGTGGGCGATCAGCTGAGCGCTGATTTCTGCCGCCTTCATGGTGCCCATGTAGATCGCCAGCGTTTGTTGGCTCTTCGCCAACAGCGACCAGTCGAAGGGGGCGCTGTCCGGCTTATAGTGGCCGGTGACAAAGACGGCGCTTTGCGCATAATCGCGATGGGTCAGCGGAATACCGGCGTAGGCCGTCGCCCCGGCGGCGGCAGTGACGCCAGGCACCACCTGGAACGGGATCCCCGCTTCGGCGGCAGCCTGCAGCTCTTCTGCGCCGCGGCCAAAAATAAACGGATCCCCGCCCTTCAGACGCACGACGGTTTTCCCCGCCTTCGCCGCCTCCACCAGCAGCTGATTGGTTTCATGCTGCGGCACCGAGTGCTCACCGGCGCGTTTGCCGACACAGATTAACTCGGCATCGCGGCGCACCAGCTCGAGAACCGGCTGGGTCACCAGATGGTCGTGGAAAACCACGTCCGCCTGCTGGATCGCCTGCAGACCACGAAGGGTCAGCAGCCCGGCATCGCCCGGCCCGGCGCCCACCAGAATAATTTCTCCCGTCTCGCGTTCGGGCTTATCCAGCTCATCCTGCAGCGCCTTTTCCGCCTCCGCATGATTGCCCGCCACCATCAGGCTGGCAAAGCGGCCGGTAAAGACGCGTTCCCAGAAGCGGCGACGCGCTTCGGTGGTCGTCAGACGGGTTTTCAGATGGTTACGCCAGTAGCTCGCCGATTCCGCCAGCCGCCCGAGGTTCGTCGGCAGCAGCGCTTCAATTTTCTCGCGCAGAATGCGCGACAGCACTGGCGCTTTGCCGCTGGAGGAGATCGCCACCAGCAGCGGCGAACGGTCGACGATAGAAGGGAAGACAAACGAGCACAGCGCCTGGTTATCCACCACATTGACCAACCGGTAGCGCGCGTTAGCCGCCGCAAACACCCGCTGGTTAAGCGCCTCGTCCTCCGTGGCCGCAATCACCAGAAAGACATCATCCACCAGCGACTCGCTAAATTCCGTCGCCCGCCAGCTAAGCGCCTGGCGCGCCGCCAGATCGGCCAGCGCCGGAGAGAGCGTCCCGGCGACCACCTGCACCTGCGCCTGGGCGCGCAGCAGGAATTTAATCTTGCGTTCAGCAATCTCACCGCCGCCGATCACCAGCACGGGCCTTTGTTTCAGTTCGGCAAAAAGGGGCAAGTAATCCACGGCGCAACAACTCTCTTACAATCAGCGATACTGCGACTATAGGGTGCGCCTGAGAGCAAATGAAATTACGAAATGGAATGAGTTGTGACGCAAAGGAATAACGCTGTGGAAATACAAATATCAAAAAGTGCTTAACGCGCTATTTTTCCGCTATTTAAGAGCAATTGAAATTGTTTAACCGCGGTCACAGTTTCATACTGTACGCGTCAAATTGTCTTGTTCGTGTAAGGACCCCTTATGTTTTCCGCGTTGTGCCGCCGTCTGCTTCCTCTGGCGCTCGGCACCGGTTTTGTTTTCGCCGCCGCCCCCGCATTCAGCGCGCTGGGCGACACCGCCAGTAGCCAGGCCCGTCATATCGCCACCGTCTTCCCGGGACGAATGACCGGAACGCCAGCCGAGATGTTGTCAGCCGAGTACCTCCGCCAGCAGTTCGCCCAGATGGGTTATCAGAGCGACGTGCGCAGCTTCAATACCCGCTACATCTATACCGATAACAATCAGCGTAAGAACTGGCATAACGCCACCGGCAGTACGGTGATCGCCGCCCATGAAGGCCAGTCCCGCCAGCAAATCATTATTATGGCGCACCTCGATACCTACGCGCCGCAGAGCGATAAAGACGTGGAGAACAACCTTGGCGGCCTGACGCTGCAGGGAATCGACGACAACGCGATGGGGCTCGGCGTGATGCTGGAGCTGGCGGATCATTTAAAGAATATCCCCACCCGCTATGGCATTCGCTTTATCGCCACCAGCGGTGAAGAGGAAGGTCGTCTCGGGGCGCAAAATCTGCTGCAGCGCATGAGTGAGGCGGAAAAGAAAAATACCCTGCTGGTGATCAACCTCGATAATCTGGTGGTGGGCGATAAGCTTTACTTCAACAGTGGCCGCCGCACGCCGGCCTCGGTGCGCAAGCTTACCCGCGACCGCGCGCTGGCTATCGCCCGCAGTAAAGGGATTGTCGCAGCGACCAATCCAGGACTGAACCCAGAATTCCCGAAAGGCACTGCCTGCTGTAACGATGCCAGCGTCTTCGACAGCGCGGGGATCCCGGTGCTGTCGGTAGAGGCAACCAACTGGTCACTTGGCAAAAAGGATGGCTATCAGCAGCGCCAGAAATCCCGCGCCTTCCCGGACGGCACCAGCTGGCATAGCGTGCAGATTGATAATCAGCAGTATCTCGACCACGCGCTGCCGGGACGCATAGAACGCCGCAGCCGCGAGATAGTGAAAGTGATGCTGCCGCTGGTGAAAGAGCTGGCGAAGGTGGAGAAGAAAAGCTGATACGCACAAAAGAACGCGCGGTATCACCCGCGTGTTCTTCTTGAATTATCACCCGAAGAAAGCGCTAACAGCTTAACCCTCGTGCAATCCGCACTCGCGTTTAAGCCCGAAGAACCGGGTCTCTTCTTCTGCCATGCCTGGCTCCCATTTGCGGGTGGTGTGGGTATCGCCTACCGACAGATAGCCCTGATCCCACAGCGGGTGGTATTTCAGCCCGTGCTTTTGCAGGTACTGATATACCGTCCGGTTATCCCAGTCGATAATCGGCAGCACCTTGAACACCCCGCGCTGGATAGCCAGCACCGGTAAGGTCGCCCGGCTACCGGACTGCTCGCGGCGCAGACCAGCGAACCAGGTCTGGGTGTTAAGCTCTTTCAGCGCCCGGTTCATTGGCTCCACTTTGTTGATCTCATTGTATTTCTCAATGCCCTCAACGCCCTGCTCCCACAGCTTACCGTAGCGCGCCTCCTGCCAGGCGGCGCTCTCCTGCGCCCGATAGACCTTCAGGTTCAGCTTGAGCTTGTCGGTTAACTCATCGATAAACTGATAGGTTTCCGGAAACAGATAGCCGGTATCCGTGAGGATCACCGGAATATCCGGGCGCAGCTGGTTGACCAGGTGCAGACTCACCGCCGCCTGAATGCCAAAGCTGGAAGACAAAGCATACTCGCCAGGCAGATTTTCCAGCGCCCACGCTACGCGTTCTTCGGCGCTGAGCTTCTCCAGCTTCGCATTGGTCTCCGCCAGCGCCAGGATACGTTCCACTTTCGGCAATGCATTAAGCGCGTTTAGATCGAGTACGGACATATAAACCTCGTTTGCCTGTTATGCCGGGCGGCACTGCGTTTGCCCGGCCTACGGGTTTTGTAAGCCCGGACGCTACGCGCCACCGGGCACCAGGATGTTATTCCCAGAAATCGCGGGCTGGGTCGAGCACCGGGCGAATGATGCCCGCACGCACCGTAAAGTCGCCGAAGCCTTCACCCGCTTCACGCTCTTTCGCCCAGCGCCCTACCAGTTCGTCTAGCGAGTCGAGAATTTCCGACTCGGTGATATTCTCACGGTACATCCGCGGGATACGGGTGCCGCTGCGGTTACCGCCAAGGTGCAGGTTGTAGCGACCTGGCGCTTTGCCCACCAGCCCCACTTCCGCCAGCATCGCGCGACCACAGCCGTTCGGGCAGCCGGTGACGCGGGTGACGATATGCTCATCGCTCACGCCGTGCTTGTTCATCACCCCTTCCACCTTGTCGATAAACGACGGCAGGAAACGTTCGGCTTCCGCCATCGCCAGCGGGCAGGTCGGGAAGGAGACGCAGGCCATCGAGTTTTCACGCTGCGGAGTAACGGCATTCATCAGACCATGATCCCGCGCCAGCTTCTCGATCCGCGCCTTCTGATCTTCCGGTACGCTGGCGATGATCAGGTTCTGGTTGGCAGTGATGCGGAATTCGCCTTTATGGATCTTAGCAATCTCCAGCAGGCCAGTCTTCAGCGGGCGTCCCGGATAATCGAGAATGCGGCCGTTTTCAATAAACAGCGTCAGGTGCCATTTGTCATCAATCCCTTTCACCCAGCCGATGCGGTCGCCGCGGCCGGTGAATTCGTACGGACGGATCGGCTCAAACTTAATGCCGGCCCGGCGCTCCACTTCCGCCTTGAAGGTTTCGACGCCAACGCGCTCAAGGGTGTACTTGGTTTTCGCATTCTTACGGTCGGTACGGTTGCCCCAGTCGCGCTGGGTAGTCACGACCGCTTCCGCCACCGCCAGAGTATGCTCCAGAGGCAGATAGCCGAATTCGCTCGCCGTGCGGGCGTAGGTTTTCTTGTTGCCGTGTTCGATAGAGAGACCGCCGCCCACCAGCAGGTTAAAGCCCACCAGCTTGCCGTTTTCGGCGATCGCCACGAAGTTCATGTCATTAGCGTGCAGATCGATATCGTTCTGCGGCGGGATCACCACCGTCGTTTTAAACTTACGCGGCAGATAGGTTTGACCGAGGATCGGCTCTTCGTCGGTAGTCGCGACCTTTTTCTGATCCAGCCAGATCTCGGCATAAGCGCGAGTGCGCGGCAGAAGATGCTCGGAGATCTTTTTCGCCCACTCGTAGGCCTCAGCGTGCAGCTGCGACTCATGCGGGTTGGAGGTGCACAGCACGTTACGGTTCATATCGTTGGCGGTGGCCAGCGCGTCCAGCCCCACCGAGTGCAGCATCTGATGCACCGGCTTCACGTTCTTTTTCAGAATACCGTGGAACTGGAAAGTCTGCCGGTTGGTCAGGCGAATACTGCCGTAAATGGTGTTGTCAGCGGCAAACTTATCGATCGCCTTCCACTGGGTAGTGGTGATCACCCCGCCCGGCAGACGGCAGCGCAGCAGCATCGCATGACGCGGCTCCAGCTTCTGGGCGGCGCGTTCCGCGCGGATATCGCGATCGTCCTGCTGGTACATGCCGTGGAAACGGATCAGCAGGAAGTTATCACCTTTAAAACCGCCGGTCAGACCGTCGTTTAAATCTTCCGCAATGGTGCCGCGCAGGTAGTTGCTCTCAAGCTTCATGCGCTCGGCATCGGTCAGTTTACCTTCGACCACTAAAGGCCCCGGATGTTTTTCGCTCATTAGTAGACATCTCGCTGATAACGGCGCTCAACGCGCAGCTCACTTAAAAATTCGTCCGCCGCTTCGGCGTCCATCGCGCCGTATTCGGCAATCACTTCCAGTAAAGTATGTTCCACGTCTTTCGCCATACGATTGGCGTCGCCGCAGACATAAATGTGGGCGCCATCATTGATCCAGCGCCACAGCTCGGCTCCCTGCTCGCGCAGTTTGTCCTGCACGTAGATTTTTTGTTGTTGATCGCGGGACCAGGCCAGATCGATACGGGTCAGCAGACCTTCCTTCACATAGCTCTGCCACTCCACCTGATAGAGGAAATCTTCAGTGAAGTGCGGGTTGCCGAAGAATAACCAGTTCTTGCCTTGTGCCCCGTCCGCTGCGCGCTGCTGCATAAAGGCGCGGAACGGCGCAATACCGGTGCCCGGGCCAATCATGATCACCGGCGTCTCCGGGTTAGCCGGCAGACGGAAGTTGTCGTTGTGTTCAATAAAGACGCGGACTTCGCCATCTTCTTCCACGCGGTCGGCGAGGAAGCTGGAGGCACCGCCAGCGCGGGCGCGACCTTCAATTTCATAGCGCACTACGCCTACGGTGACATGCACTTCGCTTTCAGCTTCCGCCTGCGAGGAGGCAATCGAGTACAGGCGCGGCGTCAGCGGACGCAGCAGACCGATTAACGCCTCGGCGTCCAGCTGTGCCGGGGAGAAACGGACCATATCGACGATCGGCGTCGCAGCAGCATACTGCTGCAGCTGAGCTTTATCTCCCACCAGCGGCAGCAGCGATTCGCTGCGGGTCAGGGTGGCGTAGTTTTCGACGATAGTCGCGGTGTTAACCGTCAGTTCAAAATGCCACTCCAGCGCTTCAGCCAGCGGCAGAGTTTTGCCATCAACGGTTACCGGCTCGTCACCTTTCAGCCACAGCAGCTCCACCAGCTCTTTGACCAGCTGAGGATCGTTTTGATACCAGACGCCCAGCGCGTCGCCCGGCTGATAGCGCAGACCGGAATCACCGAGGTCAATTTCAATATGGCGCACATCTTTTTCGGAATCGCGGCCAGTGATTTTCTGGTTGACCGACAGGGTCGCCGACAGCGGAGCCTCTTTGGTGTACGGACTGGTATGGATGTCGTTCACCCCGCCGCTGGTGGCCAGCTGAGCGGGCGCGGCAACTGGCGCACGGGCCTTCAGCACCTCAACAACGCGTGCGCGCCATTCCGCAGCTGCGGTCTGATATTCGACGTCGGCATCGACGCGATCGAGCAGGCGTTCCGCACCGAGCTCGGCCAGCTTGCTGTCGAAATCTTTGCCGGACTGGCAGAAGAATTCATAAGAAGTATCGCCGAGGCCAAAGACAGCGAACGCGGTCCCGTCCAGCTTCGGCGCTTTTTTCGAGAACAGGAACTTATGCAATGCGACCGCTTCTTCCGGCGGCTCACCTTCCCCCTGGGTGGACGTCACGACCACCAGCAGTTTTTCCGCAGCAATTTGTTTGAATTTATAATCGCCTGCATTCACCAGCTTCACGTTCAGCTTCGCTGCCAGCAGATCGTCGCGCAGCGCTTCGGCGACGCGGCGGGCGTTGCCGGTTTGCGAGGCGGAAATCAGCGTGATCGAGGGCACCTCAGCGGCCTGGGCAGGAACGGCCACAGCCGCGCCGGACTGCTGATTCAGCACGCCCCAGAAATAGCCAGATACCCAGGCAAGCTGGGTAGGCGTGAAGTCAGTGGTGGCCGCCTGAAGGCGCGCCAGTTGCTCCGGGTTGAGCGGCAGCAAGTTGGAAGGTGTGGCCTGTGTCGTCATGCGTCGTTTGTTCCAGTAAGCAAAGCTGTTATTCGCACCCTGTCAGCGCGACAAAAACAGAAGAGAATAGAAGGGTAACGGTGCTGATAGTAACAATTAAAGAAGGGATGGAAATAATAAATAACCAAATGGACTAACCTGTTTTAGTTGTAGTTATTAACAACAAAATCGATTAAATAACCACATGAAATATAACCATTTAATTCAAATAACCCAGATAAATGTGTCCATTTTCTGTTCAGGGCCGTTTTAGTTAATGCGAAAAAATGTGCTTTCCGGTACCCTACGGCGGTTTTTTTCGTCCTGTTGAGAGTCAATGATGTCCACCACGCTGTTTAAAGATTTCACCTTCGAAGCCGCCCACCACCTGCCGCACGTCCCGGAAGGGCACAAATGCGGTCGCCTGCATGGCCACTCCTTTATGGTGCGTCTGGAGATCACCGGTGAAGTCGATCCCCATACCGGGTGGATCATGGATTTTGCCGAGCTGAAGGCCGCCTTCAAGCCGACATACGATCGCCTGGACCACTATTATCTGAACGATATCCCCGGTCTGGAAAACCCCACCAGCGAAGTGCTGGCGAAATGGATCTGGGATGAGATGAAACCGCGGGTACCGCTGCTGAGCGCCGTGATGGTCAAAGAGACCTGCACCGCTGGCTGCGTCTATCGCGGCGAGTAAGCGAAAAAAAGCCCGGTCAGTACGCTGCCGGGCTTTTTTCAGGCAATATTCAAATACTTGTGTGTCTGCATGGACAGGCGCCAGTTGCGGGCGATGCAGGTGTCGATACACAGGCGCGTCGCGTCTTCTTTCTGACTGATCGGCTGCAGGGCGATGATCCGCGGTTTGTCATCGCTCAGCGTTTCCAGCAGTTCGTCCAGCGCTTCGATGTCGCGGACGCGCCCTACCGGATGCTTGATCTCATCCGCCCGCTGCAGAGCCTGAGACAGCACATCATACCCGCCACGCATATTGACCTTAGGGGATACCGTCACCCAGGTGTTGTGGCTGCAGCGCACTTCATGGGTGCCGCTGGTTTCAATCTGACAGCTAAAGCCGTTTTGTTCCAGAAGCGAGGTTAACGGCGTTAAATCATGAATGCAGGGTTCACCGCCGGTAATGACCACGTGGCGGGCAGTCCACCCCTGACGTCCAATAATCGCCAGCAGATCCTCGCTGCTTGCCGGACCCCATTTATCACTCTCTTTAGTTTTCGCCAGAATGCTGAACAACGACACTTCCCGATCGGCCAGCTTGTCCCAAGTATGCTTGGTGTCACACCACGCGCATCCTACCGGGCATCCCTGCAGACGAATAAAAATGGCAGGCACGCCGGTGAAGTAACCCTCGCCTTGCAGGGTCTGGAACATCTCGTTAATCGGGTACTGCATAGTCATCTCTGTTTAGGGTCATAAACGTCCATTATCGCAGATTTCAGCGCACAGGTCTTGTCCTGCGCTGCGATCCCTTTTTTACCCCTCCGTCAATATCCGTGTCGGGAATAATATTATTGATTAAAAAAGCAATCTTTTCTTTTGGCTTAGTTTATTAGCATGATAAGAATTAAAATAAATAGCATTCTGACGCGTGGGCGGAAAATATGTAACAGAAAATGTTATCCCTGTCCTTCCGGATAAAATAAAAGGTCCAGAGATAAAAACAAAAAACCTTAAAATACAGCAATGTACAAACAGATACATGAAAGAGTGAATTATCTATCTGATCTGAGAGTCTAATTCAATCCGCCGGTGATAATAACCTTAAACTGGTCTTAATAAAGCCCTGATCGGGCCCCTTTTTTATTTAATCGTCGTTTACTTTTGCCCACCTAGAATCCCGCAGACCAACCATAATGAGATAGCGTTTATGACCACATTATTAATTACCGGCGTTACGGGTTTTCTGGGCGGTGCCGCGTTAGAGAAAATACTCCATCAGGAAACCCGGTTAGACCTGCTGCTGCTGGTGCGTGCTGATAGCCCCGAGGCTGGCCTCGAACGTGTCAAAGAGAACATGCGTAAGTTCAATATTGCCGAGGAGAAGCTGGCGATGCTTCACCCGCAGCATATCCTGCTGGGCGATCTCGCCTCTCCGGAGCATTTTCTTAACGATCCGCGCCTCGATCAGGTGACGCATGTCCTCAACTGCGCCGCTGTCGCCTCGTTTGGCAGCAACCCGCTCATCTGGAAGGTTAACGTTGAGGGTACGCTGCGCCTGGCGCAACGGATGGCGCAGGTTGAGGGTCTACAGCGCTTTCTGCACGTCGGCACAGCCATGTCCTGCTCACCTGAGCCGGATTCACTGGTCGCCGAAAGCGCGGAGTTTCGGGAACGCGCTGAGCACCTGGTGGAATACACCCATTCGAAATCGACCATCGAGCAGTTGATGCAGCAGCATTGCCCTACGCTGCCGCTGGTCATTGCCCGCCCCTCTATCGTGGTGGGTCATACTCATCACGGCTGCCGGCCTTCCAGCAGTATTTTCTGGGTGTTCAGCATGGGGCTGATGCTGCAGAAATTTTTATGTTCCATGGAAGACCGAATCGATGTCATCCCGGTGGACTACTGTGCTGATGCCTTGCTGATGCTACTTAACCAGCCGCTGGCCCACGGCGAGGTGGTGCACA
Organism: Klebsiella sp. K-Nf6; assembly: GCF_002806655.1. Classification (NCBI taxonomy): domain Bacteria; kingdom Pseudomonadati; phylum Pseudomonadota; class Gammaproteobacteria; order Enterobacterales; family Enterobacteriaceae; genus Klebsiella; species Klebsiella sp. K-Nf6. Next base: position 232,266 of record NZ_PIBN01000006.1, on the reverse strand, counting down.
TCTCTGCCGGGGAGGAGAATAGCGTGAAGTTTGCTGAAATCGACCGGGCGATGGCCCAGGCCCTGGAGCAGGCCCCGGTAGGGGATAAGTACGCCCAGGTCAGCTATGAAACGCTGGTCAAAATGCGTCGTGAACTGAAAGGGATCTTTGGGCCATGCAATGAACGTCTGATGCTGAAAGCCATGCGTTTATATGGCGCCTTCGCCACGCTGAACGTGCGCTTTAGCAACGACAAGCTGTTGAGCATGGGAATGCCAAAACCACCGCGCTTTACGGATTACATCGACCGCTGCGTGGAGACCACCCGCGGGCTGTCGATCCCCCAGCAAATGGCCGTCGATTTTAAATGATGGCTGACGGCGTAAAAAAAATGCCAGCCCTGAGGCTGGCATTTTTATTTCACAAAGACAGGATTAAGCCTGGCCTTTGATCTCTTTACGACCGTTGAACGGCGCTTGCTCACCCAGCGCTTCTTCGATACGAATCAGCTGGTTGTATTTAGCAACGCGGTCAGAACGGCTCATAGAACCGGTTTTGATCTGGCCTGCAGCGGTACCGACAGCCAGGTCAGCGATGGTCGCGTCTTCAGTTTCACCAGAACGGTGAGAGATGACAGCGGTGTAGCCAGCGTCTTTCGCCATCTTGATTGCAGCCAGAGTTTCGGTCAGAGAACCGATCTGGTTGAATTTGATCAGGATGGAGTTAGCGATGCCTTTATCGATACCTTCTTTCAGGATCTTGGTGTTGGTTACGAACAGGTCGTCACCAACCAGCTGGATTTTGTCGCCCAGTACTTTGGTCTGGTATGCGAAACCGTCCCAGTCAGATTCGTCCAGGCCATCTTCGATGGAGACGATCGGGTACTGTTTGGTCAGATCTTCCAGGAAGTGAGTGAACTCTTCAGAGGTGAACGCTTTGTTGCCTTCGCCAGCCAGAACGTATTTACCATCTTTGTAGAATTCAGATGCTGCGCAGTCCATCGCCAGGGTGATATCTTTGCCCAGCTCGTAGCCAGCTGCTTTAACCGCTTCAGCGATAACAGCCAGTGCTTCGGCGTTAGAACCCAGGTTCGGCGCGTAGCCGCCTTCGTCACCAACGGCAGTGTTCATGCCTTTGGACTTCAGCACTTTCGCCAGGTGATGGAACACTTCAGAACCCATGCGTACGGCTTCTTTCAGGGTCGGCGCGCCAACCGGCTGAATCATGAATTCCTGGATGTCGACGTTGTTGTCAGCGTGCTCACCACCGTTGATGATGTTCATCATCGGAACCGGCATGGAGTATTTGCCCGGAGTGCCGTTCAGTTCCGCGATGTGCGCGTACAGCGGCAGGCCTTTGGACGCTGCAGCTGCTTTGGCGTTTGCCAGAGAAACAGCCAGGATAGCGTTCGCACCGAAGTTAGATTTGTTTTCAGTACCGTCCAGGTCGATCATGTTCTTGTCGATGCCAGCCTGATCTTTAGCATCTTTGCCCAGGATTGCCTGAGCGATCGGGCCGTTTACCGCAGCAACAGCTTTGGTTACGCCTTTACCCAGGAAACGGGATTTGTCGCCATCGCGCAGTTCCAGCGCTTCGCGGGAACCAGTAGAAGCACCTGACGGAGCAGCTGCCATACCGACGAAACCACCTTCCAGGTGTACTTCGGCTTCAACAGTCGGGTTACCACGGGAGTCGATGATTTCACGACCGATGACTTTAACGATTTTGGACATTAGGTTTTCCTCAGTACAAGTTAAACTAAAACTCCAGACAAACAATGCACCCAGTTGGGTGCATTGCCGTTCTAACTCTTTTACTTCGCCTGACGCTTCTGGTACTCGCTCGCGGCTTTCACAAAGCCGGCAAACAGCGGGTGGCCGTCACGCGGCGTCGAAGTAAACTCCGGGTGGAACTGGCAGGCAACAAACCACGGATGGTTCGGCACTTCGATGATCTCGACCAACTGATCATCCCCGGAACGGCCCGCAACGCGCAGACCAGCAGCTTCAATCGGTTTCAACAACATGTTGTTGACTTCGTAGCGGTGACGATGGCGCTCGGTGATAGTCGGCTCGCCATACAGCTGACGAACCAGAGAATCATCATCCAGCTGGCACTGCTGCGCACCCAGGCGCATGGTGCCGCCAAGATCGCTCTTCTCAGAACGAACCTCAACGTTGCCTTCTTCGTCACGCCATTCGGTAATCAGCGCCACCACCGGGTACTTACAGTCTGGCACAAATTCCGTAGAGTTGGCGTTTTCCATGCCCGCTACGTTGCGCGCGAATTCAATCAGCGCAACCTGCATACCCAGGCAGATGCCCAGATAAGGAATATTATTCTCACGCGCATAGCGCGCGGTGGCGATCTTACCTTCTACACCGCGGTAGCCGAAGCCGCCCGGGATAAGGATCGCGTCCAAATTCTTAAGGATTTCGACGCCGCGCGTTTCCACATCCTGCGAATCGATCAGCTTGATGTTGACGGTCACGCGGTTTTTCAGACCACCGTGTTTCAGCGCTTCAATCACCGACTTGTAGGCATCCGGCAGTTCAATGTACTTACCGACCATACCGATGGTGACTTCGCCTGCCGGATTGGCTTCTTCATAGATTACCTGTTCCCATTCGGCCAGGTTTGCTTCCGGACAAGTTAAGCTGAATCGTTTACAAATATAATCGTCCAGCCCCTGAGATTTCAACAGGCCCGGAATTTTATAAATGGAATCGACGTCTTTCAGAGAAATCACAGCCTTTTCCGGAACGTTACAGAACAAAGCAATTTTCGCACGTTCGTTGGCCGGAACTGCGCGGTCTGAGCGGCAGATCAGGATATCTGGCTGAATACCGATGGAGAGCAGCTCTTTCACGGAGTGCTGGGTCGGCTTGGTTTTGACTTCGCCCGCGGCGGCCATGTACGGCACCAGGGTCAGGTGCATAAACAGGGTATGCTCGCGGCCGATTTCTACCGCCATCTGACGAATGGCTTCGAGGAACGGCAGGGATTCGATATCGCCTACAGTACCGCCGATTTCCACCAGCACCACGTCATGGCCTTCGCCACCCGCCAGTACGCGCTCTTTGATAGCGTTGGTGATGTGCGGGATAACCTGAACGGTCGCGCCCAGATAGTCACCACGGCGCTCTTTACGCAGTACGTCGGAGTAGATACGGCCGGTGGTGAAGTTGTTGCGACGCGTCATCTTGGTGCGGATGAAACGCTCATAGTGGCCCAGGTCCAGATCGGTTTCTGCGCCGTCTTCAGTAACGAACACTTCCCCATGCTGGATTGGGCTCATGGTACCCGGATCGACGTTGATGTACGGATCCAGTTTCATGATGGTCACGTTGAGACCACGGGCTTCAAGAATGGCTGCCAGGGAGGCTGCGGCAATGCCTTTACCCAGAGAGGATACGACCCCGCCGGTCACAAAAATATAGTTCGTTGTCATGCTGAACCTGAGAAGTTAGGGTAAAACGATGGAATAACCAGGACGGGAAAGTAGTATACCCGAACATGCGTGACGCCACAAACTTTCATTCTCCCCTCCCCTTCGTTCTTCAAGTTGCACCTGTGTTGCGACTCGAACAACTCGAAGAGGCAGGCTACATGGTGTTTCAACGACATAACGGAAAGAGAAAATAGACGCTTTTGGCGAAATGTTTTTGACGTAAATCAAGCGCTTGTTATTTATAAAATCACACAAATCGCGCTTGATCACGAAAACTCGTTAGAGATCAGTTTCCTGGCGCTTTACTTCCTGCCACACTTCTTCCATGGTATCGAGGTCGACACCGGTCATTTCGAGGCCGCGGGCGGCGACAATGCGCTCGACTTCACGGAAGCGACGCTCAAATTTGAGGTTCGCTTTCTGCAGAGCCACCTCGGCTTTGACGCCCAAATGACGGGATAAATTCACCGTGGCGAACAGCAGGTCACCGACTTCCTCTTCCAGTTTCGCTTCATCCACTACCGCCTGCTGCGCTTCATGCATCACTTCATCAATTTCTTCATGCACCTTGTCGAGCACCGGGCCCAGCGAGGTCCAGTCGAAACCCACTGCCGAGCAGCGGCGCTGGATTTTATGCGCGCGCATCAGCGCCGGCAGGCTATGGGGAATGTCGTCCAGCGCCGAATGCTGGGCTTTTTCCGCCCGCTCCGCGCTTTTGATCTGCTCCCAGCGGGCCAGGACTTCGCTGCTGTTTCCTGCAGTAGCATCAGCGAAAATATGGGGATGGCGGCGCTCCAGCTTGTCGCTGATGGCGGCGCAGATATCGTCAAAGTTAAAGCGTCCCTCTTCCTGCGCCATTTGTGCATAGAACACCACCTGGAACAGCAGATCGCCCAGCTCACCGCGCAGGTCGTCAAAATCTTCCCGCTGGATAGCATCGAGGACCTCGTAGGTCTCCTCAAGGGTGTAAGGGGCGATAGTGGCAAAGGTCTGCTCTTTATCCCACGGGCAGCCGTTTTCCGGGTCGCGCAGGCGGCGCATGATGCCGAGCAAGCGGTCAATTTGAGTCATGTGACAATCCTGGAAATGTAAAAAATAGTCGACCGGATAAGGCGTTTAGACCTTATCCGGCGTTGCGAAATTGCCGGATGGCGGTTTCGCCTTATCCGGCCTGGAGACGACTTAACCGCCGTGCAGACGGCGCGCGTCAATGACATCGGGCACCTGGTTCAGCTTACCGAGCACCCGGCCCAGCACCTGCAGGTTGTAAATCTCAATGGTCATATCGATGGTTGCCAGCTGCTGACGGGTATCGCTCCGGCTGGCGACCCCCAGCACGTTCACCTTCTCATTGGCGAGGATGGTGGTGATATCGCGCAGTAACCCGCTGCGATCGTTCGCCTCCACCCTGACCACCAGCGAGTAGCCCGCCGAGTAGCTTTCACCCCATACCGCATCGACGATGCGCTCCGGGGCATGCGACTGCAGTTCAGCCAGCTGATCGCAGTCGGCGCGATGCACGGAAATCCCGCGCCCCTGGGTGATAAAGCCGACGATCTCATCGCCCGGAATCGGCTGGCAGCAGCGGGCAATATGGTGCATCAGGTTGCCAACCCCTTCCACCACCACTCGGCCATTGTCCTTGGTGCGGTTCTGTGGGGCGTAGGTTTTCTGCTGCAGCTGCTTCAGCGCGGCCGCATCCTGCTCAGCGGCGCTCGGTTTATTGAACTGCGCCTGCAGGAAATTGACCATCTGGTTGAGACGGATATCGCCGCCGCCAATGGCGGCCAGCAGTTCATCGAGCTCATTGAAGTTGTAGCGCGGCAGCAGGTGTTTTTCCGCATCCTTAAGGCCGATGCCCAGATGCTCCAGTTCGTCGTCGAGGATCTGCCGCCCGGCGAGAATGTTCTTGTCGCGGTCCTGCTTACGGAACCAGGCGTGGATCTTGGAGCGTCCGCGGCTGGTGGTCACGTAACCGAGGTTAGGATTCAGCCAGTCACGGCTCGGGTTCGGCTGCTTCTGAGTAATAATTTCAATCTGATCGCCCATCTGCAGCTGATAGGTGAACGGCACGATGCGGCCGCCAATTTTGGCGCCGATGCAACGATGGCCGACGTCGCTGTGGATATGGTAGGCAAAGTCGAGCGGCGTCGACCCCGCCGGCAGGTCCACCACGTCGCCTTTCGGTGTAAAGACATAGACACGATCGTCGAAGACCTGACTGCGCACTTCGTCGAGCATTTCGCCAGAGTCGGCCATCTCTTCCTGCCAGGCAATCAGCTTACGCAGCCAGGCGATGCGATCCTCATAGCCACGGCCACCGCCAGTGCCCGCTCCTGCGCCCTCTTTGTACTTCCAGTGCGCGGCCACGCCAAGCTCAGCATCTTCATGCATCTGCCGGGTGCGAATTTGAATCTCCACCGTCTTGCCGCTCGGGCCCAGCACCACTGTATGAATAGACTGATAGCCGTTGGGTTTCGGGTTGGCCACGTAGTCATCGAATTCATCCGGCAGGTGACGATAGTGGGTATGGACGATCCCTAGCGCGGCGTAACAATCCTGCAAACGCTCAGCCACAATACGCACCGCGCGAACGTCAAACAGCTCGTCAAACGCGAGGTGTTTTTTCTGCATTTTGCGCCAGATGCTGTAGATGTGTTTCGGCCGGCCATAGACTTCCGCCTTGACGCCTTCAGCTTTCATCTCCGAGCGCAGGTGGCCGACGAACTCGTCGATGTAATGCTCACGGTCGATACGACGTTCGTGGAGCAGTTTAGCTATACGCTTGTATTCTGCCGGATGCAGATAACGGAAGCAGTAATCTTCCAGCTCCCACTTCAGCTGGCCGATACCTAAGCGGTTCGCCAGCGGCGCATAGATATTGGTGCACTCTTTCGCCGCCAGCACGCGTTCATCTTCCGGCGCGTCTTTGACTTCGCGCAGATGCGCGATACGCTCAGCAAGCTTGATGACCACGCAGCGGAAATCGTCAACCATCGCCAGCAGCATGCGGCGAATGTTATCCACCTGCTCGGAAGATACCGAGTCGGTATGGGTGGCTTTTAGCTGGCGGATAGCGGCCATGTCCCGCACCCCGTGAATCAGGGTCACGACCGATTTACCCACACTCTCCTGCATGACCTCTTCACTGACGACTTCACCGTCCGCCAGTGGGAACAACAGCGCCGCGCGCAGCGTATCGAGATCCATACTCAGGGTGGACAGAATCTCCACCATTTCGACGCCACGCCACAGCAGCAGGTCTGCCTGCGGGTGTCCTTGCGTTTTTTCGCGACAATAATCCCAGGTTTCGGCTAAGCGCTCACACGACTGCTGGCTGGAAATCCCCAGACTCGCGATCCATTTCTTCGGGTCAAATTCACCAGCTTTATTAAGATGTGCACTTCTTACCGCAACCATTGTCCTCTCCTTAAGGGACCGGCCTGCCGAAGTCGGCAAGCCTCAACTTTCTACATGTCATCCTGCAGGTCGCGTCAGCATTGACGGCCAGGGTGGCTCTTCTGCGACGTTGTGAATGACCTTATGTAAGCCTGCGCTCAAACAACACCATTGATTCCAGATGACCGGTATGCGGGAACATATCCAGCATCGCCAGGCGTTGAATCTGATATCCAGCCTGCAACAGGGTTTCGCTGTCTCGCGCCAGCGTCGCCGGGTTGCAGGAAACATACACCACCCGCCGCGGTGCCAGTTTTATAATATGCGGCATCACGCCCGGCGCGCCGGCGCGGGCCGGGTCCAGCAGCACTTTATCAAAGCCGTGCTTCGCCCAGGCCTGACGGGTGACATCCTCTTCCAGATTTTCATGGAAGAAAGTGACATTTGATAAACCATTGAGGGCGGCGTTTTCCCGCCCCTTTTCTACCAGCGCAGGCACCCCTTCCACCCCCACCACGTGGGCGGCGCGAGTCGCCAGCGGCAGGGTAAAATTGCCCATTCCGCAGAACAGATCCAGTACCCGGTCCTCTGGCTGCAGATCCAGCCATTCCAGCGCAGTACGCACCATCTGCTGATTCACGCCGTCGTTGACCTGGATAAAATCCCGCGGACTGAACACTAAGCGTAGTCCGTCTGAGGTATACCATGGTGCTTCGCCATGAATATGTTCCAGTATCTCGCTTTGCGGCGCGAGGTACAGGGAAAGACCGTGAGTTTGCGAAAAGCGTTCCAGTTTTTCCCTGTCGCCCGCTGGCAGGGCAGCGGTATGGCGCAGCACCATCAGCGGGCCGTTGTCCGCCTGCACCAGCTCGACATGGCCGAGGTGGCGTAATGCGCTCAGCGCGCTTAAGCACTCGCGCACGGCAGGCAGCAATGCCTCAAGTTGGGGCGCCAAAACAGGGCATTGCACCACGTCGACGATCGCTTTGGCGTTGGCCTGGCGAAAACCCATCTGCAATTGTTGGGTCTTTGGCTGATAATTCAAGCTTAAGCGCGCGCGACGGCGGTAGCCCCACGGCACGCCGGCGATGACCTCATCCACCTCACGCTTCATCAGCCGCGCCAGCGCGGCGCGTTTACTTTGCTGCTGAAGCACGACGCTGGCATGCTGTTGTTGGCAACCGCCGCAGACGCCAAAATGCGGGCAGCGCGGCGCCTGGCGCTGCGGGCTGTCGGTTAGACGGCGTTTCACCTGGGCGCGGGCATACTGTTTTTTGTCTTCCACCAGCACCACCTCGGCCTGCTCCTGCGGCAGCACACCGCTCACGAACAGCGCCTTTCCCTGGTGGCGGGCAACGCCCTGACCAAAGGGATCGAGGTCATTGACTGTAACGGTTATGATCTGGCGCGTCGTCACACGCCGTTTTGCAGAGTAGAATTGCGCCATCGTAGAGAGTTGTCTCAATCAAATAAAACGAGCTCGTTCAGGGCGGCAGTGCCGCGAAGCGCACCGACGCGCACAGAACGATGATGTCTATATTCTCCCATAATGGAACCGCATGACCAACTACAGCCTGCGTGCTCGCATGATGATTCTGATACTGGCGCCAACCGTCCTGATTGGGCTGTTGCTCAGTATTTTCTTTGTTGCTCATCGTTATAACGACCTGCAACGCCAGCTGGAGGACGCCGGCGCCAGCATTATTGAGCCGCTGGCGGTCTCCAGCGAATATGGCATGAATTTGCAAAACCGCGAATCCATCGGCCAGCTGATCAGCGTCCTGCATCGGCGTCATTCGGAGATCGTGCGGGCCATCTCGGTATATGATTCGCATAACCGGCTGTTTGTCACCTCCAATTACCAGCTCAACCCCAGCGAACTGCAGATCCCCAAAGGCGAGGCATTTCCCCGCCATCTCAGCGTCATCCGCGACGGTGACATCATGATCCTGCGCACGCCGATCGTCTCGGAAAGCTATTCGCCTGATGAGTCCCCCGAATCTGACGCCAAAATGCCGGGCAATATGCTGGGCTACGTCGCGCTGGAGCTGGATCTGAAATCAGTCCGCCTCCAGCAGTACAAAGAGATTTTCATCTCCAGTGTGATGATGCTGTTCTGCATTGGCATCGCGCTAATCTTCGGCTGGCGCCTGATGCGCGACGTCACCGGGCCTATCCGCAATATGGTCAACACCGTCGACCGCATCCGCCGCGGACAACTGGACAGCCGGGTCGAGGGTTTTATGCTCGGCGAACTGGATATGTTGAAAAACGGCATTAACTCGATGGCCATGTCGCTGGCGGCCTACCATGAGGAGATGCAGCACAACGTCGACCAGGCGACCTCCGATCTGCGGGAAACCCTTGAGCAGATGGAGATCCAGAACGTTGAGCTGGACCTGGCGAAAAAGCGCGCCCAGGAGGCGGCGCGCATTAAGTCTGAGTTCCTGGCCAATATGTCCCACGAACTGCGCACCCCGCTCAATGGGGTGATCGGCTTTACCCGCTTGACGCTGAAAACCGATCTCAACGCCACGCAGCGCGACCACCTGACCACCATCGAACGTTCGGCCAATAATCTGCTGGCGATCATCAATGACGTGCTCGACTTTTCCAAGCTGGAAGCCGGGAAGCTGATTCTGGAGAGTATTCCGTTCCTGCTGCGCACCTCGCTTGATGAAGTGGTCACCCTGCTGGCGCATTCCGCGCACGATAAAGGGCTGGAGCTGACGCTGAACATTAAGAACAATGTGCCGGATAACGTCATTGGCGACCCGCTGCGTCTGCAGCAGATTGTGACCAACCTCGTGGGCAATGCGATTAAATTCACCGAGCACGGCAATATCGACGTGCTGGTGGAGCAGCGGGCCATCAGCAACTCGCGGGTACAGATCGAAATTCAGATCCACGATACCGGCATCGGCATCCCCGAGCGCGACCAGTCCCGACTGTTCCAGGCCTTCCGTCAGGCCGATGCCAGCATTTCACGCCGGCACGGCGGCACCGGGCTTGGGCTGGTGATCACCCAGCGTCTGGTCAAAGAGATGGGCGGCGATATTTCGTTCCACAGTCAGCCGAACCGCGGCTCCACCTTCTGGTTCCATATCAGCCTTGATCTCAACCCAAACGCCATTCCGGATATGCTGAACACCGACGGGCTGACGGGCAAACGTCTGGCCTATGTGGAAGCCAACGCGACGGCGGCGCAATGTACGCTGGAGATGCTGGCCGCCACGCCGCTGGAGGTGATCTACAGCCCTACCTTCTCCTCGCTGGCGGAAGCGCAGTACGACATTCTGCTGGTCGGCATCCCGGTCTCAATGCGCGATTTGTCGCCGCACCGGGAAAAATTAGTCAAAGCCCGTGCGATGTCTGACAACGTGCTGCTCGCTCTGCCATGTCATGCCCAGGTCAGCGCCGAAGCCCTGAAGCGCGACGGCGTCGCGGCCTGCCTGTTGAAACCGCTCACTACCACCCGTCTGCTGCCGGCGCTGGTGGCCACCAATCATGCGCCGGCTTCCGCGCCGTTGACGCAGGCCGACAGCCATAAGCTGCCGATGACCGTGATGGCCGTCGACGACAATCCGGCTAACCTGAAGCTGATTGGCGCCCTGCTGGACGACCTTGTGCAGCAGGTGATCCTCTGCGACAGCGGCCAGCAGGCCGTGGACCAGGCCAAGCGGCTGCAGATGGATCTGATCCTGATGGATATTCAGATGCCGGATATGGACGGCATCCGCGCCTGCGAGCTGATTCATCATCTGTCACATCATCAGCAGACCCCGGTGATTGCAGTCACCGCGCACGCCCTGGAGGGCCAGCGGGAGAAGCTGTTGAGCGCCGGCATGAACGATTATCTGGCGAAGCCGATTGAAGAAGAGAAACTGTACGCCCTGCTGCTGCGCTATCAGCCCGGCCTGCACAGCGTCGCTCCGGCGGCGCTACCGCCCGCAGAGCCGGTCATCGACCATAACCTGACGCTTGACTGGCAGCTGGCGCTGCGTCAGGCCGCCATGAAGCCGGATCTGGCGCGGGAAATGTTGCAGATGCTGATCGCCTTTATGCCGGAGGTGCGTAATAAAGTGGAAGAGCAGCTGGTCGGCGAGCAGCCGGAAGGGCTGGTGGATCTGATCCACAAACTGCACGGCAGCTGCAGCTACAGCGGCGTGCCGCGGCTGAAAAAGCTCTGTCATACCCTGGAGAGTCAGCTGCGGGCGGGTACCGCCGCCGAGGATCTGGAGCCGGAGCTGCTCGAGCTGTTAGACGAGATGGATAATGTGGCCCGCGAAGCGTGCCGGATGGGAGTGTAAACCCCGGATAGCGGCGCTACGCGCCTCATCCGGGCTACGCCCTACGGTCCAGTACTCGGTTGGTAGCCCCGGTAAGCGTAAGCGCCACCGGGGACGGTTCCCGGATCGCGGTGCTACGCACCTTATCCGGGCTACAAATACCACTGCGCCAGCCGGGTTACCGCTTACCGCCCATCTGCAAAACCGCGGCGACGTTACGCGCCGTCATCCGCAGGTTGGCGGCGGCATTGGCCAGCGCTTCATCCAGGGTACAGATGGTATATAACACGCTGAATACCGCATCCAGTCCGTGCTGATGCACCACCCCGACATCGGCGGTAAGGCTGCCGGCAATCCCAATCACCGGGACGTTAAAACGCTTCGCCACCTTCGCTACCCCCACCGGCACCTTGCCGTGGATCGTCTGGCTATCGATTCGCCCTTCGCCGGTGATCACTAAATCGGCATCCGCCACCCGCGTCGCCAGCTGCAACGCATCGGTGACGATCTCAATGCCCGGGCGCAGCGTTGCGCCACAAAACGCATACAGCGCCGCCCCCATGCCGCCCGCCGCGCCACCGCCCTCCAGGCTCAGCACATCGATATCTAAATCGCGGGCGATAATCCGGGCATAGTGCAGCAGGCCGCTGTCGAGGCGGTCGATCATCTGCGTCGTCGCCCCTTTTTGTGGGCCGAACACCGCGCTGGCCCCCTGCGGGCCGGTTAGCGGGTTGGTGACGTCGCAGGCAACCTCAATCCGGCAATCTGCCAGCCGCGGATCGAGTTCGCTAAGGTCGATACGCGCCAGCGTCTCCAGCGCGCCGCCCCCGGAGGCGATTTGCTGGCCGTCGGCGGTCAACAGTTTCGCCCCCAGCGCCTGCGCCATCCCGGCGCCGCCGTCATTGGTCGCACTGCCGCCAATGCCAATAATGATCTGCCGCACGCCGGCGTCCAGCGCGTGGCGGATCAGCTCCCCGGTCCCCCAGGAGGTGGTCAGCAGCGGATTACGCTGCGCCGGCGGGACACTCTCCAGCCCGCTGGCTGCCGCCATTTCGATAAAGGCGCACTGGCGATCGCCGGACAGCCCATAAAATGCCTCAACCGGTTCACCCAGCGGCCCGGTGACCGTCAGCGGAACCTGATGCCCGCCGGTCGCCGCCACCATGGCTTCCACCGTCCCTTCACCACCGTCGGCAACCGGCAGCTTGACGTACTCCGCGTCAGGATAAATCTCGCGAAAGCCTTGCTCTATCGCCGTGGCCACTTCCAGCGCGCTCAGACTCTCCTTCCAGGAATCCGGTGCGATCACTATTTTCATGTGCTGTCCTTACTCTGAGCCAACCCCTGGCGCTGTCGCGCAATGCCGGCCCCCGCAGAGGCCGGCGGCCTTTTAGCGCACCATGCATGGACGCTTGTTGTCAAAGGTCCAGCCCGGGATCAGATACTGCATCGCCATCGCATCGTCGCGGGCGCCAAGACCATGTTTCTTATATAGCTCATTTGCCTGCATCACGCGGTCCATATCCAGCTCAACCCCCAGGCCCGGGGTACTCGGTACCTGCACCATACCGCCTTTGATTTCAAAAGGTTGTTTGGTCAGACGCTGGTTGCCCTCCTGCCAAATCCAGTGGGTATCAATCGCGGTGATTTTGCCCGGCGCCGCTGCCGCGACGTGGGTGAACATCGCCAGCGACACGTCGAAGTGGTTATTGGAGTGCGATCCCCAGGTCAGGCCGAACTCATGGCACATCTGCGCCACACGCACCGACCCCTGCATGGTCCAGAAGTGCGGGTCCGCCAGCGGGATATCCACCGACTGCAGGGACAAGGTATGGCCCATCTGTCGCCAGTCGGTGGCGATCATATTGGTCGCGGTCGGCAGGCCCGTCGCGCGGCGGAACTCGGCCATCACTTCGCGGCCAGAGAAACCTTGTTCGGCGCCGCATGGGTCTTCCGCATAGGCCAGCACGCCCTTCAGCTGTTTACCAATCTGGATGGCTTCCTCCAGCAGCCAGGCGCCGTTCGGGTCGAGAGTGACGCGGGCATTCGGGAAGCGTTTCGCCAGGGCGCTGATCGCCTCAGCTTCTTCAAAACCGGCCAGCACGCCGCCCTTCAGCTTAAAGTCGTTGAAGCCATATTTTTCATACGCCGCTTCCGCCAGGCGGACCACCGCATCCGGCGTCATCGCCTCTTCATGGCGCAGGCGATACCATTCGCACTGCTCATCCAGCTGGCTCTGATAGGCCAGCGGCGTGGCGTGGCGGTTGCCGACAAAAAACAGATAGCCCAGCATTTCGACTTCGCTGCGCTGCTGGCCATCGCCAAGCAGAGAAGCGACATTGACGCCAAGGTGCTGGCCCAGCAGGTCCAGCAGCGCCGCTTCAATCCCGGTGACCACGTGAATGGTGGTACGCAGGTCGAAGGTCTGCAGGCCGCGGCCCCCGGCGTCACGGTCGGCAAACTGGTTGCGCACCGCGCCCAGCACATTCTTGTACTCGCCCAGCGTTTTGCCCACCACCAGCGGCGCGGCATCTTCCAGGGTCTGGCGGATTTTTTCGCCACCGGGGATTTCGCCGACGCCGGTATGCCCGGCGTTATCTTTGATAATCACAATATTGCGGGTGAAGTACGGGGCGTGCGCGCCGCTCAGGTTCATCAGCATGCTGTCATGGCCGGCAACCGGGATCACCTGCATGGTCGTAACAACGGGCGTTGAAGTGAAAGTCGTCATAGCATCATCCTTTTTAATTAGTGGCGGCCGAAAACGGGACGTTTGCGGTCGAATGTCCAGCCGGGGATCAGGTACTGCATCGGGCCTGCGTCGTTGCGCGCGCCGCCCGGCAGCGCTTTATAGGCCTCATGGGCTTTGCGCACCTGCTCCCAGTCAAGTTCCACGCCGAGTCCCGGCGCGTCTGGCACGGCAATCTTGCCGTGAATAATCTGCAGCGGATTTTTGGTCAGGCGCGCGTCGCCCTCCTGCCAGATCCAGTGGGTGTCAATGGCGGTGGGGTTGCCCGGCGCGGCGGCGCCGACGTGGGTAAACATCGCCAGGGAAATATCAAAGTGATTGTTGGAATGGCAGCCCCAGGTGAGCCCCCAGTCGTCACACAGTTGCGCCACCCGTACTGCGCCGGAGAGCGTCCAGAAATGCGGGTCCGCCAGCGGGATGTCGACGGCGTTGAGCATCACCGCATGACCCATTTCGCGCCAGTTGGTGGCGATCATATTGGTGGCGACCGGCAGCCCGGTGGCACGACGGAACTCGGCCATCACCTCCCGGCCGGAGAAGCCTTGCTCGGCGCCGCACGGATCTTCGGCATAGGTCAGGACATCCTGCAGCCCTTTGCACAGCGCGATGGCCTCATCCAGCAGCCAGGCGCCGTTCGGGTCGACGGTGATGCGCGCATCCGGGAAACGCTTTTTCAGCGCCCGGGCGGTGTCGATCTCCTGCTCGCCGGGCAGCACGCCGCCTTTCAGCTTAAAGTCTTTGAAACCGTAGCGATCCTGGGCGGCTTCCGCCAGACGCACTACCGCCTCGCTGCTCAACGCCTGCTGATGACGCAGGCGGTACCATTCATGATCGCCCGGCGTATGGTCCAGATAGCCAAGGTCGGTTTTCTGCCGATCGCCAATATAAAACAGGTAGCCCAGCACGGTGACGGCATCACGCTGCTTACCCGGCCCCAGCAGCTCGCAGACCGGCACCTTCAGCACCTGGCCGAGCAGGTCGAGCAGCGCCGCTTCCAGCGCCGCCACCGCGTTAACCTTCAGTTCGAAGGTCCACGCCCCTTTGCCAAAGGTATCGAAATCCGCCGCCTGATTGCCTTTATGCACCTGCTGCACCACGCGATTGAGCCGGGCGACCTCCTGGCCCACCACCTGCGGGATCGCCGCCAGCAGCGTCTGGTAGATAACCTCCCCACCGGGCGCTTCGCCAACGCCGGTGTGGCCGGCGTTATCGGTCAATACCACGATATTGCGGGTAAACCAGGCGTTGTGCGCCCCGCCGATGTTCAGCAGCATGCTGTCGTGCCCGGCCACCGGAATGACCTTCATCTCTGTGATAATCGGGCTGGATTGGGTCGTCATGATGAGCGCCCCACCACAGGTTTCAGTTCGATGCGTTTGATATCGCCCACCAGCACCAGGTAGCTCAGCACCGCCACCAGGGCATGGATGCCGACGTAGATCAGCGCGCCGTTGAACGAGCCGGTGGTGCCAACGATATAGCCGATGGCGATGGGAGTGACGATACCGGAGATATTGCCGAACATGTTGAACAGACCGCCGGAGAGACCGCTAATTTCTTTCGGCGCGGTATCCGCCATCACCGCCCAGCCGAGCGCCCCAATCCCTTTGCCGAAGAAGGCCATTGCCATAAAGCCGATCACCATCCACTCCACATTGACATAGTTACACATCAGCATGGTCATGGAGAGCAGCATCCCCAGCACGATCGGCGTTTTGCGCGCGATGTTCAGCGAGCCGGTGCGGCGCATTAACCAGTCGGAAATCACCCCGCCCAGCACCCCGCCGACAAAGCCGCACACCGCCGGAATCGACGCGACAAAGCCGGCTTTGAGGATCGACATACCGCGCGCCTGCACCAGATATACCGGGAACCAGGTGATAAAGAAGTAGGTTAAGGCGTTGATGCAGTACTGACCGATATAGATGCCGATCATCATCCGCGATCCGATCAGCTGTTTGATCTGCCCCATTTTGACGCTAAACGGCACTTTCTGTGCGCTGCTCTTCTGATCCATGTTGATCAGCGCCCCGCCTTCGGCGATATAGTCCAGCTCTTTCTGGTTCACGCCCGGATGGTTGTTCGGATCGTGGATCACTTTCAGCCATACAAAGCTGATCACGATCCCCAGGCCGCCCATAAAGAAGAACACGTGCGACCAACCCACCTCATGCGTCAGCCAGCCCATGATCGGCGCGAAGATAACGGTGGCAAAGTACTGGGCGGAGTTAAAAATCGATACCGCCGTCCCCCTCTCCTGCGCAGGGAACCAGGCGGCGACGATACGGCTGTTGCCGGGGAATGACGGCGACTCGGCAAGGCCGACGAGGAAACGCAAAGTGAACAGCGCGATGATAATGCCAAAGCCGCTGAAGATATCGACGAAGCCCTGCAGCAGGGTAAACATCGACCAAATGAAGATCGACCAGAAATAGACGCGCTTCGAACCGAAGCGGTCGAGCAGCCAGCCGCCCGGGATCTGGCCGATGACATAAGCCCATGAGAACGCGGAGAACACATACCCCATGCCAACAGGATCGAGGCCGATATCTTTGGCCATTTCCGAACCGGCGATCGACAGCGTCGCCCGGTCACCATAGTTAAAAGAAGTGACGATAAACAGCATCACCACTATCCAGTAGCGGGCGTTGGTGCGCTTTTCAGCCGCCGTCGCCGCCTGACTTAATGAACTCATTGTTGTACTCCTGAATCATAGCGTTTAGCTACGTTCATTCTGAACAGCACAACCTGTAGGGTAATCAGAATGACGTGGTCGTGTTTTGATAGTTGTCGTTATATCTGGCACTGCATTTATCACTGGCTGGAGCAGTATATGAAGAGGCACACCGCGGCTCACCGTGCATCTACACAGCTTTTACGCCGCTATTACAGGTGGTTTGTGGCGAATGCCTGAAAGAATGGGGGGAAGTTCACGGAAATGAAAAACCAGCGCCGCTGGAGCCGCAAAGCGCAGCAAAAAGAGCCGGAGTGTGAAATACCTCACTTGACCCGGTGAAACTGGCTGGCTTAAGCCATGATATTGCTAAGGATATTGTGGCGTTTGCCTAAAGGCGTGGCGCCAGGAACGCGCTACCATTGTGACGTCCGCATATCTGGCCGCGACGTATTGAAAGAGCGCCCTCTGCGTAGGGAGAGGGCAGCGCTTTTATTCGAGCAGGGTGGCCCACTGCTCAACCCACGGATTGGAGACGCTCTCCGGCTCCGGGTCTTCGCTGGCGTCAATCTTCAGCATCTCGCCGATGCGCTTCGCGCCCTGCTCCTGCAGCAGCTGGTCGAACTTCAGCCCACCGCCGCAAAAGTTAGCATAGGTGCTGTCGCCGAGCGCGATAATGCCGTAGCGCAGATGGGGCTGATACATATCTTTCATCCCCTCATACAGCGGGACAATGCTGTCCGGCAGATCGCCCTGCCCGGTGGTGGAGGTGACCACCAGCACATATTTACCAGTATAGGATTCCCAGTCGTTGACCTGCGGATCCTCATACACGGTTGCCTTGTGTCCCAGTCCGCTGAGGATCGCTTCCGCTTCTTCCGCGACCAGCAGCGAGTTGCCGTACATGGTGCCGACAAAAATTCCGACTTCCGCCATGCTATTATCTCCCTGGATTGACCTTATTCCCTTCATCCTGACCGCAGTCGTCGGCAAACTCAACCCTTTCATTTAGCGGGAGAAGCCCGCGCCAGCCAAACTGCGACAGGGCGCGCATCCAGACCTCGTCAAAACCGGCGCGCAGAGTCAGCGGCTCGCCGGTAAACGGATGGGTTAGCGACAGCTCGCTGGCGTGCAGCATCAGGCGGTGACAGCCAAAATGTTCCGCGGCGCTGCGGTTTTGCCGCAAATCGCCGTGCTTGCTGTCGCCAAGGATCGGATGACGCAGATGGGCAAGATGGCGGCGCAGCTGGTGCTTACGGCCGGTTTTCGGCTCCAGTTCCACCAGCCCGTAGCGCGTAGTGGGATAACGCCCGGTTGCCACCGGCATCTCCACCGTCGCCAGGCCGCGGTAGTGGGTCACCGCCGGCTGCGGATCTTTGTCCTCACGAGCAAATTTATCGGCGATTTTATCCAGCTCTTCCACCAGCGGGTAATCCAGCAGCGCTTCGTCCATCAGCCAGCCGCGAACGATCGCATGATAGCGCTTCTGGATCTGATGCTGTTCAAATTGCTGCGCCAGCAGCCGGCCCGCTTCGCTCGACAACCCCATCAGCAGGACGCCGGAGGTGGGCCGGTCGAGACGATGGGCGGTAAAGACATGCTGGCCAATCTGATCGCGCACGGTCTGCATCACCACCACTTTCTCGTCGCGATCGAGCCAGCTGCGATGTACCAGCCAGCCCGAGGGTTTGTTGACCGCCACCAGCCAGTCGTCCTGGTAGATAATCTCCAGCATCAGGCCTGCTCACCGGCAAACAGCGCATCTAACAGCAGAAGTTCCGCCAGCATGGATTCGCGAACCGGGTGGGCCTGATCCAGGGCCATCTCGTAATAAGGCGCGACGGCAAAATTTTGCGGCAGCGGCTGACCGCTCTCCAGCAGCTGATGCATACGCGGGATCAGCACCCATTGCAGCCACTCCAGCGGCTCCAGGGTATCCAGGCAAAACGGCTTATCGCTGGCGAAGGCGCTGCTGTCCGGCGCCGTCGCCTGCCAGTGCTCTGTTTCGCGCAGCAGGGCTTCAATGGCGCGCAGGCGATCGCGCACGCTATCGTGAAGAGTCATGGGAAACCTCGATGAGTTAAAAACCGGGCGCAGGATAGCAAATCCGCAAAAGAAATAAAAAAAGGGAGCACTGTAAAAACAGTGCTCCCGGTTCGTTTTGCAGCATTCCCGCTACATTGGTGCTCCCTGCTCGTCCTTGAAAACTTTTCCTGAGGTCTCCTGACCAATGTTCATCCATAAACTCGTGCATCCTGCTTTCACACCACCCCGATGTGAAATGACTTATCCATAAGTTTGTCCCGATCTTCCTGATCCACCGTTCATCCTGAGCGGCTCTCGTTCTCCATCCTGGAGGTGTCCATTACGCGATCCTGCGTTATCCTTGCTTCATCCTGAAGCCTGTCCTTGCAACGCCATCCTGGCGGGTCCTGCAGAAGCGCCATCATCCTGATGTTCGCTTCATTTCGCGACTCCCTGTCGACAGACATAGGATCACTGATTCTGCCTCGTCTTACAACCCTTCTTGAGACAATCTCTTAAGATTAGTCCCCACTCAAAAGGACGAATAAATTAAGATCTGATTTAATACCAATGAGTTATAAAAAAATGAAGGGATTAAATTTGCCTTAAATGATGACGATCTCTTACAGGTTTTGTAAGAGATCTCTCACAAACGACCAGGTAGACTGGATTACAGAACCGGCTCAAGGTGGCTAAGGAAACTCGCAAGCGAGGGGGAAAGCGTGATGCGTTTGGCGGTACCGAGGGTCTCTTTGATCACCTCGCCGCTGAGATTACAGACGGAAATAACATCCCGTTCACTCTCGAGGGTGGCGATAAACAGCGTCGGAGCCAGCTTCAAGCGCTTCTGTACCACCAGGTGCCCGATTAAGTTTTCCTGCACCCGCTGGAAATCCTCTTCACTCCAGGTCTGCAGCAGCGTCAGCGTTTCGCCGTCAAACCGGCCGGTCATGTCGCCGGCAAACTGAGTGGTATAATAAGAATGAAGCGGCTGTTGTACCACAATATCCAGGGCGCGTTCAACCGCGCTAATATTTTGCGCCAGCGAAAACGGCTGCGGCTGCCAGAATACGGCCTCACCCTGGGTATCAACGACGCAAGGCGACGGGACGCCGTAAAGCTCTTCACTACGCGGCAGGCTGTTACGCTGCTGCTGCCAGGCGGCGCAATAACGTTGGGTAAAAGCGCGCAGCGCTTCTGCGGTCTGATGGTCCACCGGTTTCTCTCTTCACGTTAGACAGGATACACTGGAGAGATAGTGTACCCGCTTTACTATGGTGAAACATGTCTTCTTACGATAATCATCAGGCGCTGGCCGGCCTGACGCTCGGTAAATCAACCGATTACCGCGATACTTATGACGCCTCGCTACTGCAGGGCGTTCCGCGCAGCCTTAACCGCGATCCGCTGGGCCTGCATGCCGATAACCTGCCGTTTCACGGCGCCGATATCTGGACGCTGTACGAACTCTCCTGGCTGAACGCCAAAGGTCTGCCGCAGGTCGCTGTCGGCCACGTCGAGCTACCCGATACCAGCGTCAATCTGGTGGAGTCGAAAAGCTTTAAGCTGTACCTCAACAGCTTTAACCAGACGCGTTTCGCCAGCTGGCAGGACGTTGCAGAGACGCTGACTCGCGATCTCAGCGCCTGCGCGCAGGGCGAGGTCAAGGTGTCGCTGTATCGGCTGGATGAACTGGAAGGCCAGCCGATCGCCCATCTGCACGGCGCCTGCATCGACGATCAGGATATCGAGATCGATAACTATCAGTTCAGCGCCGACTATCTGCAGGGCGCCGCCAGCGGCAAAATCGTGGAAGAGACGCTGGTCAGCCATCTGCTGAAATCCAACTGCCTGATCACCCACCAGCCGGACTGGGGCTCGGTGCAGATCCAGTATCGGGGGGCGAAAATCGACCGTGAGCAGCTCCTGCGCTATCTGGTCTCATTCCGCCACCATAACGAATTCCATGAGCAGTGCGTCGAGCGCATCTTTAACGATATTCTCCGTTTCTGCCAGCCGGAATCGCTTTCCGTTTACGCCCGCTATACGCGACGCGGCGGTCTGGATATCAACCCCTGGCGCAGCAACGGCGACTTTTCCCCCGCCACTGGCCGCCTCGCCCGACAATAATAAATAATTTCACAATTTGCGTGCGTTTAGGCGCGCGCAAGGTTGTGGAAACGCCGCTCGCAGGGCTATTGTAATCACAGGAAGACCATAAGCGTCCTGTAAGGAGTTCACTTGATTACACATGTTAGCCCGCTTGGTTCAATGGATATGCTGTCGCAGCTGGAAGTGGATATGCTTAAGCGCACCGCCAGCAGTGACCTGTATCAACTCTTTCGCAACTGCTCGCTTGCTGTGCTCAACTCGGGGAGCCTGACCGATAACAGCAAGGAGCTGCTCTCCCGTTTTGAAAACTTCGATATTAACGTGCTGCGTCGCGAACGTGGCGTGAAGCTGGAACTGATCAACCCGCCGGAAGAAGCTTTCGTTGACGGGCGCATTATCCGTTCCCTGCAGGCCAACCTGTTTGCCGTGCTGCGCGATATCCTGTTCGTTTACGGCCAGATCCACAATACCGTTCGCTTCCCGAACCTCGATCTTGAAAGTTCGGTCCATATCACCAACCTGGTGTTTTCGATCCTGCGCAACGCCCGCGCGCTGCACGTCGGCGAAGCGCCGAACATGATCGTCTGCTGGGGCGGCCACTCCATCAATGAAAACGAATATCTCTACGCCCGCCGCGTCGGTACCCAGTTGGGACTGCGCGAACTGAACATCTGCACCGGCTGCGGGCCTGGCGCGATGGAGGCCCCGATGAAAGGCGCCGCCGTCGGCCACGCGCAGCAGCGCTACAAAGACAGCCGCTTTATCGGCATGACCGAACCGTCCATCATTGCCGCAGAACCGCCGAACCCGCTGGTCAACGAACTGATCATCATGCCGGATATCGAAAAGCGTCTGGAAGCCTTCGTGCGTATCGCCCACGGGATCATTATCTTCCCGGGCGGCGTCGGTACTGCCGAAGAGCTGCTCTACCTGCTGGGTATTCTGATGCATCCGGAGAACAAAGCGCAGGTGCTGCCGCTGATCCTCACCGGACCGAAAGAGAGCGCCGACTACTTCCGCGTGCTGGACGAGTTTATCACCCATACTCTGGGCGAGTCCGCCCGTCGTCACTATCGGATCATCATCGACGATCCGGCGGAAGTGGCGCGGCAGATGAAAAAAGCGATGCCGCTGGTGAAAGAGAGCCGCCGCGAAACCGATGATGCCTACAGTTTCAACTGGTCGATTCGCATCTCGCCGGACCTGCAGATGCCGTTCGAACCGACCCATGACAACATGGCCAATCTCAAGCTCTCCCCGGACCAGCCAGTAGAAGTGCTGGCCGCCGACCTGCGTCGCGCCTTCTCCGGGATTGTCGCGGGTAACGTCAAAGAGGTGGGCATCCAGGCCATTGAGCAGTACGGTCCTTACAAGCTGCATGGCGACCCGGAGATGATGCGCCGCATGGACGATCTGCTGCAGGGCTTCGTCGCCCAGCATCGTATGAAACTGCCGGGCGGCACCGCCTACATTCCTTGCTACGAAATCATCGCCTGATTTCTCGCTCTCCCGCCGGGGTATCTTCTGCAGCCTGCCCCCGGCGGGCTCTCTTCCTCTGACTTCCAGAACGCGCTAAAAACCTTTCTGTTATTATTCAGTCACCTGAATCATTTCTACATAGCCAATCGTTTGCGTTTGTAAAAACTGCGACAATTATCACTGCAAAAAATGGTTTTAAGCGCAAAAACGTCGACTACTTCTCTTTTTTACAGTAAATCCCTCGTTATTACGCCGCTCCGCTTTTATCTCATATGCTGCAAATGGTAGCCTGCGCGCCACAAATCGCTGGCTGATCACCAGAAACAGGCTGTTGGACTAAAAATACGCACATTGAAAGTGGATTATTGCATTTGAGATCGCGATCACTGATGCATTAACCATATAAATGTATCTTTCCGGCCCAATTATTACGGAGAAAATTTCTAAAAAACCGTAATCAAACGAATTTCATGTTACGTAATTGTATTTGTTCATTAGATTTTGTTGATTCCTCCAGGAGATACAGATGGAAACCACTCAAACCAGCACCATCGTTTCGGGCGAAACCCGCAGCGGATGGCGTAAAACCGACACCATGTGGATGCTGGGCCTGTACGGTACAGCGATCGGCGCGGGCGTCTTGTTCCTGCCGATCAACGCCGGCGTCGGCGGCATGATCCCCCTGATTATCATGGCGATTCTGGCCTTCCCGATGACCTTCTTCGCTCACCGCGGTATGACTCGCTTCGTCCTCTCCGGGAAAAATCCGGGCGAAGACATCACCGAAGTGGTTGAAGAACACTTTGGCGTAGGCGCAGGGAAGCTGATTACCCTGCTCTACTTCTTCGCTATCTACCCGATCCTGCTGGTGTACAGCGTGGCGATCACTAACACCGTCGAAACCTTCATGGCGCACCAACTGCACATGACGCCGCCGCCGCGCGCCATTCTGTCGCTGATCCTGATCGTCGGCATGATGACCATCGTGCGTTTCGGTGAGCAGATGATTGTGAAAGCGATGAGCATCCTGGTGTTCCCGTTCGTTATCGCCCTGATGATTCTGGCGCTGTACCTGATCCCGCAGTGGAACGGCGCGGCGCTGGAGACGCTCTCCCTGAGCAGCGCCTCCGCAACCGGCAATGGCCTGCTGATGACCCTGTGGCTGGCGATCCCGGTGATGGTCTTCTCCTTCAACCACTCGCCGATCATCTCCTCCTTCGCGGTGGCCAAGCGTGAAGAGTACGGCGCAGGCGCCGAGAAGAAATGCTCCAGCATCCTGGCCCGCGCTCACATTATGATGGTGCTGACCGTGATGTTCTTCGTCTTCAGCTGCGTCCTGAGCCTCTCTCCGGCGGACCTGGCGGCGGCGAAAGAGCAGAACATCTCGATTCTGTCTTACCTGGCAAACCACTTTAACGCGCCGGTTATCGCCTGGATGGCACCGATCATCGCGATGATCGCCATCACCAAATCCTTCCTCGGCCACTATCTGGGCGCCCGCGAAGGCTTTAACGGCATGGTGATTAAATCCCTGCGCAGTAAAGGCAAATCTATCGAAGTCAACAAACTGAACAAGCTGACCGCGCTGTTCATGCTGGTGACCACCTGGATTGTGGCGACGCTGAACCCGAGCATCCTCGGGATGATCGAGACCCTTGGCGGCCCGATTATCGCGATGATCCTGTTCCTGATGCCGATGTACGCGATTCAGAAAGTGCCGGCGATGCGTAAATACAGCGGCCATATCAGCAACGTCTTCGTGGTGATTATGGGTCTGATTGCCATCTCCGCGATCTTCTACTCGCTGTTCAGCTAATTCAGTCAATACCTCCCCCCGCGCCGCTTAACGGCGGCGCGCTTTCCGACAGCACGGGAATACATATGATCAGCGTATTCGATATCTTTAAAATCGGCATTGGCCCTTCCAGCTCCCATACCGTTGGACCGATGAAAGCGGGCAAACAATTTACAGACGACCTGATTGCACGCGGCCTGCTGGCCGACGTCAGCAAAGTCGTCGTCGACGTCTATGGCTCCCTCTCCCTGACCGGTAAAGGCCACCATACCGATATCGCGATTATCATGGGCCTCGCCGGCAACCTGCCGGATACCGTCGACATCGACGCCATTGCAGGCTTTATTCAGGACGTTAACACTCACGGCCGCCTGATGCTGGCCAACGGTCAGCACGAAGTGGACTTCCCGGTCGATCAGTGCATGAATTTCCATGCCGACAATCTGTCGCTGCATGAAAACGGTATGCGCATCACCGCCCTGGCCGGTGACAAGGTGCTCTACAGCCAGACGTATTACTCCATCGGCGGCGGCTTCATCGTTGATGAAGCGCACTTCGGCCAGACCACCGACGCGCCGGTTGCCGTCCCTTACCCCTATAAAAACGCGGCCGACCTGCAGCGTCACTGCCGTGAAACCGGGCTGTCGCTCTCCGGCCTGATGATGCAGAACGAACTGGCGCTGCACAGTAAAGAAGCGCTGGAGCAACACTTTGCCGCGGTGTGGGAAGTGATGAGCGCCGGTATCGAGCGCGGCATCACCACCGAAGGCGTCCTGCCGGGCAAACTGCGCGTCCCGCGCCGGGCCGCCGCGCTGCGCCGCATGCTGGTGAGCCAGGACACCACCAACAGCGATCCGATGGCGGTGGTGGACTGGATTAATATGTTCGCCCTGGCGGTGAACGAAGAGAACGCCGCCGGCGGCCGGGTCGTTACCGCGCCAACCAACGGCGCCTGCGGTATCGTCCCGGCGGTGCTGGCCTACTACGACAAGTTTATCCGCAAGGTGAACAGCAACTCCCTGGCCCGCTATATGCTGGTCGCCAGCGCGATTGGTTCGCTGTATAAGATGAACGCCTCCATCTCCGGCGCTGAAGTCGGCTGCCAGGGCGAAGTGGGCGTCGCCTGCTCGATGGCGGCAGCCGGTCTGGCAGAACTGCTGGGCGGCAGCCCGGGTCAGGTGTGCATCGCGGCAGAAATCGCCATGGAGCATAACCTCGGCCTGACCTGCGACCCGGTTGCCGGCCAGGTGCAGGTGCCGTGTATCGAACGCAACGCTATCGCCGCCGTGAAAGCGGTCAACGCCGCGCGAATGGCGCTGCGCCGGACCAGCGAGCCGCGCGTCTGCCTCGATAAAGTGATCGAGACCATGTACGAAACCGGTAAAGACATGAACGCCAAGTACCGGGAAACCTCTCGCGGTGGCCTGGCAATGAAGATCGTCTCCTGCGATTAATCCCCAGACCCGGCACGCCTCGGCGTGTCGGGTCATCGTCCTGAATAACTCTTTTTGTTATATCAATAAAATTTTAGTTATTTAATGGTTATAAGCGCTGTTTGTTACCTTACGCAAAACCGCTAAGGAGAACAGACAATGTCCAACCGATTCCGCCCCGCATGGCTGCTGGTCCTCGCCGCCCTCTCTACCTCCGCGCTGGCCAAAGCGCCGGAAACCGTCAACATCGGTTATCAAAAAGCGAATATCTTCGCGCTGCTGAAGTATCGCGGCACGCTGGATGAGAGCCTGAAAAAACAGGGCATTGCCGTACGCTGGGTCGAATTCCCCGCCGGACCGCAAATGCTGGAGGGGCTGAACGTCGGTAGCATCGATCTGGCCGCGACCGGCGATGCGCCTCCGGCCTTTGCCCAAGCGGCGCAAGCCGATCTGGTCTACCTTGCCCACTCCCCCGCTAACCCGAAAACGGAAGCGATTGTGGTGCCTGAACAGTCGGCAATCCACAGCGTGGCCGATCTGAAAGGCAAGCGCGTGGGATTGAACAAGGGGTCTGACGTCAACTACCTGCTGGTTGCCGCACTGGAAAAAGCGGGCCTCAGCTATAAAGACATCACCCCGGTCTATCTGCCGCCGGCGGACGCCCGCGCCGCTTTCCAGCGCGGGGCGATTGATGCGTGGGTGATCTGGGATCCGTTCCTCGCAGAAGTGGAAACCAACGCGAAAGCCCGACAGATCCGCAATGCCGAGGGGCTGGTGCCGCACTACACCTTCTATCTCGCCAGCCGTAAGTTTGCGGATACCTATCCGGAGACGGCAAAGCAGGTGGTCGATGAGCTAGGCAAACTCAGCGCGTGGGCGAACAGCCATCAGGACGAGGCCGCCGGGCTGCTGTCGACCTCAACCGGACTGGATAAAGCCATCTGGCTGAAGACCCTGGCCCGCCTGCCCTACGGTGCCGAACGCATGACGCCGGCGGTGTATAACGAACAGCAGGCGCTGGCGGATACCTTTACGCGCATTGGCCTGCTGCCGGTGAAAGTCGACGTGCGCAGCGCCACCTGGTCGCTGGATAAACCTTGATTTTCCTGACGACGGGAAGCACTGCGCCTCCCGTCGCCGACAGGCTTACCCCGCCGTTTTCTCACCATTGCCTATCTGCCAGATAAAGGTGGGCGCTTCACCGTTCACCAGCCAGTTACCGATATTACGTGCCTTATAAATCACTGGATTATGCGAGGCGACCGTCCGCGCATTGCGCCAGTGGCGATCCAGCGCCAGACGGGTTCGCGTATCCGACGCCCCGAGGGCATTAAACAGCTCCGTCGCCGCCCGTGGGATCCAGTCGCTGGCGATCACCTGCGCCTGCGCCGCTTCCACTTCCGCCAGCTGGTTACGCTGGGCAATCAACGCGTCGTCGTCGCTGGCGTGCACCACATAGGCCTGTTGCAGCGATTCCGCGGCCTGCAGGACCGCGGCCCGGGTCGCCCATGCCCAGCTGCTGATCTGCCCAACGACCTGCAGAACCTGGGCGTCATCGCGCGGCACGGCGGCGTTACCGTGGCTGTACATCCGGGAGCGGTGTTTGACGCCCTGCGCGGCATCCCGCTCAACCGCCAGGCCAATACCCGCGAGGGTCGCCAGCAGCACATGCTGGTAGAAAGCGGTCTGATAGCGAAAGCGCTGGGCAAAATCATAAACATGTTCGGTTTCAACCCTGGCGCCGGTAAAGCGGGTGGTTCCGCTGCCGGTCAACCGCTGGCCAAAGCCATCCCAGTCATCTTCCCGCGCCACGCCGGTCTGCTGGGTACTGACCAGGGCAATCACGTCGCCGGCGGTATCACTGCGCCGGGCAAACACATCGATCCAGTCGGCGTATAACGCGCCGGTGCTGTAAAACTTCTCGCCGTCGAGTCGCCAGCCGCCCTCTGTCGGCGTCACCCTGGTGTTCACCTCTCCCAGCTTCACCGCGCCGATCTCGGTCCAGCCGCTGCCCACCAGCTCACCGTCGAGGAAGCGACGAAACCAGCGGTCGCGCCCGGCGGAATCCGGCTGATTCAGTTGATCTTCCACAAAGGCAAAGTGCGCGCGCAGGGCCTGCGGCAGGTTAGAGTCCGCTTGCGCCAGCTCGATCAGTAGCGCGCTGAGCTGCGGCAGCGAAGCGCCCCAGCCGCCCTTCTCGCGCGGGATACGCAGCGTGCCGAAGCCCGCTTCCTTCAGCCAGCGGATCGGCTCATCGGGCAGAGTGCGCTGCTGTTCGCGCTCCGCGGCGCCCTGGGCGATACGGGTGAATATCGGGCGGAAGGTGGCCGCCAGTGCGTCATAATCGGTGCCTGTGGAGAGCAAGGTCATTGTCAGTTCCTTATTCATGGATTGCGTCGATATCTTCTCGCGTCGGTTCATGACGGACCGCCAGCAGGAAGAAAATGGGAATAATGGCGGCAAGCGAGACCACCCAGAACATCTGCGTGCCGAGCGAGGCCTGCAGCAGCGGCAGAATAAACAGCGCCAGCGCGCTGCCGATCCCGGAGAGCGCCCGGCTGAAACCGACCCCGGTGGCGCGAATGGCAGTAGGATAGGAGAGCGCCGGGTAGATCATCAGCTGCGCACCCGGGCCAAACCCTTCGGCGAACAGCCACAGCCCCAGCATCGCGATGGCCAGCACGATGCCTGCCGTCGCGTGCGGTTGCCCCACCAGCGCCAGCACAATCAGCGCCACAAACTGCAGGGCGAAGCCGGCTATCGCCACATGACGCGAAGGATATTTCCACGCCAGATGCATACCGAGCAGCCCGCCGGTAAAAGCAAACAGGGCGTTCAGCCCCAGCGATGCCGAAATAGTTTCGAAGACGCCAGCCCCGAGGAACTGGGCAAGAATTGACGGCAGGAAAAAGGCAATCGCCGTGTACTCGAAGGAGATACAGATATTCATCACCCCGGCGACGATAGTCCGCTCACGGTAGGGTTTTTCGAACAGCACGCGGAAGCTCACTTTCGGCGCTGGCGCGGGCTTCGCCGCCGGGACCTCATGGGCATGGATCCCCCAGGAATCGCGTAAAATACGCACCGCAGAGGTCAGATCGCCCTGGTTCGCCGCCCACAGCGGGGATTCGTTCATAAACCGACTGCGGACGGCAATAATCAACAGTGCCGGCACGGCGCCGAACAGCAGGGAGGCGCGCCACAGCCAGTCAAGATGCTCCTGCGGCAGCAGGAAATAGAGGCCGAAGATAATGAGAAAGCAGACGGTTGAGGCGGCGTACCACATCGGGCACCACGCCGCGAGGCGAGCCGCTTTGTTGCCTTTGCCGGCAAAGCGGGAAAACTCAGCCAGATAGGACATCGCCACCGGCAGGTCGATGCCGACGCCGATGCCCATCAGGAAGCGGGCGCCAATCAACACCCAGACGTTCGGCGCCAGCCCGGCGGCGATAGCCGAAATCACGAAAAAGAACATATCGGCCATAAAGACCGAATAGCGACCATATTTATCGGTCAGCCAGCCGCCGATAATATTGCCGACGATGGTCCCGACCATAATGGAAGAGGTCACCAGGCCGGTCAGCAGCGGTGAGAGCTGGAATTCACGCACAACGTCATCAATACCGTAGGAGAGCGTGGTTAAGTCATACGCGTCGAGAAAGACGCCCCCCAGCGCGAGGAAGACAATCATCCGCGCATATTTCGCTTGTTCCTTGCCGGAATTAATTAGCCGCGCCACATCCCCGACGCTACTGACCGGTACCGAAGCGATACCGGGATTATCCACTGGAAATGTACTCATTTTTTCACCTTATTATTTTGTGCAGGTCATTAGCGGTTATAGACCGCGCGCGGCGAGAATCAAAACAACAAATCATTATATAAAAATCAATATAATCAATAAGTTAATAAATATTACCAGCACAAAAAGGACGCGCTTTCGCGCATCCTCAAGGGAAATAAATAACAACGAAAATAGACGTCGTGCAGGATGCTTATTCCGCGGACACCGGAACTAATACGTCTTTTACCAGCGGGTCATCGGTGGTTTTTAACCACGTCTGGATCCGTGGGTCAGAAAAAGCCTGTTTTAATTTGACGATATTTTCCTGCGATAAATACGGCGTACCAATCACTAATTGCGAAGCAAAGGTGCGCGGCGCCGGCGGGAATAATATGCCTTTCTCCCGCGGGACTTTCCCGGCGTCAAATTGCGAGACATAGCCGATGGCGGCATCCACCGAATTTAACGCCCGCGGCATGGTCAGCAGATCCAGCTCTTTAAAGACAAACTGATGCGGGTTACCGACAATATTTTTCAGCTTCGCCGTGCGCGGCTCCACCGCCGGGTCGAGCGAGATCAACCCAATGCGCTGGAGCAGCCACAGAGCCTGCCCCTGATTGGCGCCATCGTCAGGCACGACGATGGTCGCGCCGTTGGGTAACGCCTGTACCGACGAGTAGCGGTCGGAATAGATGCCGAACGCCCACTGGAACACCGGCACCGTGGTCGACAGCGCAAAGCCGTTAGCGTCCACCACCTGTTTAAGCCACCACTGATGCTGATAGATCGTCCCGGCATACTGTCCTTCCGCTACCGCGCGGTCAGCCTGGACCGGATCCTGCACTCCCACCGCCTCCAGTTTCAGACCGTAATCGGGCGCAATATGCTGATTAATATACTCAATGATCCGCTGCTCTCCAGCCATCGCCGGCTCGTAGTGAATTTTTAACGTGCTGCCGAAGACCACCTGCTGGCTTTGGGAATGTCCCCGCCACCACCAGAAGGCGATGGCGAGCAGGATAATCACCGCCAGCGCCGCCAGCCAGGGCCAGCGCCGCGCTTTACGTAACTCAAATTGCTCTGTTGTCATACAAGGTTCCCCTGCGTGTGGCGTAAACGGTTGACCAGACGGTCACCCAAAAATTGAATCAACTGGATCGTGGCGATCAGGGCAACGATCGTCGCGATCATGATGTGGTTGTCGAAGCGCTGATAGCCGTACACCACGGCCAGGTAGCCGATGCCGCCAGCGCCGATGGTCCCGGCGATAGCCGAATACTCAATCATCGAGACCAGGTTTAGCGTCACCGCCGCCACCAGCGCGGGCAAGGCTTCACTGAGCTGCGCGCTGGCAATGATTTGCCAGCGCGACCCGCCGCAGACGACGCCTACTGCGGTGACCTCCGCCGGCAACTCGCGCAGCGCGTTCTCCACCAGACGGCCAAAGAACGGGACGCCGGCGGCGATCATCGGCACCACCGCGGCGGGGATGCCAATCGTGGTGCCGGTCAGCCAGTATGTGAACGGGATAATGGCGGCCATCAGCACCAGAAATGGCAGCGAACGTCCCATATTGACCACCCAGTTCAGCAGCCGGTACAGCAGCGCGTGCGGAAATAACCCCCGCGGCGAGGCGTTAAACAACACCACCCCCACCAGCCCTCCCAGCGTGACGACAAACAGCATCACAATGGCCACCATCAGCCAGGTTTCGCCATAAGCGGGGAGCAGCAGCGAAGGAATTTCGCCCCAGGGGGTATCCTGGCTGATGACTGTCGGTTTCATACCGCCTCCCTGAGCAATGGCGCGCTGTCGAGGATCTCCGCCGTAATGCCGAGCTGCGCCAGCAGGCCCTGCAGTCGCGCGGGCGACAGGCGTTCGCCCTGAAAGCGCACTCCGGCCTGCAGGCGACCGGCCAGCCGACCATTGATCACCTCGACGTGACCGCCAAGGAGATCGATCTGCAGCGCCCACTGCTGGCTCAGGCGGCTGATCCAGTCGGTGGCCACCGGCACATCCCAGCGGTAACTCAGACGCAACAGCAGATCGCTGTGGGCCGCTGCCGCCGGCGTCAGCGGCAACAGCTGCTGGCCGAGCAGAGAATCGGGACGCGCCAGCAGATCTTCGATCCGCCCGTACTGGACGATCGTCCCGTCGCGGATCTCCGCCACCGCATCCGCCGCCGTGCGCACCGCGTCCATTTCATGGGTGATCAGGACGATCGCCAGCTGGTACTCGTCACGCAGCCGCTTGAGCAAAGCCAGCACCGAGGCCGTGGCCTGAGGATCGAGGCCGGAGGTGGCTTCATCCGCCAGCAGAACGGACGGGCGCAGCGCCAGCGCGCGGGCAATGCCGATCCGCTGGCGCTGGCCGCCTGAGAGCTGGGCCGGCCAGGCATCCGCTTTGTGGCTCAGACCGACGCTCTCCAGCAGCTCGCCAACCCGCGCCTTGATATCGCGCTCCACCACACCCAGCCACGCCAGCGGCAGGGCGACATTCTCCCAGGCGGTCCTGCGGCTCAGCAGCGCCGAAGACTGGAAAACGGTGCCAATCGCCCGCCGCTCCCGGCGCAGCGCCTCGCCGGACAGCGCCGACAGATCCTGGCCATTGATACGAATGCTGCCGCTGTCCGGTTGCTCCAGCAGGCTGATGCAGCGCGCCAGGGTTGATTTACCGGCGCCGCTCGGCCCCACCACCGCGGTGATGGAGCGCTCAGGTACCTGCAGCGACAGCCCTTTCAGCACCGCGCTGAGCCGACCATCCGCCGTGCGATAACTTTTATGCAGGTCATCGATAGCGATCATGTCACCTTCTCCTCTACCGATGCCGCCGTGCGCGCATCGCGGCGGTAGCTGGCGCCCGGGTGAGGCGCGGCCAGACGCGGGCCGGCGCCGAACAGTTTTTCGCGCAGGGTCCCCTCGCGGTACTCCTGCTTAAAGACGCCGCGCTTTTGCAGCTCAGGCACCAGCAGCTCGACGACGTCGCGGAAGGTTTCGTGAGTGACGGCATAGGCGAGGTTAAAGCCATCGACGTCCGTCTCTTCGACCCAGGACTGCAGTTCGTCCGCCACGGTTTGCGCGCTGCCGACCACCAGCGGACCGAAGCCGCCGATCCCCGCCCAATCGGCCAGAGCCTGCACCGTCCACTGGCGGTTCGGATCAGCGGTCGAAAAGGCCTCCACCGCCGACTGAATGGCGTTGGTGTGCAGATACTTCAGCACCTGATCCGGCTGATACTGGCCGAAATCGATCCCCGTCCAGCCGGAGAGCAGCGCCAGCGCGCCTTCATAGCTGACGTACTGCTTATATTCCTGCCACTTCGCCTGCGCCTCGCGGTCGGTGTCGCCGACAATCACCGTCTGCAGGTTGAAGATCAGGATGCTGTGCGGATCGCGCCCCGCCTCAGCCGCCCGGCGGCGAATATCCGCCACCGTCTTCTTCAGCAGCACCTTCGACGGCGCAGCGACGAAGACGCATTCGGCATGGCCGGCGGCGAACTGTTTGCCGCGGCTGGACGCCCCCGCCTGATACAGCACCGGCGTGCGCTGCGGGGATGGCTCGCAGAGGTGGATCCCCGGCACGGAAAAGAACTGTCCCTGATGGTTAATGGGATGGATTTTCCGCGGATCGCTGAAGATCTTACGCTCTCTGTCGCGCAGCACCGCCCCGTCCTCCCAGCTTCCCTCCAGCAGTTTGTAGATCACCTGCAAATACTCATCGGCATAGTCATAGCGGGTGTCATGGTCGGTCTGGGTTTGCTGGCCGATATTGCGCGCCCCGCTCTCCAGATAGGAGGTGACGATATTCCAGCCCACCCGCCCTTTGGTCAGATGGTCGAGCGTCGACAGACGACGAGCGAAAGGGTAAGGGTGCTCAAACGACAACGAGGCGGTCAGGCCGAAGCCCAGATGCTCCGTCACCAGCGCCATCGGGGTGATCAGAGCCAGCGGATCGTTGACCGGGACCTGCGTCGCCTGGCGGATCGCCGCGTCGCCGCTGCCGTCCAGCACGTCATAGATCCCCAGCACGTCGGCGATAAACAGCCCGTCGAACTTGCCGCGCTCCAGCAGCCGCGCCAGATCCACCCAGTACTCCAGATCTTTATACTGCCAGGAGCGATCCCGGGGATGCGCCCACAGGCCCGGCGACTGATGGCCGACGCAGTTCATATCGAAAGCGTTAAGACGAATTTCACGTTGTGATGACATAGCAATCTCCATAGCGCGGCCCGTCGCCAGGGCGCACGCATCAAAATGAATCAGGGAAAATAAAGGGAGGTATTCAGTACGCAGGACATCGGGAGTCCTGCGGGATCCCGAGCGTGAGTAACGCTTGCGCCGCCACGTCAGCGGCATGGTCGGCTACCTGCGGCAGGCCCATCAGTTCGCCAAAACGCCCGCGGGCGGCCGGACCGGCCACCAGCACTGGCAGCGCCTCAACGTGCGGCTCAGCCACTGCCCGGGAACGGCTGTCTACCTCCAGGCCCATGCCGAGGGCATCGGCGCGAATCAGGCCGCGGCGGGCGAGGTCCTGTAAAAATGGCTGGCTGTCGGTCAGGGCGCGGTGTGCGGGTCCGGTGGTCAGGATCAGGTGATCGACGCTCAGCGTCTGCACGCCGCCGCCGCGCCGTGACAGCGTCAGACGTAACGTCTCGCCTTCACCGCTCATCGACAGTAGCCTGGCCGCCTGCACCTGCAGACTGCCCGTGTGCTGGCGCGCCTCCAGTACCTCGGCGACCTGCGGCGCCACGCGGTAGCGGTGGACATCCCAGTAATGGCGCAGATGGCGCAGAAAACGCTGGCGATCGGCGACGCTGAGCGCCTGCCAGATCCGCTGCCCCTGCTGACGAACCGCATCCAGCACCACCTGCCAGCTCAGGCCCTGCTGCGCCGCATAGGCGACGTCGAGGCGGATCTGGCGCAGGCGCTGACGCAGGCTGCCCTGCTGATAGTCGCCAGGCCAGGTTGCCCCCCCGCCGCTAAGGTTGCCGCGCGACAGCAGGCCATGGCGCGAAAAGGCGACGATACTGCCGCGGTGGCCCAGCCGGTCCAGCGTCGCCACCGTATCGGCCATGGTTAATCCGGTGCCCATCACCGCCACCCGGGCGTGCGGGGCGATGGCATCGAGCGCGCCGGGCTGCCACGGGTTGGCAATCAGCGCCGGATGATGACGCCAGGCTTCGACCTGCGGCGGCAGCGAAGGCGGTGGATGACTGATCGCCAGCACCAGCAGATCGGCCTTAAGCTGCAGGCCGCCGTCGGTGGTCACCGTCCCCTGATGAAAAGCGAGCGCCCGGTCGCGCAGGTGGCGAAGCCGTCCGCCGCTGGCTACCGCGGCGTCGGCAAAACGCTGTGCCACATAGCGACCAAACTGGCCGCGCTGAGGGTAGACAGAACCGTCCGGGCGCAGCGCCTGCACATCGACGGCAAAGGCAGGCTGATGGCGGTACCAATGATCGAAGGCACCCTCTTCGTCGCCGGCCAGCTGCATGCGAGCGGCCGGGACGTTAATCCGGTGCGTCGGCTCCGCAGTGGAGTAGGCCACCCCGGCCCCGGGGGACTGGCGCGGCTCCAGCAGCGTCACGCGCACCCCGTTCGGCGCCAGGCGCAGCAGCTCAATCGCCACCGCCGCGCCGCTAAAGCCGCCGCCGATAATCACGATATGCGGTTCTGCGCTCATCGCTGCCCTCCTCCGGTATGCTGTCTCATGGTCGCGCTCCGGGCCATTAGCTGGCGCTGACCTGGCGCACCGGGCGCTTATCGCCGCCGATGGTTTCGCCAAACGGACCGGTGTTCACGCTACGCGCCTTCGACGAGGCCGCGTTTTCCAGCGGCAACAGAGGCATCACCAGCTCAGCAAAGCGGTGCGCTTCTTCCAGATGCGGGTAGCCGGAAAAGATAAAGTTACTGATGCCGAGCGCCTGATATTCGCGGATGCGTTCCGCCACCTGCTGTGGATTACCCACCAGCGCGGTACCCGCGCCACCGCGCACCAGCCCGACGCCGGCCCACAAATTGGGCGCAATGCGCAAATTATCGCGCGATCCCTGATGCAGGGCGCTCATCCGCGCCTGGCCGGCCGAGTCCATGCGGGCGAAGATCTTTTGCGCCTGGGCGATGGTATCGTCGTCAAGATGGGCGATCAGCCGGTCGGCGGCGGCCCATGCCTCTTCTTCCGTTTCGCGCACAATGACGTGCAGACGAATGCCATACTGCAGGGTGCGTCCGCGGGCCGCGGCGCGCTCGCGCACCACCGCCAGCTTCTCCGCCACCAGTTCCGGGGGTTCACCCCACGTCAGATAGCTGTCGATCTGCTCGGCCGCCACATCAATGGCCGCATCAGAAGAGCCGCCGAAATAGAGCGGCGGGCCATTCTCCTGCACCGGCGGGAACAGCACTTCAGCGCCTTCCACGTGAATATGCTCGCCGTGATAATCCACTTTTTCCCCGCGCAGCAGGCGAGTGTAAACATCAAGAAATTCGCGGGTCACCTGATAGCGCTCGCTGTGGCTGAGGAAGATACCGTCGCCTTTGTTTTCCACCGGGTCGCCGCCGGTGACGACGTTGATCAGCAGCCGACCTTCCGATAAACGGTCGAGAGTGGCCGCCATCCGCGCCGCCAGGGTTGGCGGCTGCAGGCCCGGCCTGACCGCCACCAGATAGCGCAGACGGCGGGTCAACGGCGCCAGCGCCGAGGCCACCAGCCACGAATCTTCACAGCTTTTACCGGTGGGGATCAGCACGCCGTAGTAGCCCAGGCTGTCGGCCGCCAGCGCCACCTGCTGCAGATAAGGTAAATCGACCGGGCGTCCACCCTCGGTGGTACCCAGATAGCGGCCATCGCCATGAGTAGGTAAGAACCAGAAGACATTGATCTTGTCGGGAGTTTGCTGCGTCATTATCTATTTCCTATATAACCATATCCGATATTTATCGAAGAGATGTTTTAATTTGGTTATATGAGTGTTAGCGATAATCATGCCAATGGTGAATGAAAAATTAATCTTTTAAAATCAATGCACTGAAAACAGCTTCGCCGCGCCACACTGTTGCAAATCACGCAGCCGCCGCGCATCCGCTGGCGCATTTGCAACAGCCGCTGGCCTTCCCCCTCTGGTTTCCGCTGCCGCCGCAGGATAAGTTCAGAGCGTCAATGATCGGAGGCCCGCTATGCTGAACCCAGAATCCCCTTCCACCGCTCCTGCGCTGATCGACCCGGCGTCGAAGGCTTTCCAGAGCCTGCTGGACAAGCTCGCGCCAACGGAGGCGACCGTGCTGATCGTGGGCGAAACCGGCACCGGCAAGGAGGTGGTGGCGCGCTATCTCCATCATCACAGCGCCCGTCGCCAGCAACCGTTTCTGGCGGTCAACTGCGGCGCGCTGACCGAGAGCCTCGCCGAAGCCGAGCTGTTCGGCCATGAGAAAGGCGCCTTCACCGGCGCACAGCAGGGGCAGCCCGGCTGGTTTGAAGCCGCGGAAGGGGGGACGCTGCTGCTGGACGAGATCGGCGAATTAAGCTTGCCGCTGCAGGTCAAGCTGCTGCGGGTGCTGCAGGAGCGTGAAATTACCCGCGTCGGCTCACGCAAAGCGATTAAAGTGAATGTCCGGGTGATTGCCGCCACCCACGTTGACCTGGCCCAGGCGATCCGTGAGCGCCGCTTTCGCGAGGATCTCTACTATCGGCTGAATATCGCGGTGGTGCCGCTGCCGCCGCTGCGCCAGCGTCGGCAGGATATCCCGCTGCTAGCGCACCACTTTTTATCACTCTACGCCCGGCGCCTCGGGCGGCCAACCCTGCGTCTGGCGCCGGAATCACTGGCCCGGCTGATGGACTATTCGTGGCCGGGCAATATTCGCGAGCTGGAAAACACCCTGCATAACGCAGTACTGCTCAGTAAAGAAGAGGAGATCAGTCCTGCCCAGCTGCGCCTGGCGACGCTCAACGACGCCCCGTCGCCAGCGAACGACCATGAACTGGATGACTTTATTCGCCACCAGCTGGCGCTTCCCGGCGAGCCGCTGTGGCAGCGAGTCACCAGCGCCCTGATTCGCCACGCCATGGTGCATTGCGATGATAACCAGAGCCAGGCGGCCGCGCTGTTGGGGATCAGTCGGCATACCTTGCGCACCCAGCTTGCCAACCTCGGGCTGATCAAAAGCCGCCGCCGCCCGCCTGCGCCGCCGCGGGCGTTCGCCAGCGAGGTCGGGGCCGATCGCGAACTGCGCATTGGCTACCAGCGCTTCGGCAGCCTTGGGATCCTGAAAGCCCGCCAGAGTCTGGAAACCGCCTTCGCCAGCCTCGGCGTCAACGTGCTGTGGAGTGAGTTTCCTGCCGGACCGCAGCTCCTCCACGCCCTCGCCTGCAACGAGATCGACTTCGGCACCACCGGGGAAGCGCCGCCGGTGTTTGCCCAGGCCAGCAATAGCGAACTGATGTACGTCGCATGGGAGCCGCCGGCGCCGCGCAGCGTGGCGATGGTCGTCCCGCAGGAGAGCGACATTCGCCAGCTCAGCGATCTGCGCGGCAAACGCATCGCCCTCAATAAGGGGTCGAATGTCCACTGGCTGCTGCTGCAGATCCTCGAAGACGCCGGGCTGGGGCTGAACGACGTGCGGGTGGTCTATACCCCGCCGAAATACCCGCTGACCGCCAGCGACTACCTGGCGGTTGACGCCTGGATGATGTGGGACCCGCTGCTCAGCGACGCCGAGCACACCGGCGAGCTGCGGGTGGTCGCCAGCGGCGAAGGACGGGTCAACAACCATCAGTTTTATCTTTCGCGACGGGACTACCTCGCTCAGCATGGCGATATCATGCGCCGTCTGCTGACGGAGCTGACCCACACCGGGCAGTTTATCGACTCACATCGTGGCGAAGCGGCCCGCTTACTCTCGGCAGAGCTGGGGATTGACGCCCGGTCACTGAGCATGGCTCTCGCCCGCCGCAGCCATCGCCCAAGGCCGATGGATCTGTCAGTGATCCGCGCCCAGCAGACTATTGCCGATCGCTTTTACGCCCTTGGGCTTATCGCCAAACCGGTTTCGGTGCGCGAAGCGGTGTGGTACGGCGAACCCGCGCCCGGTATCGTCAGTCCGATGATGGCGGTCAGTTAGCGAAATTTGCGCGTTATCTTCCTGATTGTTCAGGCGCAGATAGCCTCGATCCGATGGCGATGTTACCCTAAAGACGCTGAGAATAAGGGGGTATCTGTGGCTGTTCATCTGTTAATCGTCGACGCGTTAAATCTGATCCGCCGCATCCATGCGGTGCAGGGTTCGCCCTGCGTCGATACCTGCCTGCATGCGCTGGAGCAGCTGATCGTCCACAGTCAGCCCACCCACGCGGTGGCGGTGTTTGATGATGAAGATCGCGCCCATGGCTGGCGCCACCAGCGCCTGCCGGAGTACAAAGCCGGCCGCGCGCCGATGCCGGAAACGCTGGTGGCCGAGATGCCAGCGCTGCGGGCCGCCTTCGAACAGCGGGGGATCCGCTGCTGGGCCTCGCCGGGCAGCGAAGCGGACGACCTCGCCGCCACTCTGGCGGTGAAGGTAGCTCAGGCGGGTCATCAGGCCACCATCGTCTCCACTGACAAAGGCTACTGTCAGTTGCTGTCACCCACCATCCGCATCCGCGACTACTTTCAGAAGCGCTGGCTGGACGCGCCCTTTATCGCCAGCGAGTTCGGTGTCACTCCGGAGCAACTGGCGGATTACTGGGGGCTGGCGGGGATCAGCAGCTCGAAGGTGCCGGGCGTAGCGGGCATTGGTCCCAAAAGCGCCGCCCAGCTGTTGAACGAGTTTCAGGACCTGGAGGGGCTGTACGCCCGTCTGGCCGAGGTCCCGGAGAAGTGGCGCAAAAAACTGGCCGCGCATCAGGAGATGGCCTTCACCTGCCGGGAAGTGGCCCGCCTGCAGACCGACCTCCAGCTGGACGGTAATCTGCAGCAGCTGCGGCTGACGCGCTGACCATCGTTAAGAGAGGTGCCGGTGCAGGGTAACGGCTCCCGGCACCGACGGCTTCCCCCCCGGGCCTGGCAATCACCAGGCTGCCTGATATAACCCGACGATATCGGCCAGGCGCGCCTCGCGTGGGTTACCACCGGTACACACATCCTCCAGCGCCGCCTGCGCCAGCGCCGGAATATCTTCTTTCCTGACGCCCACCTCGCGTAGATGGCCGGGAATACCGACATCGCGGTTTAGCTGGCAGACCGCCTCCACTGCCGCCTGGCGCGCGGCAGTCAGGCTTAACGCTTCCACCCTGACGCCCATCGCCCTGGCGATATCGCGATATTTTTCCCCGGTCGCCTCAGCATTAAAGCGCATCACGTGCGGCAAAAGGATGGCATTCGCCACGCCGTGCGGCGTGTTGTAAAAAGCGCCGAGCGGATGCGCCATGCCGTGCACCAGCCCGAGCCCGACGTTGGAAAACCCCATCCCCGCGACATACTGGCCCAGCGCCATGGCTTCGCCCGCGCCGGCGTCCCCGGCAACTGAGCCGCGCAGCGCCCCGGCAATGATCTCGATGGCCTTGAGGTGCAGCGCCTCGGTCAACGCCCAGGCGCCGCGAGTGAGATACCCTTCGATAGCGTGCGTCAGGGCGTCCACGCCGGTAGCCGCCTTCAGCGCCGGCGGCATGGCGTCCATCATATCGGCATCGATAAAGGCCACCTGCGGAATATCATGCGGATCGACGCAGACGAACTTGCGCCGCTGTTCTTCATCGGTGATGACATAGTTAATCGTCACCTCCGCCGCGGTACCCGCGGTGGTCGGCACCGCGAAGATCGGCACGCTGGGCTGACGGGTGGGCGACAGCCCCTCAAGGCTACGGACATCGGCGAATTCCGGGTTACGCTGAATAATACCGATCGCTTTACAGGTATCCTGCGGCGAACCGCCGCCGATGGCGATCAGGTAATCCGCCCCGCTGCGCTGAAAGGCCTGCAGTCCCTGCTGGACCACGGCAATGGTCGGGTTAGGGATCACGTCGCTGAACATATCCCATGCCAGCCCGGCGGCATCCAGTTTGTCGGTGACTTTCGCCGCCACACCGCACCGGGCGAGCGTGCTGTCGGTCACGATCAATGCTTTGCGATAATCGCGCCGCGCCACTTCATCGGTTAATGCGTTTATCGCTCCCCGGCCAAACCACGCCGTTTCGTTGAGGATCATTCTGTTTGCCATCGCGTCTCTCCTGTTAGCATTGCGGCATCACTCTTCAATGCGTAATCCGTAGGTTTTGAACTTCTCCAGCACGATGGCGATCGCCTCGTCATCCAGCACCGGTACCGGGTCGGTAATCGCCAGGGTGCTGAGATAGAGTTGGGCCAGAACTTCCACTTCATGCGCCAGCCAGAGCGCTTTCTCCAGGCTGGCCTCGCAGGCGATCAGGCCATGATGTTGCAGCAGCGTCGCCTTGCGGTGCTTCAGCGCCACCGCGACATGTTCAGACAGCTCGCGGGTGCCGAAGGTGGCATAGGGCGCGCAGGGGATCGAATTCCCGCCGGCCGCGGCAATCATATAGTGGATGGCCGGGATGGGCCGGTTGAGGATCGACACCGCCGTACAATGAACGGCATGATTGTGGACCACCGCCTGGGCATCGGGCCGCGTCTGGTAGGCCGCCTGATGAAAACGCCATTCGCTGGAGGGCAGTTTTCCCTGCTCATGCTGGCCGTCGGCATCAATAAAGACGATCTTGTCTTCCGTCAGCTTTTCATACGGGATACCGGTGGGGGTGATCAGCATTCCTCCCTGATAGCGCACGCTGACATTGCCGGCGGTCCCCTGATTTAACCCCAGGCGGGTCATTTCCAGGCAGGTATCGATAATCTGCCGGGCCAGTCTGTTTCTTTCCATTGCGTTCCTCTTTTGGTGACTCATCATCCGTCAACGGTAGGGCAACGGAAATATCGTCGGCTACCGTGGGATAGGGTGAATAATGGTCTTCATCATCAACCTGAATAATCAAAGGGGAATTTTCATGACTATATTTTGTGAACCGCGTCAATAATTCCGCCATGAAAAGATGAATTACGTCCGTTAAGAGCGCGTTTAAAATGCCCGTTCTTAATAATATTTAATCAAGCGGGCATTTTATTTTCTTGTAACATTTGCCCGTTTTCCACGATATACATTCATTCGGTCATTAGCATTGTGGTTTTGTGAATTTATTTTCTCAAACGGTCAGCGTTTTTGAAAAATTAAAGTGACAATTATCACATAAAATGGCCCGCAGAACGTTAAGTGTGACCATCATCATATTAACAGGCGGTTTTTATTTGAAAATGAAGCCATGAGTTCCGCCGTGACTTTCATTTCACTCACCGGCGCGTCACCTGAGCTCACTTAATTTTGCGGTCTGCTGCAGCACCAGACTGCGCCCTGAACGCTGTTGTAAATGCTTCTGAACCGATGAGGACGCTATGGGAAACACAACGATACCAACGCAAAGTTACCGCGCCATGGAGAGCGGGCAGAGTAAGAGCTACATTATTCCTTTTGCTCTGCTGTGCTCCCTCTTTTTTCTGTGGGCCGTGGCCAATAATCTGAATGATATTTTATTACCGCAATTTCAACAGGCCTTTACCCTGACTAATTTTCAAGCCGGATTAATCCAGTCGGCTTTTTATTTTGGCTATTTTGTTATTCCCATCCCCGCCGGGATGCTGATGAAAAAATTCAGCTATAAAGCAGGTATTCTTACTGGCCTGTTTTTATATGCCTGCGGCGCCGCGCTGTTCTGGCCTGCCGCCGAAGTGATGAATTACACCTTATTCCTGATTGGATTATTTATTATCGCCGCCGGGCTTGGCTGTCTGGAAACCGCGGCCAACCCGTTTGTGACCGTCCTCGGTCCGGAAAGCGGTGGTCACTTCCGCCTTAATCTGGCCCAGACCTTTAACTCCTTTGGCGCCATTATTGCCGTGGTATTTGGCCAGAGTCTTATTTTGTCTAACGTCCCGCATCAGCCGCAGGAGGTGCTGGATAAAATGACGCCGGAACAGCTCGGCGCCTGGAAGCACAGCCTGGTCCTGTCGGTACAAACCCCCTATATGATTATCGTGGCCATCGTCCTGCTGGTCGCCCTGCTGATCGTCTGCACCCGCTTCCCCTCCCTGCAGAGCGATGACCACAGCGACAGCGCGCAGAGCACCTTCCTCGCCTCGCTGACGCGCCTGATGCGCATCCGTCACTGGCGCTGGGCGGTGCTGGCCCAGTTCTGCTACGTCGGCGCGCAAACCGCCTGCTGGAGCTACCTGATTCGCTACGCTATCGAAGAGATCCCGGGCATGACGGCCGGTTTCGCCGCCAACTACCTGACCGGCACCATGGTCTGCTTCTTTATTGGCCGTTTTACCGGCACCTGGCTTATCCGCCGCTTCGCGCCGCATAACGTGCTCGCTATCTATGCGTTTATCGCCATGCTGCTCTGTTTGCTCTCCGCCTTCAGCGGCGGCCACGTCGGTCTGCTGGCCCTGACCCTGTGCAGCGCCTTTATGTCCATTCAGTACCCGACCATCTTCTCGCTGGGGATTAAGCATCTGGGCCAGGACACCAAATATGGCTCGTCATTTATCGTCATGACCATTATCGGCGGCGGGATCGTCACCCCGGTGATGGGTTTTGTCAGCGACGCCGCCGGCAATATCCCGACCGCCGAACTGGTCCCGGCGCTGTGCTTCGCCATCATCTTTATTTTTGCCCGTTTCCGTTCACAAGCGGCGACGAACTAAACCTGTTATCCGCATAACCTGAGGGATCTGTAATGAAAAAAATGAGCTTACCGAAGATCGGTATCCGCCCGGTAATCGATGGTCGTCGCATGGGGGTCCGCGAGTCGCTGGAAGCGCAAACCATGAACATGGCG
This sequence comes from Klebsiella sp. K-Nf6, assembly GCF_002806655.1. NCBI lineage: Bacteria > Pseudomonadati > Pseudomonadota > Gammaproteobacteria > Enterobacterales > Enterobacteriaceae > Klebsiella > Klebsiella sp. K-Nf6. The sequence continues at coordinate 189,226 of NZ_PIBN01000006.1, read as the reverse complement.
AAAGCCACCGCCGCGCTTATCAGCGAGAAACTGCGCCACGCCTGCGGCGCCCAGGTGGAGTGCGTGATTGCCGATACCTGCATCGCCGGCATGGCCGAGTCGGCCGCCTGTGAAGAGAAATTCAGCAGCCAGAACGTCGGCGTGACCATCACCGTCACCCCCTGCTGGTGCTACGGCAGCGAAACCATCGACATGGATCCGCTGCGCCCGAAGGCCATCTGGGGCTTTAACGGCACCGAGCGTCCAGGGGCGGTCTATCTGGCCGCCGCGCTGGCGGCCCATAGCCAGAAAGGGATCCCGGCGTTCTCCATCTACGGGCATGACGTGCAGGATGCCGATGACACCTCGATCCCGGCGGACGTCGAAGAGAAGCTGTTGCGCTTCGCGCGCGCCGGCCTGGCGGTCGCCAGTATGAAAGGGAAAAGCTATCTGTCGCTGGGCGGCGTCTCAATGGGCATCGCCGGCTCCATCGTCGATCATAACTTTTTTGAGTCCTGGCTCGGCATGAAGGTGCAGGCTGTCGACATGACGGAGCTGCGCCGGCGAATCGATCACAAAATCTATGATGAAACCGAGCTGGAGATGGCGCTGGCGTGGGCGGATAAACACTTCCGCTACGGCGAAGATCAGAACGCCGAGCAGTATAAGCGCAATGAAACACAGAGCCGCGCGGTGCTGAAAGAGAGCCTGCTGATGGCGATGTGCATCCGCGACATGATGCAGGGCAACCCGAAACTGGCGGAAAAAGGGCTGGTGGAGGAGTCGCTGGGCTACAACGCCATCGCCGCCGGTTTCCAGGGTCAGCGCCACTGGACCGATCAATACCCCAATGGCGATACCGCTGAAGCGCTGCTCAACAGCTCTTTTGACTGGAACGGGGTGCGCGAGCCGTTTGTCGTCGCCACCGAAAACGACAGCCTCAACGGCGTGGCCATGCTGATGGGTCATCAGCTCACCGGCACCGCCCAGGTGTTTGCCGACGTGCGCACCTACTGGTCGCCGGACGCCGTTGAGCGGGTCACCGGGCAGCCGCTCACCGGGCGGGCGGAGCACGGCATTATTCACCTGATTAACTCCGGCTCTGCGGCGCTGGACGGCTCCTGCCAGCAACGCGACGCGCAGGGCAACCCGACGATGAAACCTCACTGGGAGATTGAACAGAACGAGGCGGATGCCTGCCTCGCGGCGACCGAATGGTGCCCGGCGATCCACGAATACTTCCGCGGCGGCGGCTTCTCTTCCCGCTTCCTGACCGAAGGCGGCGTGCCGTTCACCATGACCCGGGTGAACATCATCAAAGGCCTGGGGCCGGTGCTGCAAATTGCCGAAGGCTGGAGCGTGGCGCTGCCCAAAGCGATGCACGACCAGCTCGACGCCCGTACCAACTCCACCTGGCCCACCACCTGGTTTGCCCCACGCCTGACCGGCAAGGGTCCGTTCAGCGATGTGTACTCGGTGATGGCCAACTGGGGCGCCAACCACGGCGTGCTGACCATCGGGCACGTTGGCGCGGATTTCATTACCCTCGCCGCCATGCTGCGCATTCCTGTCTGCATGCACAACGTGGAAGCGGCGAAAATCTACCGCCCCTCCGCCTGGGCCGCGCATGGCATGGACATCGAAGGCCAGGACTACCGCGCCTGCCAGAACTACGGGCCGCTGTATAAGCGTTAACAGGTTGGTTTCGCCCGGTGGCGCAGGCTTACCTGGCCTACAGACGCGCGCGGTCTGTAGGCCGAATAAGCGCCGCGCCATCCGGCGATGTTGTTTCGGGAGTCACTATGAAGCAAGACGTTATCCTGGTCCTCGACTGCGGCGCCACCAACGTGCGGGCGATGGCCGTTGACCGACAGGGAAACATTATCGCCCGCGCCGCAACGGCGAACGCCAGCGACATCGCGGCGGAGAACAGCGACTGGCACCAGTGGTCGCTGGAGGCCATTATGCAGCGCTTTGCCGACTGCTGTCGGCAGATCCATGACCAGCTGGCCTCCTGCACGGTGCGCGGCATCACCGTCACGACCTTTGGCGTCGATGGCGCGCTGGTGGATGAGCAGGGTGCCCTGCTGTATCCGATCATCAGCTGGAAATGCCCGCGCACCGCGGCGGTGATGGAGAATATCAGCCAGTATATGCCAGCACACCAGCTGCAGCAGATTACCGGCGTCGGCGCGTTTGCGTTCAACACCCTGTATAAGCTGATCTGGCTGAAAGAGTGCCACCCGCAGCTGCTGGCGCAGGCCCATGCCTGGCTGTTTATTTCGTCGCTGATCAACCATCGGCTGACCGGGGAGTTCACCACCGACCTCACCATGGCGGGCACCAGCCAGATGCTCGATCTCCGGCAGCGCGATTTCAGCGCGCCAATCCTGCAGGCGACCGGCCTGCCGCGCCGCCTGTTCCCGCGGCTGGTTGAAGCAGGCCAGCCGATCGGCGCCCTGCTGCCGGAGGCCGCTGCGCTGCTGGGCCTTCCCGTCGGGATCCCGGTTATCTCGGCCGGGCATGACACCCAGTTCGCTCTGTTTGGCGCCGGCGCCGGGCAGGATGAGCCGGTGCTCTCCTCCGGGACCTGGGAGATCCTGATGGTGCGCAGCGCCCAGGTCGACACTTCGCTGCTCTGCGACTACAGCGGCTCCACCTGCGAGCTGGACAGCCAGCCGGGCCGCTATAACCCGGGAATGCAGTGGCTGGCCTCCGGCGTGCTCGAATGGGTGCGCAAGCTGTTGTGGAGCGCTGACACGCCGTGGCAGACGCTGATTGCCGAAGCGCAGGCGATCCCGCCCGGCGCCCAGGGCGTCAGGATGCAGTGCGACCTGCTCGCCAGCCAGCACGCCGGCTGGCAGGGCGTCACGCTCAACACCACCCGCGGCCATTTTTACCGCGCCGCGCTGGAGGGGTTAAGCGACCAGCTGGCGCAGCATCTGCAAACCCTGGAAAACATCGGCGGCTTCAGGGCGAAAGAGCTGCTGCTGGTGGGCGGCGGCAGCCGCAACGCGCTATGGAACCAGATCAAGGCCAACCGACTCGGGATACCGGTCAAAGTCCTCGATGATGCCGAAACCACCGTGGCCGGCGCGGCGATGTTTGGCTGGTATGGCGTAGGCGAGTTCTCTTCGCCGGAACAGGCCAGAGCGCAGGTCGCGTACCGCTACCGCTATTTCTGGCCACAAACTGAACCTGAATTAACAGAGGAAACCTGAGATGCTCAAAACCATTTCCCCGCTGATATCGCCGGAGCTGCTGAAAGTGCTGGCCGAAATGGGCCATGGGGATGAAATCATTTTTTCCGATGCCCACTTCCCGGCGCACAGCATGGGGCCGCAGGTGATCCGCGCTGATGGCCTGCGGGTCAGCGATCTGCTGCAGGCGATTATCCCGCTGTTCGAGTTAGACAGCTACGCGCCGCCGCTGGTGATGATGGCCGCCGTCGAAGGCGATGCGCTGGACCCGACGGTGGAACAGCGCTATCGGCAGGCGCTCTCGGCGCAGGCCCCCTGCCCGGATATCGTGCGGATTGACCGCTTTGCCTTCTACGACCGGGCGCAAAAAGCCTTTGCGATCGTTATCACAGGAGAGTGCGCTAAGTACGGAAATATCCTTTTAAAAAAAGGAGTCACGCCGTAATCTCATGCCGGAGCGTCTGCCTGATGCAGACGCTCAATCAATGATGGGATGAGAATAAATGAAAGCAGCCCGCCAGCAGGCGATCGTCGATCTCCTGATCACCCACAGCAGCCTGACCACCGAAACCTTGTCAAAACAGCTCAACGTCAGCAGGGAAACCATTCGCCGCGATCTGAGCGAGCTGCAGGCGCAGGGCAAAGTGCTGCGCAACCACGGCCGGGCCAAAGTGATCCATCAGCGCAGCCAGGACAGCGGCGACCCTTTTCACATGCGGCTGAAAAGCCATTACGCGCATAAAGCCGATATCGCCCGCGAAGCGCTGGCCTGGATTGACGAAGGGATGGTGATCGCCCTCGATGCCAGCTCCACTTGCTGGTATCTCGCCCGCCAGCTGCCGGACCGCCCGCTGCACGTCTTTACCAACAGCCAGCCCATCTGCCAGGAGCTGGCCAAACGCGACCAGATCACGCTCACCTGCTCCGGCGGCACTCTGCAGCGGAAATATGGCTGCTACGTGAACCCGGCGCTGATTTCCCAGCTGAAATCGCTGGAGATCGATCTGTTTATTTTTTCCTGCGAAGGCATCGACCCGCAGGGCGCGCTATGGGACTCCAATGCGTTCAATGCCGACTTTAAATCGATCCTGCTTAAGCGCGCGGCGCAGTCACTGCTACTGATCGACAAAAGCAAGTTCAACCGTTCCGGTGAGGCGAGAATTGGTCATCTGGATGACGTGACGCATATTGTGTCGGATGCGCCGCAGCCTTAAGGGGAAGGCCGGAGGACGCGCACGCGTCTCCGGCCTGAGGGGGAAGGATTAACGCTCGTCGCGACGTCCGCCGACGGCGGCCCACAGGCGACGCACATGAACGGTCACCTCTTCACGATCGTGATACAGCTGACGCGCCTGGATCTGGGCGTTGATGCCGTGCTCGTCCAGTTGGGCCTGAATATAGGCCAGATTCTGCGACACCTCTTCATAGCGCTTTTTCATCGGCAGCTTGAGGTTGAAGATGGTCTCCCGGCACCAGCCGTTGACCAGCCACTGCGCCATCAGCGCCGCCACTTTCGCTGGTTTCTCTACCATGTCGCAGACCATCCACGAGATGTTGTTGCGCGTGGGGCGATACTTAAAGCCATCTTCGCGCAGCCAGGTCACCTGGCCGGTATCCATCAGGCTCTGCGCCATTGGGCCGTTATCCACCGAGGAAACCCACATATTGCGTTTCACCAGCTGATAGGTCCAGCCGCCCGGGCAGGCGCCGAGATCGACGGCATACATACCGTTCGCCAGACGCTCATCCCACTCATCCGCCGGAATAAAGACGTGGAACGCCTCTTCCAGCTTGAGGGTGGAGCGGCTCGGCGCATCGGACGGGAATTTAAGACGCGGAATGCCCATATAGAACGGCGAGTTGTTGTTAGACAACGAGTAGCCGGTGTAGCAGCAACCGGGGGCGATAAAGAACACATGGACCACCGGACGTTTTGACGTTTCATAGTTGGTCAGCACGCCCGCCTCGCGCAGCGCCGCGCGTAACGGCACCGTAAACTTGCGGCAGAACTTCATCAGCTCTTTGCTTTCGTTGGTATCCGCCACTTCCACACGCAGCTCGCCACCCTTCTCCACCACGCCCTGCAGCATACCGACGATCGGGGAAATCCGGTCTTCCGGCGGCAGATCGCGCAGCAGTTCGCCGACCACAAACATCTGGCGGGCGAACACCAGGGAGCTGAACGGCAGTTCGCGCACCAGCTTTTCGCCATCATCGGCCTGATAGCACTCAAAAATCACATAGCCGGAGTCATCTTTGACTCGGGCAAAACCAAACACCTCAAGGCGGGCGGCCTTATCGGTAATTTCTGCTGCGCACTCTTTCTCAAACCCAGGGCGACAATAGAGGACAACCTTATTCATGAACAACGCCCTTACGTTTCAGACGAATTGCACCAATTAACATTAAAACCCAACCGGCGAGGAAGCTTACGCCGCCCACCGGGGTCACGAACGCCCACAGACGTAAATGAGACAACGCCAGACAATAGAGGCTGCCGCTGAACAGCACGGTCCCTAACGCCAGAAACACGCTGCTCCAGTAGAACCAGATACTGATCCGACGCTGCATCGCCACCGCCAGACCAAAAATCGCCAGGGTATGGAAGGCCTGATACTCCAGGCCGGTATGGATCCAGGCCATCTCCGCCGCGCCGAGCGATTGACTTAATACATGCGCGCCAAAGGCACCCAGAGCCACAAAGATAAAGCCGCTAATCGCGGCGAATATCAGCATAAAACGGCTGGTCATGTTTTTACCCTACAAGTATTTATTGTTCATAACGAAAGCGGAATTTTTCTTGCTCACTTGCCGCTTTCGCCAGGATCCATTGCCGGAAAGCGGCTATTTTACCCAGTTCTGCCTGACTGTCATGGCAAACAAGGTAAAACGCATTCTTACTGACCAGAACATCATTAAACGGACACACCAGACGACCGGCTTCAATTTCGGACTGCGCCATCACGTTGTTGGCCAGCGCCACGCCCTGCCCGTGAATGGCCGCCTGCAGCACCATCGCGCTATGGCTGAAAATCGGCCCCTGTTGCACATTAATATGGCTTAGACCAAGCTGGCGGGTATAAGTTTGCCAGTCGCGGCGGGACGCATCGTGAAGCAGCGTATGTTGCGCCAGATCGGCAGGCGTTTTCAATGCCTTGTCGCCGGTGAGCAAGAGCGGGGAACAGACCGGCAGCAGATACTCGGCGTACAATTTTTCCACACGCAGGCCCGGCCAGTTGCCGCGGCCGTAAAAAATCGCCACATCGACATCGTCCGCCAGCTTATCCTCCTGGCGGTCCACCGCCTGGATCCTGACGTCGATTCCCGGATAAGCTGAGTTAAAGCTTGTCAGTCTCGGCACCAGCCACTGAATGGCGAAACTTGGCAATAAACTGACCGTTAATGCCCCTTTGGCGCTGCGCGCCTGCAGTTTACGCGTCGCTTCCGTCAGTTGCGAAAAAATCTCTTTAATATCCTGAAAATAGCTCTGCCCTTCTTCCGTTAACAGCAGCGAACGATTGCGCCGCCGGAACAGCTTAAGGCCCAGAAAATCCTCGAGAGACTTGATTTGATGGCTGACTGCGGCCTGCGTCACAAAAAGCTCATCGGCTGCCCGAGTGAAGCTGAGATGACGTGCGGCTGCATCAAAAACACGTAATGCATTCAGAGGTGGTAATCGCTTCGACATGGTTATTCTGGCTTAGATGTTAACTCAATTTAACAAATAGGAAACAATGATTAACCTATTAGTTTTTTTTATCTGAGCCATTATAAATTGTCCGTTGAGGTTCTACCAGCAAATACCTATAGTGGCGGCACTTCCTGAGCCGGAACGAGAAGCTTTTTTTGGAATGCGTGTTCCATCAAGCTTTTGGCTTACGGTTGTGATGTTGTGTTGTTGTGTTTGCAATTGGTCTGTCTTTGCAGACCCTGGTAGCAAAGCTACCCCCTTTTCACTTCCTGTACATTTACCCTGTCTGTCCATAGTGATTTAATGTAGCACCGCAACGCGCGGTGCTTTTTTTTGCCTTTTTACTGCCTTACTCGTCCAGCTCACCCAGCTGTTTCACGTCAGAGCGATTGATCTGCTGTTTGTTGCCCCACGCGTCCTTATACGAGATCATGCCAGTATCATTATCGGTTTGCGGTTTCCCGTCGGTAACGATGGTTCGCCCATCATTGGTATGCATCACATAGTTAGAGGAACAGGCGCTCAGGCCTAAAGTCAGCATACAGGCAGAGATAATCGCAGCGGCCTTAGTCATTTTCATTTTTCTCTCCTTACGGCTATTTATACTATTCGTGACTCGTTAAGTAATAGGTTAAAACACAAACCCAACACTTTTCAGCATAACCCTCTTTGACCCACCTGAAGTCACATTCGGACAATTCCACAGGGCGCAGAGGCCTTGTCACGCCCGGCAAATTGCGCGACGATCGCGGGATTGATACGAGGAATTCCATGAACGCATTCAACCCGGCGCACTTTCGCGCGCAGTTTCCGGCTCTGGCCGATGCCGGCGTCTATCTCGACAGCGCGGCGACCGCGCTCAAACCGCAGGCGGTGATCGACGCCAGCGACCAGTTTTATCGCCTGAGCGCCGGCAACGTCCATCGCAGCCAGTTCGCCGCCGCCCAGCGGCTGACCGAGCGCTATGAGGCGGCCCGCGAACGCGTCGCGGCGTGGCTTAACGCCCCGTCCGGCAAAGATATCGTCTGGACGCGGGGAACCACCGAGGCCATCAATATGGTGGCGCAGAGCTACGTCCGGCCGCGCCTGCAGCCTGGCGATGAAATTATCGTTAGCGAAGCCGAGCATCATGCCAACCTCGTGCCCTGGCTGATGGTGGCCGGGCAGACCGGCGCCCGAGTGGTCAAACTGCCGCTTGGCGCCGACCGCCTGCCGGATATCGCCAGCCTCAGCGCGCTCATCACCCCGCGCAGCCGGGTGCTGGCCATCGGTCAGATGTCCAACGTCACCGGCGGCTGCCCGGACCTGGCGCAGGCTATCCGCCTTGCTCACGCCGCCGGGATGGTAGTGATGGTCGATGGCGCCCAGGGGGCGGTGCATTTCCCCGCTGACGTGCAGGCGCTGGATATCGATTTTTACGCCTTTTCCGGCCATAAGCTGTATGGCCCAACCGGGATCGGCGCCCTGTACGGCAAAAGCGAGCTGCTGGCGGCGATGTCGCCCTGGCTCGGCGGCGGAAAAATGATCGCCGAGGTCAGCTTTGACGGCTTTACGCCGCAGCCGGCCCCTTATGGTCTCGAGGCCGGCACGCCGAATGTCGCCGGGGTAATCGGCCTTAGCGCCGCCCTGGAGTGGCTGGCGCAGAGCGATATCGGCCAGGCGGAAAACTGGAGCCGCAGTCTGGCGAGTCTGGCGGAAGAGGCGCTGGCGAAACGGCCGGGCTTCCGCTCTTTCCGCTGCCAGCAGTCAAGCCTGCTCGCCTTTGAATTCGACGGTGTTCATCACAGCGATCTGGTGACGCTGCTGGCGGAGTCGGGCATTGCCCTGCGTGCCGGGCAACACTGCGCCCAGCCGCTGCTGGCGGCCTTAGGGGTCAGCGGCACGCTGCGGGCCTCTTTCGCCCCCTACAATACCCAAGACGATGTTGCAGCGCTGGTCCACGCGGTGGATCGCGCCCTGGAAATTCTGGTGGATTAATGACAACTCTGCACCCCTTCGGCACAACCATTACCGACGCCACGCTGCGCCAGACCTTCGCCCCGCTAAACCAGTGGGAGGATAAATATCGTCAGCTGATTTTATTGGGCAAAAAGCTGCCGGCGCTGACCGATGAGCGCAAAGCGCAGGCCCGGGAGATTGCCGGGTGTGAAAACCGCGTCTGGCTGGGCTATGAGGAGGACGCCGAGGGCAGGCTGCACTTCTTTGGCGACAGCGAAGGACGGATTGTGCGCGGTCTGCTGGCGGTACTGTTGACCGCCGTGGAAGGAAAAACCCGCGCCGGGATCCTGGCGCAGGATCCGCTGGCGCTGTTCGACGAGCTGGGGCTGCGCGGCCAGCTCAGCGCCTCGCGCAGCCAGGGCCTCAGCGCCCTGAGCGAGGCGGTACTCGCCGCCGCCCGCGAGGTTGAGGTTTAAGCTCATCCCGGGGGCGGCGCTTGACGCGCCTTGCCCGGGCTACGGGCTCATGCAGTTTTGTCGCCCGGACAGGTGCGCAGCGCCGCCTCCGGGGAATTGTCCTGTAGACCGGGTAAGGCGCCTGCGCCGCGACCCGGGAATTTACGTCGTCTGCCGCTCCGCTTTCGCCAGCATCTTCTTCAGAGCATGCGACACCGCGACAAAACCAAAGGTCGCGGTCACCATGGTGGCCGCGCCAAAGCCGGAAGCGCAGTCCATCCGCTTCGGCCCTTCCGCCGTGCTCTTCATCGCGCAGACGCTGCCGTCCGCTTGCGGGTAGACCAGCGCTTCCGTAGAGAAGACGCAGTCCACGCCGAGCTTACCTTTACTGTTTTTCACCACTCCAAACTGACTTTTCAGCCGCTCGCGCAGTTTAGCCGCCAGCGGATCCTGGATGGTCTTCGCCAGGTCAGCGACCTGGATCTGCGTTGGGTCAATCTGACCGCCCGCTCCGCCGGTGGTGACCAGCGGCACTTTGTAGCGGCGACACCAGGCGATAAGCGCCGCTTTCGGCCGGACGCTATCGATCGCGTCGATGACATAGCTAAAGTCGGCGCCCAGGTATTCCGCCACGTTTTCCGGGGTCACGAAATCATCCACCACCGTCACCCGACACTCCGGGTTGATGAGACGAATACGTTCCGCCATCACTTCCGCTTTCGCCAGCCCGACGTTGCCGCTCAGGGCGTGGATCTGACGATTAGTGTTGGTGACGCAGACATCATCCATATCAATAAGGGTAATCGCCCCGATGCCGGTTCGCGCCAGCGCTTCCGCCGCCCACGAGCCGACCCCGCCGATCCCGACCACGCAGACGTGGGCGTCGGCAAAACATTGCAGCGCTTTTTCACCATATAAACGTGCCGTACCGCCAAAACGCTGGCGCCAGGCATCGCTGATTACAACAGACATAGAACCTCAGAACAAAATGACAGCGCCCGGAGGCCGCCGTAAAACGGCGTCATCCGGGCGCCCAGGTCAACAGGCATGGCCAGGGGAGTTAGCCGCTAAAGACGTTCCCCGCGCCCGGGGCGTTTTTCAGCACCCATACGCGGCCGTAATGGTTATACCAGCCGGCACGGTGGCCTGCGTCAGGCCCAATACCCTGATAAATGTCGAAATGCTGGCCTTTGATGGCCCCGCCGACGTCGAGAGCGACCATCAGGCGCAGTTCGTACTGGCCGTTAAACTTGCCGTTATTATCCAGCAGTGGCACCTCGGCCAGCAAGGTAGTTCCCGGCGGAATTATCGACCGGTCGGAAGCCACCGAAGCGCGGCCGATCAGCGGCACGGCGCTGGCGCCTTTCACCGGCGCGAAAGACTGTGGTTTAAAGAACACAAACGACGGGTTCTGCTCCAGCAGCTCGCGCACTTCCGCTTCGCTGTGCTTTTCACCCCACTCGCGGATCGCCTGCATCGACATATCTTCTTTCTTGACTTCCCCACGGTCGATCAGCACCTTGCCGATACTGCGGTAGGACCAGCCGTTTTTCCCGGCATAGCTAAAGAAGTTGAGCGGCGAACCATCGCCAAAATCGATATAGCCGCTGCCCTGCACGTCCATGATGAAGTTATCCATCAGCGAATTGCTGTACGCCAGCACATAGTTGTCGCTCAGCGCGCCGGCATAAATGCTGGCGCGGGACGGCAGCTTGCCGCGTTTCGGCGGCATACGGTAAATGGGGTACTGGAATTCACCCTGACGGGTGTGGCGCGCCTGCACGACCGGCGTGTAGTAGCCGGTAAACTGGACGTTGCCATAGTTGTCGGTGCCCTGCATCTGCCAGGCGTCAATGCCGAACTGGCGCAGCGTACGCGTGTCACCGCCCGCGCGCAGCCACTCCTGCAGCGCATTATAGACGTTGCTCTGGCTATTATAGAGGCGCGGCGAGGCGTTACGAATTTGATTAACCTGTTCGGAGAAGTCGCCGGCGTTGATCGGCGCCCCGACGGCATCCGGCTGGTTTACCAGTGAAAACGGCTGGGTGAACTTGCCATCGCTATATTGCTGACCGCGGTCGGTCGGTTTTGAGGAACAGGCGGCGAGCATGGCCAACATTGCCCCCGTCGCTACATATTTTGCCCAACGTCCTTTCATGGTGTCTCATCTTTTGCTGCGAAGCCTTAGTGCGTGTTGAAGATAACAAAGCGCCGGGGCTATTGAAATGCGCGATCTCATCGATGGCACAGATTTGTGTAAAAAAAGACCACAACATGGCGTTTTATAAGCCAATTCTTACAAAAATGTCGATTTGGTCGAAAAAAGGTTGCAACATCTCGCTAGCGGAGTATAGTGCGCTTCCACGGACGCGGGGTGGAGCAGCCTGGTAGCTCGTCGGGCTCATAACCCGAAGGTCGTCGGTTCAAATCCGGCCCCCGCAACCAATTAAAATTTGATGAAGTAAAGCAGTACGGTGACGCGGGGTGGAGCAGCCTGGTAGCTCGTCGGGCTCATAACCCGAAGGTCGTCGGTTCAAATCCGGCCCCCGCAACCAATCAAATTTGACAAAGTGAAGCAGTACGGTGACGCGGGGTGGAGCAGCCTGGTAGCTCGTCGGGCTCATAACCCGAAGGTCGTCGGTTCAAATCCGGCCCCCGCAACCAACATCATAAACACCCTCAAGGGTGTTTTTTTGTTTCTGTCGCCGGCAAAACCTCTGCCGAAAACGGGAACGGCTATTGCCGCCCCTTCTCAGGTTTACCCCTTCGGTAAAACAATATTGCTTGCCGACAGCATGCCCATGCGATGGTACATCGCACAGGCCGCCTCGACGATCGGCATCGCCAGCGCCGCGCCGCTGCCTTCTCCCAGACGCATGCCCATATTGAGATACGGTTCGAGTCCCAGGTGCGCCAGCGCGATACGCGCCCCCTTCTCCGCCGAATAGTGGGACGGGATCAGATACGGTTTTACCTCCGGCGCTATCTGACACGCCGCCAGCGCCGCCGCGTAGGAAAGAAAGCCATCCAGCACCACCGGCAGCCCACAGGCCGCCGCCCCCAGCATCACCCCCGCCATCCCCAGCAGATCGAAACCACCGACTTTGCTCAGCACGTCGAGACCATCATTCGGGTCGGGCTGATTGACGGCGATAGCCCGCCGCACCACCTCCACCTTGTTGCCAACCTTCGCCAACGGCAGATTGGCGCCAATCCCGACCACCTCCTGCGCATCGCTGCCGGTCAGAACGCTGACGATCGCCGCCGCCGGCGTGGTATTGGCCATCCCCAACTCGCCGACGCCAAACAGGGTAACGCCCTCCTGCGCCAGCGCGCGGGTGTAGCGCATCACCTCCAGCAACAGCTCCTGTCCCTGCTCGCGGCTCATGGCCGGGCCGCGGGCAATATTGCCGCAGCCCCGCGCCACCCGCATATTCACCACGCCGGGCAGCGGTTCGCTATCGATACCGACATCTATCACATGTACTTTCGCCCCGGCCTGCGCGGCGAGCACGCAGACGCCGGTGGTGCCGCGGGTCATATTCGCCGCCTGGATGGCGGTGACCGCTTTCGGCGAAATCGCCACCCCTTCGTCCCACACGCCATGGTCGGCGCACATCACCAGCAGGGCCTTTTTCGCCACCTGCGGCTGGCCGCCCAGGCCGGGCATTCCCGCCAGCTGCACCGCCAGCGCCTCCAGACGCCCCAGGCTGCCGGGGGGCTTGAGTAAGCCGTCGATGTGTTGCTGTGCCCGCGCCATGGCGTCGGCGTCCGGCGCGGGGATCGCCCGCAGAACCGTGTTTAAATTTTGCATACAGAATCCCTGCCAGGGCTGGCCCGGTCAGCCAGCGATTGAGTTATTTGATTTTGACGCCGATGCCAGAGACCACCAGCCAGACTGCATCCGCCGCGGCCGCCAGGCGCTGATTGACCCGCCCGGCAATATCGCGAAAATGCCGCGCCAGGCGATTCTCCGGCACAATGCCCATCCCCACCTCGTTGGTCACCAGCACGACGTGCGCCGGACAGCGCTGACAGGCGGCAATCAGCACGCCAATTTCGTCATCAATAGCCCGCTCCATGGCGGCGTAATCCCAGCCATCGGGGTCGCTGTCGCCACCGAGCGCGAACAGCAGGTTGGTGACCATGGTGGTGATGCATTCCAGCAAAATCGCCTCCGCTGGGGCGATATCCGGGGTGATCAGTTCATCAAGCTGCTGCCAGCGCTCGGCGGTGCGCCAGTGGGCGGGCCTGCCGTCGCGATGATGCTGGATCCTTGCGGCCATCTCGTCGTCAAAGATTTGCGAGGTGGCGATATATAAAACCTGCGGCGCATCGGCAATCAGCGCCTCGGCATGGCGGCTTTTGCCGCTGCGCGCGCCGCCGGTAACCAGAGTCAGCATAGGGGCTCCTGATGTTGGCGCATGATGGCGTAAATTTTATCGATGGCGATATGTTCGCGCATGGCGTCCGCCAGCCGATCAAACTGCCGGGTTTTATAGCGGGCATATTCCAGCACGCTATCCAGAGGCGCCAGCCCTTTGCGCTGGCGCAGGCCGTTGAGCAGCGCCCGGGTAAAGGCATCGCTGTCGAACAGGCCATGGAGATAGGTGCCGAATGCCAGGCCGTCGTCGCTTATCGCCCCGTCGTCCACTGACTGTCCCGCTTTATGCAGTTGCAGCAGCGGCGGGCTGCCGGCCTCGCGGCGCGTCTCGCCCATATGAATTTCATAGCCACTGACGCGCAGACCCGCCGCGTCGGCTAGCCAATCCGGGAGCGCAGACCCCAGGGTCGCCTGTACCTGGGTGGTGGTTTTGTGCTGAGCGAAGTGGGTCACGGTCTTCAGCACCCCCAGTCCGGGCTGGGTGCCAAGGCCAGACTCCACCTCATCAATAATGGTTTCGCCCAGCATCTGATAGCCGCCGCAGATCCCCAGCAGCGGCACCTTGCGCTGCCGGGCCTGCTCGACCGCGTGCGCCATGCCGCTCTCGCGCAGCCAGCACAGATCGCCGAGGGTATTTTTACTGCCCGGGAGAATGACCAGGTCGGCATCGGCCAGCGCCTGCGGATCGCGGACATAGCGCACCCGGACGTCAGGCTGCGCCGCCAGGGCGTTAAAGTCGGTAAAATTGGCGATATGTGGCAGGTGAACCACGGCGATGTCGATGTCGCGCCGGTCGGTGCGATGGTATTTCCCGGCCTGCAGCGCGACGCCGTCTTCATCCTCAAGATCCACGTCAAGCCACGGCATAACGCCCAGCACCGGCACCCCGGTCAACGCCTCGATCTGCTCTATCCCGGAGCGCAGGAGCGCCACATCGCCGCGGAATTTATTGATGATCACCCCTTTGACCCGCGCCCGCTCCTCGGGCTGGAGCAGCGCCAGCGTGCCGTAAATCGCGGCAAATACCCCGCCGCGATCGATATCGGCCACCAGGATCACCGGACATTGCGCCATCTCGGCCATGCCCATATTGACGATATCGCGGTCGCGCAGGTTAATCTCCGCCGGACTGCCGGCGCCTTCCAGCACCAGCGCCTCATACTCCCCGGCCAGGCTCTGGTAGACCGCGAGGATCTGCTCGCGCAGGCGCGGCTTGTACTGGTGATAGCTCACCGCGTCCATGCTGGTCGCCACCTGCCCCATCAGCACCACCTGCGCCTGACGGTCGCTGGTGGGCTTCAGCAAAATCGGGTTCATGCGGACATCCGGCGCGATCCCTGCCGCTTCGGCCTGGAAAATCTGCGCCCGGCCCATCTCTTTGCCATCCGGCGTAATGCCGGAGTTCAGCGCCATATTCTGTGATTTAAACGGCGCGGTGCGCAGCCCATCCTGATGAAAAATGCGGCACAGTCCCGCCACCAGCACGCTTTTCCCGACGTCGGAAGCCGTGCCCTGTAACATCACTGCCAGCGTCATGACGCCTCCTTTATCGCGCCTATCGCGTTGTTGTGCATCCGCTGAAAAAACTCCGCTTCGGTTTTACACAGCGGCAATCCCAGTTCGCTATGAAGTTTCACCAGCCACGGCTGCGTCAATCCCGCCCGGTCCATCGTCTCCGCGCAGGCAAATACCTCGCCGGGATCCCCCTCGGCCAGCACTTCGCCGTGACGCAGAACGTAAACAGCATCGCTCACCTCATAGATCAAATCGATATCATGGCTGGAGATCACCACGCGCCGCCCCTGCCCGACAATGCGCTGGATGATGGCGATCATCTGCGCCCGCCCCCGGGGATCGAGGCCCGCGGTGGGCTCGTCAAGCAGCAGGTAGCGCGCCTGCAGCACCAGCGCCCCGGCGATCGCCACCCGTTTTTTCTGCCCATGGCTGAGGCACTGGATCGGCTGCTGGCGAAACCCCTGGGCATCGACGAGGGTCAACACTTCATCCACCCGGCGGGCGATCTCCTCTTCCGCCACCCCGAGGTTACGCAGACTAAAAGCGATATCGCTGTCGATATCGGTATAGAAAATTTGCTGGTCCGGATCCTGAAACACCGTCGCCACCTGCTGGCGCAACGCCAGCAGACCGCGCTTGCTGTAATTCAGCGCCTCTCCTTGCCACAGCACCGCCCCCTGCTGCGGGCGCAGCAGGCCGCTCAGGTTCATAAACAACGTCGACTTTCCGCAGCCGTTGGCCCCCACCAGGCCGGTCACCGCGTGGCGGGAAAAATCCAGCGTCAGCCCTTTGAGTACCGGCTCATCCTGATAGCGAAACCAGAGATCGGTTGTGGCAAGCATACTTATCCTTAGAGGTGAAAATCACCCTGGTACAATTTGATATCCAGCGCCGTGCTCATCTGCTGATAGCGCAGGAGGACGCGGGTGAACAGCAGTCCCACCAGCATCGCCAGCGAGCGATAGCCCTGCGGCACGCTACCATAGCCAAAACGCAGGGTTTGCGCGCGGTGAATCGCCATCGCCTCGTCTAACAGAATAAAAATGAAGCGCCAGGTCAGCAGGATCTGCTCCGTCAACAGTCGCGGTACGCGACCGCGCTTGAGTAAGATAATCAGCTGCGGGAAAGGCAGATTAAGCACCAGCCAGAGCGTGGCCGCCATCGCCGCCAGGCTGCGCCAGAAGGTCTCCTCGGCCACGGCCAGCCCCTGGGCGGAAATCCCTATCGAGAAAGCGCCCAGCCGAAAGCTCGCTAACAGCATCTGCGGGTCGCGGCTGATGCTAAACAGAATGGTCAGCACGCCGACCAGCAAAAAGCCAAAGGGCAGCGCCATCCACCGGCACCAGCGCCAGAATGAGACCCGCAGCAGCCAGCAGGTCAGCGCGGCGGTCAGCGCCAGCGTCAGCGCCTGGCCCCACGCCGGCAGCGTAAAGGCCAGCACCATCAGCAGCAGCCAGAGCAGAAACTTCCGCTCTGGCGCCACCTGCAACCAGCGGCTCTGGTAGCTGAGTCGGTCAAACCCGGTCATCACGGCGCTGCCTGCCCCTCGCATACCCGAGAATGTAGAAAATCACCGCCGCGCCCAGCGAGCCCTGCAGGGTAAACAGCAGGCTCTCAATCTCGCCACTCGCCGGTTCGTACAGCGGCTGGAACCAGGGTTGATAATCTGGCGCCACCACCTGGATCTGGCTCTCCGCTTCACCGTCCGAGCCGCCAAACTCGCCGCCGTGGTTAATAAAAAATGGCAGGATCATCAGGGCAACTACCATCGCTAACAGGATCAGCGTCTTTTTCATATTAATGTCCCTCCGCGGCGATCAGCCGCCGTTTGGTCAGTTGATCGTAGATCATCACGGTGAGCAATCCTTCCGCGATGGCGATCGGGATCTGCGTCAGGCAGAAGATCCCCATAAACTTGACGATCGATCCGCCTGCCCCGGTGGCCGGATCGGGGAAAGCCACCCCGAGCTGGACGGAGGTGACAAAATAGGTCATCAGATCCGCCAGCATCGCGCAGAGAAAGACCCCGACATCGCGACGGATCCCCGCCCGGCAGGCCAGCTTCCACACCAGATAGCCGACCATCGGGCCGATCACCGCCATCGACATCCCGTTAGCGCCAAGGGTAGTCAGGCCGCCATGCGCCAGCAGCAGCGCCTGGAACAGCAGAACGATCGCCCCCAGCACCGCCACCACGCCCGGCCCGAAGAGGATCACCGCCAGACCGACGCCGGTCGGGTGCGAACAGCTGCCGGTCACCGACGGGATCTTCAGCGCCGAAAGAACAAAAATAAACGCCCCGCAGAGGGCCAGCAGCACCTTCTGATTGCTCTCCTCCTGGACGATACGCCGCAGGCGCACCAGGCCGTACCACAGGCAGGGTAAAAATAGCAGCCACCACGCCAGCGCCCACATCGGCGGCAAAAATCCCTCCATGATATGCATGGCGAACGCCTCCTGCGGGACGATGATCAGCAGAATAGCGGCCGCCAACCCCCCGTACGAAAGCTGCTTCAGCGATTTCACCTGATTCATTGCGCGTCCTCCCACTGTTTGTTAACCAGGATGGTCGAGAAATAGGGCAGCGGCTGGTCATCACTGACCTCGCGCAGACGGCGCCAGCACTGCTCGCCCGGCAGGGTCGCCTCTGACATCATCAGCGCCGCATCCAGCAGCCCCGCCTGCGCCAGCAGCGCCTTAATGCGGGCGAAGCGGCCGTAGACTTTCATCAGCACCAGACTGTCATGCTGGCGCAGCGCCGCGGCAATGTCCGCTTCCGGTGCAGTGCAGGAGATCACCGCCAGCGACTGCTGTTCCATGGCCAGCGGGGTTTTCGCCCGCGCGGCAATGGCGGCGAAGGAGGTAACGCCAGGGACAATCTCCAGCCAGTCGGGGCAGCCAATCCGCTGCAGCAGAAAGACCCAGGTGCTGAACAACATGGCGTCGCCGAGGGTGATAAACCCGACCTGCCTGCCCGCCGCCACCTCCTGGGCCAGCGCCGCGGCGACGTCATTCCACACCGCCTCTTTTTCCGCGCTGTCGGCGCTCATCGGAAAATGGCAGCAGCGGACCTCCGTGTGTGCGCCAAGGTACTCGCGCACGATGGAGAGGGCCAGGCTGTCGCCGCCTTTGCGGCCGGCTGGCGCATACAGCACATCCAGCTGGCCGAGGATCCGCGCCGCACGCACGGTGATCAGATCGGCCGCCCCCGGCCCGGTGCTCAGGGCGTAGAGTTTGCCGCTCATGCTGCTTTCTCCATCGCGTCGTTCAGCGCCTGCTGCAGATGGGCAACAAACATCGCCCGCACCGCCGGATTCTCCCCTAACCCGTTCAGCCACGGCGTGGCGGGGATGCCGGCGGCATTGAAGCGGGTTTTCCACGAATCGTCTTCGTCGGAGGCCATATCATTAATGGCATGATCGCCGGCCACCAGCATCAGGGGCATCAGATGTACGCCGGTCACGCCCTGGCGGGAGAGTTCGTTAATGACGATGTCCACTTCGGGATAGCTTTCCACCGCCCCCACCCGCGCCGGAAAACCCTGCACCGCCATCATATGATCCAGACAGGCGTAGGCCGCGAAAGCGTGGTGGCTGGCGCCGTGCCCCATAAACACCACTCGCTCCGTCGCCGCCAGCGGCGGCATCTGCTGGCGCAGGGCCTGCATCAGCTGAACATAATCGCTATGTCCGCTCAGCAGCGGCACGCCCAGCGTCAGACGCTGAAAGCGCGGGCGCATGCTCTGCACTTCGCGAACGATCTTCTCGTACTCGTCGCCGTTGATAATGTGCAGGGACTGGATCGCCACATCCTGATACCCCTGCTCGGCCAGCTTTTGCAGGGCCTGCAGGGGGGTATCGATATGGATACCGTCGCGCTGCCGCAGTTTGCGAATAATCATCCCCGAGGTGAAGGCGCGGAACAGCGTGCGGTCCGGGCAGCTGGCGGCCAGATCGCGCTCGCAGGCGGTAATGTTCTTCTCACGGGTGTCGTGATAGCTGGTGCCGAAGCTCACCACCAGAAGTGCTTTTTTCATATCCTGTTCCTCAAGTCGCCGACAGCCAGCGCGTCAGCCGCGCAGCGAAATCGGCCTGGCTTTCCAGTAATTCATCGCCCTTCACCAGCGGCGCCGGGCGGGTAATGACGATGCAGGGGATCCCCGCATCAAGACAGGGTTGTACTTTTTCCTGATAGCCCCCTTCCGCGCCCGAGGCTTTCGTGACCACAACATCAGCCCGGCACTGGCGATAAAAGGCGGCGTTAAATTCGGCGCTGAACGGCCCGCAGAGGGCAAAGATTTCCCCGACGCCAAACCCCAGATCGCTACAGTGCTGAACCACCTCTGGCACCGGCAGCACCCGGGCGAGCAGCGTTTTCTCCGCCAGTCCCGCCCGCCAGGCCGCCAGATCTTTGCTGCCGGTGGTCAGCAGGATCCGCTCACCGAGGCGACGAGCCACCGCGCAGGCCTCATTCAGGTCGCCGACCACGTGAAGTAACGGATGGTGCAGATCGCTCAGTTGCTCCGGTCTTTGATAACGGCTGAGCAGGACCCCGGTGCTGGCGCAGGCGCGCACAATATTCTGGCTGACCACCTCGGCGTAGGGGTGAGAGGCGTCGATCACCCAGCGGGTGCGCTGCGCCCTCAGCCACTCCGCCATCTGCTGCCACTCCATGCGCCCGCAGCGTATCCGCCCGCGGATATCGCCGGCCAGCCGCTCGCCGGTGGGGGTCGCCACCGACAGGGTGTAGCGCACGCCAGCGGCGTCCAGCTGCTGGCAGATCGCCCGCGCATCGCTGGTGCCCCCGATAACCAGCACGTCGCCGTGGTTCACAGCGTGTAGCCTCGCGGGGTGATCATCAGACCGTTGTCGATGTAAGTCGCTTTGTTGCCGACGATGACCAGACTGGTCATATCCACCGGGGCAAAATCCATCTCCCCGAGGGTGGTCAGCCATTTCTCCTGCTTTTTGCGCCCGGCAGATTTGACTACGCCGACCGGCGTGTCCGGGCTTTTGCTGGCCGCCAGCAGCGCAAAGGCGCGCGCCAGATGCCCTTCGCGGCCGCGGCTGCGGGGGTTGTAAAAACAGATGACGAAGTCCGCTTCCCCTGCGGCGACAATGCGTTTTTCAATCACCGGCCACGGCGTCAGCAGATCGCTGAGGCTGATATGGCAGAAATCATGCATCAGCGGCGCGCCGAGCAGCGAGGCGGCGGCGATACTGGCCGTCATCCCTGGGATCAGACGAACCTCAATGTCCAGCTGCTGCTTATTGACCAGCTCCAGCACCAGCCCCGCCATGCCATAGATGCCGGCGTCGCCGCTGCTGATCAGCGCAACGTTGTGCCCGGCCTGCGCCAGCTCAATGGCGGCCTGGCAGCGTTCAATCTCTTTGCACATGCCGGTTTTGATCACCTGCTTGTCGCCGGTAAAGGCTTTTACCAGGTGGGTGTAGGTCTTGTAGCCCACCACAATCTCTGCCGCCTGCAGGGCCTCCACGGCTTCCATGGTCATCATCGCCTGCGAGCCAGGGCCAATTCCGATTACGCTTAACATCAGTGTGTTACTCCCAAAGTAATGGTCACGCCCTGCTCGCGCAGGGTTTCGCCGGACAGGTTTCCCTGACTCAGCAGCCAGGCCACCGGGCCGGAGACGCTGCCGACGCCGACCGTCTCCCGGACAAAAGACGAGGCCGGAAAGCGGTGCTCGTGCTCGCGCAGCGCCTCGGCGCTGAAGGTTTCGAACGGCACCCGGCAGCGGTGAGCCAACTGGCGCAACCCCGGCTCGTTTGCCTTCAGGCTCACGCTGCCAATCGCTTTCAGCGCCAGCGGGTCAAGACGCTGAGCGGCAAGCTGGCGATCCAGCAACGTACAGAGCAGGGAACAGGGGGTGTCGCGCCGACAGCCGATCCCCGCCACCACCCGCTGGGGCACCAGCTTCCAGTGAGGTACCGGCAGCGGCGGCAGCGACCGGCGCAGGGTGACGCAGATCAGCGCGTCGAGCGCCGGCAAGCGCGCAAGGTCGCTTACCGGGATAAAGCCGCGTTGGTCGCACCGGCTTAGCGCCTCGGTAAATTCAGCGTCGCACCACAGCCCCACCCGCTTACCGCTCACCAGCATCTGGTTGACGGTTTTCACCGCCGCGCGAAAATCGGTCATCCTGGCGTTCAGCTGGAAGGCCAGCGTGTCGAGGGCGGCCAGCTCGTTGACGTCAGTCGCCGTGGTGATCACCGGGTCGGCATCGAGCATCCCGGCCAGATAGCGGGTCAGCGCGTTCGCCCCCCCGGCATGGCCGGAGAGCAGGCTGATGACGTGCCGGGCGCGCTCATCAATCACCACCACCGCCGGGTCGCTGAACTTGTCATTCACCAGCGGGGCCAGCACCCGCACGGCAATCCCGGTGGCGCCGATAAAAATCAGCGCCGAGAAGCTGCTGAACGCCTCGCGGGCTGCACAGGCAAAGCCGCCATTGAAGGGGATAAACCCCTCTTCCTGCAGCGCTTCGCTGGTGTAGCAGGTGAGCGGTAGCATGGCCGCCAGCCGTTTTGCCAACCGCACGCCGCCGGGCGTCAGGCAAAACAGGGCAATGGATTCAGGCTTTACGGTATTCATGGCTAAAATCCGCTGCGTACAGTTTTGAGTAGTGATACTCATCGCCAAGGAAGGGACCGACCAGGATCAGCGCCGTTTTGCGGATCCCGGCGTCGCGTACTTTGTCGCCGATGTCCGCGAGGGTACCGCGGACGGTCTGGCTTTCCGGCCAGGTGGCCTTGTAGATCACCGCAACCGGGGTGGTCGCCGGGTAGCCGCCCTCCACTAGCCGCTCCGCCACCCGGTGAATACGCTGCACCGACAGGTAAATCGCCATGGAGGTTTGATGACTGGCAAAGGCCTCCAGCTGTTCGCGCGCGGGAACCGGCGTGCGCCCTTCCAGACGGGTAATAATCAGACTTTGCGATACCTCGGGCACCGTGTACTCCACCCCCAGCTCGGCCGCCGCGCCGAGGAAGGCGCTGACGCCCGGCACCACCTGCCAGCGGATCCCGCGGCGGGTCAGCTCTTCGCCCTGTTCGCGCACCGAGCCGTACAGCGAAACATCGCCCGTCTGCAGACGCACCACCGTTTTTCCCGCCTTCACCCCCGCCTCCATCAGGTCGAGGATCTGCTCCAGATGCAGCGCGGCGCTATCGTGGCACTCCGCCTGTGGCGGACAGTAGGCCAGCAGCTCGGTGTTGATCAGCGACCCGGCGTAGATCACCACCTGCGCCTGCTGCAGCAGACGGTATCCTTTGAGAGTAATCAGTTCGCGATCGCCAGGACCGGCGCCGACGAACCACACGCAATGGGGATCAAAAGTCTCAGCCATGGTTTTCTTCCTTCTGACAGGCGATGACAAAAACGGGATTATGAGGTTTGAAATAGTGGCCGCTGCCCAGCGTGGCCAGCGTGGAGACTGCCAGCTGCTGGCAGTCCACCTCGCGAATGCCGCACTGCTGCAGGTGCCCCAGGGCGCTATGAAGGTTTTCCTGCAAAATAAAGGTCATCACCAGCCGGCCGCCGGGATGCAGCTGCGCCAGCGACCAGTCGATCAGCGCCGTCAGGTGGCCGCCGCTGCCGCCCATGAAGATAGCGTCGGCTTTGTCGGCGACCGCCAGCGGCGCGACGCCCGCCACGATAGCGATGTTGTCGCAGCCAAAGCGCTGCCGGTTGTCCGCCAGCAGGCGCAGCGCGTCGGCCTGACGCTCAATCGCCGTCACCCGTAGCGCCGGGTTCTGCAGGGCGGCCTCAATGCTGACGCTGCCGGTGCCCGCGCCGATATCAATCAGATGGCGCGCCCGGTGCAGCTCCAGCTTCGCCCGCGCCAGCGCGCGCACGGCTTCTTTGGTCATCGGCACCTGGGCGCCGCGCAAAAACAGCTCATCTTTCATCGAGGATCACCACCGCATTCATTTCATATTCGTCCTCCACAGCGCTGACCGGCAGCCAGTGGATCCGCTCGTTTTCCATCGCCAGGTTCTCGCCAATCACCATCCAGCGATGGCCTTTGCCGCGGGCCGTCAGTTGGGCGGCAATCTCCCGCGGTCCGCAGCGGCCGTCGGTCACCATGGCGACTTTCCGGTGGGCGGCCAGCGCATCGACGCTCACCTCCCGGCCATGGCTGCTGGTCAGCCACATGTCGTTCATGTCGATGCCCGCCCGGGCGCAGAGGTACTGCACCGCGCTGATGCCGGGGATCACCTGCACTCGTTCCCGGCCAAAGTGGGCAATCAGCCGGGTGCCAATGCCATAGAACAGCGGATCGCCGGAGGCCAGCACCACGACGTGGCGCCCGGCGCGGGCCTCGATCCACGCCAGCAGCGCCGGAATATCAGCCCCCAGCGCAAAGCGCTCGCCGGCGAAGGCGGGAAACTGCTGGAGATGGCGGCTGCCGCCCACCAGCGCCTCGGCGGCGCCGATCGCCTCGCGCGCGGCCGGGGTCAGCCAGTGTAGCCCCGCCGGGCCCATCCCCACGACCGTCAACATGCCAGCTCCCGGGCAATCGCCTCCAGCGGACGGCTGCTGCCCAGCACCTGGTTATCAAACGAAAACAGAACCGCGTCGCAGGTGGGCGGTTGCTGAGTGAAGCGCAGCATCTCAAGAACGCGCTGGCAGATACGCTCAGCCAGATGGTTATAGAGGCGCTGGTATCCCCAGGCGTCGATATGCTCCATTGCCGCTTCGGTGGTATCGCACTCGCTGACCAGCGTCAGCAGCGGCAGCGGCGCGCCAAGCAGCGCCAGATGGGCGACGAGGGTTTCCATCCGCGCATCGGCGATATGGCTGTGGGTATGAAAGATCCCGGCGGCGATTTTGATCAGTTTGCCGGGGTGGCCGATGAGCACAATCTGGTGGAAACCGAGCCGAACCGCCTCTTCAATCATGTAGCCGACGAAGTTGCTCATGGTGACGACCACCTGCGGGTCGATGCCCATCTGCTCGCGGACAAAGCGCTCGCCGTGGTTGCCCGGCACCAGCACCACGCGATCCAGCCCGGCGGCGCGTTTTATCTCCAGCTCGAGGGAGAGCGAACGCTTCCAGCTCTCTTCCGACATCGGGGTGACGATCCCGGTGGTGCCGATAATCGAGATCCCACCGAGGATCCCCAGCCGCGCGTTATAGGTTTTTTGCGCGCGAAGTACACCTTCCGGAGCAAAGATCTCCACCTGCGCGCCGCGGGAAGGGCCAATCGCTTCGCGAACGGCGGTCTCGATGGTGTGCCGCGGAGTACGGTTTATCGCCGGACCGCCTGTCGGCAGACCGATCCCTTTGCGGGTCACCGTGCCGATGCCCTCGCCGCCCTGCAGGCTAATCTCTCCGCTGTCATTGAGGGTCACCCGGGCAAAAATCAGCATGCCGTGGGTGGCGTCGACATCATCGCCGCCGTCTTTACGGATCGCGGCGACCGCCTGCTGCCCTTCGACGTGCGGGGACTCAACGTTCAGGCACAAGGTGACGCCGGAGGGGGTGACGATCGAGACCTGATGGATCAGATGCTGGCGCATCACCATCAACGCCGCCACTTTTGCCGCCGCCGTGGCGCAGGAGCCGGTGGTGTAGCCCTTGCGCAGCGCTTTGCCGTGATGCCACACCGGAGCGTCAAAGGTCTGGTCGCTCATTGCGCCTCCCGCAGGTGGTAAAGCAGAGCGTTCACAATCGCTGCCGCCACGTTGCTTCCCCCTTTGCGGCCGAGCGCGGCGATAGCCGGCAGGCCACTCTCGCTGAGCGCCGCTTTCGACTCCGCCGCGCCGACGAACCCGACCGGTACCCCCACCACGCCGCCGATGGCGATCTCGCGATGTTCCAGCAGGCGAAACAGCGCGGTTGGCGCATTGCCGAAGACGAACACTTTCTCCCCTGGCTCCTGCACCGCAATATCCACCGCCGCCATCGAACGGGTCATCCCCCGGCTTTGCGCCTCGCGAACCACCCGCGGGTCGCTGATATAGCAACGGCATTCGCCGCCAAAGCGGGCCAGCAGGGTTTTGTTGATCCCGGACAGCGCCATGGTGGTATCGGTATACAGCGTGCAGGGCCGGCTCAACGCCTCGCTCAGCGCGATCAGGGCATCCGGAGAAAACCACAGAATATCCAGCCAGTCGAAGTCAGCGGTGGTGTGGATCACCCGCTTGATAATCGCCTCATGCAGTGGGCTGGCAAAACGGTAGTCCGGGCGCGTTTCAGCGATGATCTCGCTGATGATGTCGAAGCTTTTCGCCTCGATCGCCTGCGGTTGTTGGATGTACTGCATCAGGTTCTCCTCAGGCCGCGCCGACCAGCCAGTAGCGCACGCCGATAAATAGCGCCAGCGCCAGGGTTGACGCCACCCACATTAATCGAATGGTTCGGGAAATATCGTCCACCGCGATGTCGCGGACGGCGTCGCCTATCCAGGGCTTTTCAACGCGCTGGCCGAAGTAATCGTTCGGGCCGCCAAGGCGGATCCCCAGCGCGCCGGCGACGGTCGCTTCCGGCCAGGCGCAGTTAGGACTGCTGTGCTGATAGCGATCGCGCCAGCCTGTCCGCAGCGCCCGGGCGCCATCTTCCCGGCATAGCACTGCGGCAAGGCTGAGCAGCAGCCAGCTCAGCCGGGCGGGAAGGAAGTTGGCCACATCGTCAAGACGGGCGCTGACCATGCCGATCGCCCGATATTTTTCGTGTTTATAGCCGACCATGGAATCAAGGGTGTTGACCGCTTTATAGGCCATGGCCAGCGGCGCGCCGCCCAGCAGCAGGAAAAAGAGCGGCGCGATAATGCCATCCACCGTGTTTTCCGCCACGGTCTCCACCACCGCACGGTTGATCTGCGCTGGCTGGAGCTGAGAGGTGTCGCGCCCGACAATCCAGGAGAGCTTATGCCGGCTTTCGGCGAGATCCCCGGCCTGCAGCGGCCGGGACACCGCCATCGCCGACTGCGCCAGGCAGCGCCCCGCCAGCGCGGTGAAGATCATCCACACCTCCACCAGCCATCCCAGCCAGGGATGGATCCCGTGCGCCAGCGCCAGTACGCCCCAGGCCACGCCCCACGTCAGGCCGGTCACCACCAGCCACATCACTCCGCCGCCGATGCGCAGCGCCCGGTCGCTATGGCAGACGCGCCGCACTACTCGCTGGCTGACGGTGATCAGGCGACCTATCCAGCGCACCGGATGCGGCCAGTGCGGCGGATCGCCAATGAGCACATCAAGTATCCAGGCCACACACCAGGCGAGGAGAGTCATTGCGCCCTCCTTGCCGCTCGCAGCCAGTGGTTGAGCATGGTGGGACGCTGGGCAAAGTGGACATGGAGATAGCTGGCAAACGCGCTGCCGGATTGCCATCCTCCCGGCCACTGCTGGAGTGTCTTACCGTCTCGCTGTTTACGGCAGGCCAGTACGGCAGGGGTGGCGGGAGAAAAATCGGAGTAATGAAATTCATGGCCGCGCAGCCACTCTCCAGGAGCGGCCAGCAGCGTCTGCTGCTGCGCCTGCGCTTCGCAGTAGCCGAACCGGGTCAGACGCGTCCCCATTCGGCTGTGTCCAGGAATAATATCCGCCATGGCGTAGCGCTCGCCGCCGGTGACTTCCAGGGTCGTGCCCAGATACATCAGGCCGCCGCACTCGGCGTAGATCGCCACTCCGCGCCGGTGCGCCGCGCGAAGCTGCGCCAGCATCTCGTGGTTGGCGGACAGCCCGGCCGCATGCAGCTCCGGGTAGCCGCCGCCGAGCCAGATCATCTGGCAGGCCGGCAGATGGCGATCGCGCAGCGGGCTAAAGCGCACCATCTTCACGCCGCAGCGCGCCAGCAGCGCCAGGTTATCGGGGTAATAAAAATTGAAGGCCTCATCGTCAGCGAGGGCCAGCGTCAGTCCTTCGCCGGCGTCGGCGGCAAGCTGTTCCCCCCACTCGCCGACCGGCATGGCGGCCAGTTCGCTGAGGGCCAGCAGCCGGTCTATGTCGAGGGTGCGCCCCAGCAGGCTGGCAAAATCCCGCCATGCCTGCTGATTGACCACCGACTCACGGGCGGTCACCAGCCCCAGATGCCGTTCGGGCAGCGCCACGCCTTCCACGCGCGGCACATAGCCGAGCACTGGCTCCTGACAGTAGCGTTCAATGGCGCTTTTCAGCAGCTGGAAGTGCGCGTCGCTGTTGACCCGATTGACGATAACGCCAGCAATGTTGAGGGCCGGATCAAAGTGTTGAAAGCCCATCACCGTGGCGGCGATGGAGGTCGACACCGCTTTGCCATCCACCAGCAAAATCACCGGGCAACCAAGCTGTTTAGCCATCGCCGCGCTGCTGCAGTAGTTGGGGTCGATGCCGTAGCCGTCATACAGGCCCATCACCCCTTCGATAACCGCGATGTCGGCCTGCTGCAGTTGTTCAGCAAACAGCGCGTTGAGTATCGGGGAGGGAAGCATAAAGCTGTCGAGATTGCGGGAGGCGATGCCGCTGATGGCGGTATGCCAGGCGGTGTCCAGGTAGTCAGGCCCTACCTTACAGGGTTGCACCCGCAAACCGCGCTGTTTGAGCAAGCTGAGCAGGCCAAGCGTAACGGTGGTTTTGCCACAACCGCTGCCGGTACCCGCAAGAATAAACGCATGCCTGGTTGCCATACCCTGTCCTGTTCAGGTGGTCGGGGTATAGCTGCGCGCATGCCTGGTCCTGCGACCACGCACCGCTAAGCCACCCACTTCCCACCGAAGTTGTTGGTCAGTTACCGGCAGGCAGGTCTTCTGGCTTAGCCTCGTTCTCGCCCGCCCTTCCCAATCTTTCGATCAGTGGTTTTTGCGGGGTCGTCAGCATCACAGCAGCGGGGGCTGCGGGGGATTTACACCCCCTTCCCTGACACCAAACTGGTGTCGAACCTGTCGGTTGTATTCGCCGATGCGCCATGCATCCGCGATTAATGTTTCAAGCTTACTTTTACCGTCTCATCACCTGCAAAATGACGTCAGCGAGGTGAAGCGGTGTTGTGATATTCATCAGTCTCGTATTAACGGACACTCTATCCCATCACAAAAATAAAAACTGGTGTAGTTTATCCCTCGAATATCACTATTTTGTTGCGCTATGACAATTTATTGCTCTACTGTCGTTTTTTTCATTTTATAATGATGAAGATACTCCGGGATATCAAAAATCGGCAATAGCAAAATATTGTCATTTAAAAAGACTCAGTTTGTGATCCGGCATTAATTTGCTGACGAAATGCCTGCGGCGTGACCTGATAGGTCTGGCGAAACACTTTGCAAAAATAGCTGGTTTGCGAAAAACCTAAATTCCGCGCGATGCTGGCAATGCTCCAGTCGCTGTGGCATAGCAGCTCTTTTGCGCTCGCCATCCGCTGCTGATTGACCCAGGCGTTAAAGCCGATCCCCTGATACTTTTTAAACAGTTTGCTGAAGTAGTACGGGCTGAGATAGACATGCGCCGCCACGTCCTCCAGACGCAGCTCATCGGAGAGATGCGCGTCGATATAGCGCAGCGCCTTCTTCATTTTGCCATCGTGCGGCGAGGCCGCCCGGCTGGCCTGCGCCGGGTCGTTCTGCGGCGGGTTATCTTTGATAACCACAAAGTTGAGCTGTTTTTTCAGGCAATTTTCGACGATCAGCTTCAGCAGATCCGCCGAGGCGATAACCCGCGAATAGTCCATTTCAGGCACATCGCGAAACGCCTGGACCAGCGCCGGATCGTCCTGCCAGCGGTCATCCACGTTCAGAATATCAACCAGTTCAATATCATTGCTCAGACGCACCTGGCCGCATAGCACGAAGCCAACGAGGTGGCCGGCGATCACCAGCGGGATGGAAAAATCGGTTAACCCCGCGTGACAGCGGTAGATACACAGCTGGTCATTTTTCGAGGCTTCCAGCCCGCCGCAGCGGTCGCTCATGCGACAGCGTCCGCTGCGCTCCGGGTGCTGACGCATGAGTTGGCAAAACGGCGTGAAATTAAACAGTTCAGAAATCTCATCACCGTGAATATTGACGACCACAACCGCCAGACTGGTGGCTTGCGCAAAATCCTGTGCGATTTTATTGATGAGTTCTGAGTTCAGGGTACTCGCAGAAATCATGATAAAACCCCTCAGTTAATTTTTTGTTATAAATAAAACATATTTTTCATATTTACCTTTTTTAGCATCAGATTCCTTCGACGATAAAAAAGTGCATTGACAATAACAAAAGTCTCCCAACCCGGGGAGACTTTTTGAGCGGTTCGTGATATCGGTTCATGAAATAGTTTTGCTATTTC
Organism: Klebsiella sp. K-Nf6; assembly: GCF_002806655.1. Classification (NCBI taxonomy): domain Bacteria; kingdom Pseudomonadati; phylum Pseudomonadota; class Gammaproteobacteria; order Enterobacterales; family Enterobacteriaceae; genus Klebsiella; species Klebsiella sp. K-Nf6. The sequence goes on along the minus strand of NZ_PIBN01000006.1, from coordinate 159,794 downwards.
AGTAATACATTTTTCACTGGATGCTAACGCGTATTTTTCTCCTCAACGCAGGTATGGCAGGGAAGATTATTGGCGATGAGAAAACGATAAATTGCGGCGCCGAGGCAGGCGCCCAGCAATGGCGCGATGATGGGCACGATAAAATAGGGAATATCCCTTCCGCCAGTCATCGCGATGTCTCCCCACCCGGCGAGCCAGGCAAATAATTTCGGGCCAAAATCACGCGCCGGGTTCATCGCAAAGCCGGTAAGCGGCCCGGTCGAGGCGCCGATCACCGCCACCAGAATGCCAATCAACAGCGGTGCCAGCGGGCCCTTGGGTACGCCATTGCCATCATCGGTGAGCGCCATGATCATCCCCATCAGCATTGAAGTGATCACCACCTCCACCAGCGCCGCATGCCAGATGCTGAGCTCAGGCGCCGGGTAGGTACTGAAGATACTGGCCAGCTGCAGGCTTTCCAGGCTGCCACGTACCATGTGATGCACCGTTTCAAATTGCGTAAACAGGGTGCTGTAAAGTATCCAGGCTAACACGGCGCCGCTAAACGCGCCGGCGACCTGGGCCACGATATAGGGCAACACTTTTCTGCCCGGGAAGCAGGCAAACAACCACAGGGCGACGGTGACCGCGGGGTTCAGATGCCCCCCCGAAATGCCGGCCGTCAGGTAAACCGCCAGAGAAATACCCAGTCCCCAGATAATACAGATCTCCCACAGCCCCAGGCTGGCGCCAGCCAGCTTCAGAGCGCTCAGGCAGCAGATACCAAAAAACAGAAACAGCCCGGTGCCTAAAAACTCGGCGATACATTGCGCACGTAAAGAACCATTCATTGTGACACCTCTTGACGAAGTTCGTGTCCAGGCCAGCCAACCATCCGCTGGCGCCTTGGGTACGGCGAGGCCCACTATAGAAACCGGCGGCAGCAAAGTGTTGGCATCCTGCTGAAAACGGGCAGCGTAAAATCGCTGAAGAAGAGCAATTTATTGCTATTTGCTCGCGAATCCATACAGCAATGGCGGGCGTTCAGGGGATATTTTTATTTCCAACTCAATAATAAAAAATTGCAAAAGCGCAGTACTTATTTTCCAACAAATATCACACCACGCAAAATATCGCATAGCAAAAATAATTTAAAAAATCACGCCTAAAAATGTAAATACGGAACAGCACCCGCAAGATAATCACATTAATAATTAAAATAAAAACCAATAAAAACAACAATATAAAACAAACCATGACTATTTATTATTATATAAAAACCACTATTTTTTCGCTCTACACTATCAACTCAGCCATTCTTTTTCGCCGCCCCGCCATATAGTTCTCTCACTGGAACATACCCTGCGAGGTCTTTATGCAACAAGAAGCATTAGGAATGGTAGAAACCAAAGGCTTAACCGCAGCCATAGAGGCCGCTGACGCAATGGTTAAGTCGGCTAACGTCTTATTAGTTGGCTATGAAAGGATCGGTTCAGGTCTGGTGACCGTTATCGTGCGTGGCGACGTGGGGGCAGTTAAAGCCGCTACCGACGCCGGTGCCGCCGCAGCCCGCCACGTGGGCGAGGTGAAAGCCGTACACGTCATTCCCCGCCCCCATATCGATGTTGAAAAAATCTTACCGAAGGGGAATAGCCAATGAGCAGCAATGAGCTGGTTGAACAGATCATGGCGCAAGTCATAGCCCGTGTGGCGACACCAGAGCAGCAGGCGCTTCCCGATACCCCCCATCCCACAGGAGAGACGGCTATGGCAGAGAAAAGCTGCAGCTTAACGGAATTTGTCGGGACCGCCATTGGCGACACCCTCGGGCTGGTCATCGCCAACGTGGATGCCGCATTGCTGGAAGCCATGAAGCTTGAAAAACGCTATCGCTCTATCGGCATCCTCGGCGCTCGCACCGGCGCCGGGCCGCACATTATGGCCGCCGATGAAGCGGTCAAAGCCACCAACACCGAAGTGGTCAGCATCGAACTTCCACGCGACACCAAAGGCGGCGCCGGCCATGGCTCGCTGATTGTGCTGGGCGGGAACGATGTTTCCGACGTCAAACGCGGGATTGAGGTCGCGCTGAAAGAGCTGGACCGTACCTTCGGCGATGTTTACGGCAACGAGGCGGGTCATATCGAGCTGCAGTATACCGCGCGCGCCAGCTACGCCCTTGAAAAAGCCTTCGGCGCCCCGCTGGGCCGCGCCTGCGGGATTATCGTCGGCGCACCGGCGTCTGTCGGGGTGCTGATGGCCGATACCGCGCTGAAATCAGCCAACGTCGAAGTGGTGGCTTACAGCTCACCGGCCCGCGGCACCAGCTTCAGCAACGAAGCCATCCTGGTGATTTCCGGCGACTCCGGCGCGGTGCGCCAGGCGGTGATCTCCGCCCGGGAGATCGGCAAAACCGTACTGGGGACGCTGGGCGCCGAACCGAAAAACGATCGCCCCTCCTACATTTAATACCCGCGAGGCTGATTCATGAGATCGAAAAGATTTGAAGCACTGGCGAAACGCCCTGTGAATCAGGATGGTTTCGTTAAGGAGTGGATCGAAGAGGGCTTTATCGCGATGGAAAGCCCTAACGATCCCAAACCCTCTATTCGCATCGTCAACGGCGCGGTGACCGAACTCGACGGCAAACCGGTTGACCAGTTCGACCTGATTGACCACTTTATCGCGCGCTACGGCATCAATCTGGCGCGTGCCGAAGAAGTGATGGCCATGGATTCGGTCAAGCTCGCCAATATGCTCTGCGACCCGAACGTTAAACGCAGCGACATCGTGCCGCTCACCACCGCGATGACCCCGGCGAAAATCGTCGAAGTGGTGTCGCATATGAACGTGGTCGAGATGATGATGGCGATGCAAAAAATGCGCGCCCGCCGCACGCCGTCCCAGCAGGCGCATGTCACCAATATCAAAGATAACCCGGTACAGATTGCCGCCGACGCCGCTGAAGGCGCATGGCGCGGCTTTGACGAGCAGGAGACCACCGTCGCCGTGGCGCGCTACGCGCCATTCAACGCCATCGCCCTGCTGGTCGGTTCACAGGTAGGCCGCCCCGGCGTCCTCACCCAGTGTTCCCTGGAAGAAGCCACCGAGCTGAAACTGGGCATGCTGGGCCACACCTGCTATGCCGAAACTATTTCGGTCTACGGTACGGAACCGGTGTTTACCGATGGTGATGACACCCCGTGGTCGAAAGGCTTCCTCGCCTCCTCCTACGCCTCGCGCGGCCTGAAAATGCGCTTTACCTCCGGCTCCGGCTCTGAAGTGCAGATGGGTTATGCCGAAGGCAAATCGATGCTTTATCTCGAAGCGCGCTGCATCTACATCACCAAAGCCGCCGGGGTGCAAGGCCTGCAGAATGGCTCCGTCAGCTGTATCGGCGTGCCGTCCGCCGTGCCGTCGGGGATCCGCGCCGTACTGGCGGAAAACCTGATTTGCTCAGCGCTGGATCTGGAGTGCGCCTCCAGTAACGATCAAACCTTTACCCACTCGGATATGCGGCGTACCGCGCGCCTGCTAATGCAGTTCCTGCCAGGCACCGACTTTATCTCCTCCGGTTACTCGGCGGTGCCGAACTACGACAACATGTTCGCCGGTTCCAACGAAGATGCCGAAGACTTCGACGACTACAACGTGATCCAGCGCGATCTGAAGGTCGATGGTGGCCTGCGGCCAGTGCGTGAAGAGGACGTGATCGCCATTCGTAATAAAGCCGCCCGCGCGCTGCAGGCGGTATTTGCCGGCATGGGTTTGCCGCCAATTACGGATGAAGAGGTGGAAGCCGCCACCTACGCCCACGGTTCAAAAGATATGCCGGAGCGCAATATCGTCGAGGACATCAAGTTTGCCCAGGAGATCATCAACAAGAACCGCAACGGCCTGGAGGTGGTGAAAGCCCTGGCGAAAGGCGGCTTCCCCGATATCGCCCAGGACATGCTCAATATTCAGAAAGCCAAGCTCACCGGCGACTACCTGCACACCTCCGCCATTATCGTCGGCGAGGGCCAGGTGCTCTCGGCCGTGAATGACGTGAACGATTATGCCGGTCCGGCAACAGGCTACCGCCTGCAAGGCGAGCGTTGGGAAGAGATTAAAAATATCCCGGGCGCGCTCGATCCCAATGAACTTGGCTAAGGGGTAAAAAATGGAAATTAACGAAACGCTGCTGCGCCAGATTATCGAAGAGGTGCTGGTGGAGATGAAAACAGGCGCAGATAAGCCGGTCTCCTTTAGCGCGCCTGCCGCTTCTGTCGCGTCGGCCGCTGTTGCTCCTGTGTCCAGCGACAGCTTCCTGACGGAAATCGGCGAAGCCACACCCGGTACACAGCAGGATGAAGTCATCATTGCCGTCGGGCCCGCCTTTGGCCTGGCGCAAACCGCCAATATCGTCGGCATTCCGCATAAAAATATCCTGCGCGAAGTGATCGCCGGCATTGAGGAAGAAGGCATCAAAGCCCGGGTGATCCGCTGCTTTAAATCTTCTGACGTCGCCTTCGTGGCGGTGGAAGGCAACCGCCTGAGCGGCTCCGGCATCTCGATCGGTATTCAGTCGAAAGGCACCACCGTCATCCACCAACGGGGCCTGCCGCCGCTTTCCAATCTGGAACTCTTCCCGCAGGCGCCGCTGCTGACCCTGGAAACCTACCGCCAGATTGGCAAAAACGCCGCGCGCTACGCCAAACGCGAGTCGCCGCAGCCGGTGCCGACGCTCAACGATCAGATGGCTCGTCCCAAATACCAGGCGAAGTCGGCCATTTTGCACATTAAAGAGACCAAATACGTAGTGACCGGCAAAAACCCGCAGGAACTGCGCGTGGCGCTTTAACAAAGGATATCCCGATGAATACCGACGCAATTGAATCCATGGTACGCGACGTGCTGAGCCGGATGAACAGCCTACAGGACGGGGCAACGCCCGCGCCAGCCGCGCCGACAAACGACCCCGCTCGCCAGCCTAAAGTCAGCGACTACCCGTTAGCCACCCGCCATCCGGAGTGGGTCAAAACCGCTACCAATAAAACGCTCGATGACCTGACGCTGGAGAACGTATTAAGCGATCGTGTTACGGCGCAGGACATGCGCATCACCCCGGAAACGCTGCGCATGCAGGCGGCGATCGCTCAGGATGCGGGACGCGATCGGCTGGCGATGAACTTTGAGCGGGCCGCCGAGCTCACCGCGGTTCCCGACGACCGGATCCTTGAGATCTACAACGCCCTGCGCCCATACCGTTCCACCCAGGCGGAGCTACTGGCGATCGCTGACGACCTGGAGCATCGCTACCAGGCCCGGATCTGTGCCGCCTTTGTTCGGGAAGCGGCCGGGCTGTACGTCGAGCGTAAGAAACTGAAAGGCGACGATTAACAGGGGGCAAGCATGCGCTATATCGCTGGCATTGATATTGGCAACTCATCGACAGAGGTCGCCCTGGCGACGGTCGATGACGCAGGTGTGCTGAACATCCGCCACAGCGCGCTGGCTGAAACCACCGGTATTAAAGGCACATTACGTAATGTGTTCGGTATTCAGGAGGCGCTAACACAGGCGGCAAAAGCGGCAGGCATTCAGGTCAGCGATATCTCGCTTATTCGCATTAACGAAGCCACGCCGGTCATTGGCGATGTGGCGATGGAGACCATTACGGAAACCATCATCACCGAGTCCACCATGATCGGCCACAACCCGAAGACACCCGGCGGCGTCGGACTGGGGGTCGGTATCACCATCACACCGGAGGCGCTGCTGTCCTGCTCCGCGGAGTCCCCCTATATTCTGGTGGTCTCCTCGGCCTTTGACTTTGCCGATGTCGCCGCGATGGTCAATGCGGCAACGGCGGCGGGCTATCAGATAACCGGCATTATTTTGCAGCAGGATGACGGCGTGCTGGTTAATAACCGGCTACAGCAACCGCTGCCGGTGATCGATGAAGTTCACCATATCGACCGTATTCCACTTGGCATGCTGGCGGCGGTCGAGGTCGCTTTACCCGGCAAGATCATCGAAACGCTCTCCAACCCCTACGGTATTGCGACCGTTTTCGATCTCAACGCCGAGGAGACCAAAAATATCGTGCCAATGGCGCGGGCGCTGATTGGTAATCGTTCGGCCGTAGTGGTGAAAACCCCCTCCGGTGACGTTAAGGCCCGCACTATTCCGGCGGGGAATCTGCTGCTCATCGCTCAGGGGCGCAGCGTACAGGTTGATGTGGCCGCCGGGGCGGAAGCCATCATGAAGGCGGTTGACGGCTGCGGCAAACTGGACAACGTCGCGGGAGAAGCGGGCACGAATATCGGCGGCATGCTTGAGCATGTGCGCCAGACCATGGCGGAGCTCACCAATAAGCCAGCTCAGGAGATCCGCATTCAGGATCTGCTGGCCGTTGATACGGCGGTGCCGGTCAGTGTGACCGGCGGCCTGGCAGGTGAGTTCTCGCTGGAGCAGGCGGTGGGTATCGCCTCGATGGTCAAGTCGGATCGCCTGCAGATGGCCCTGATCGCCCGTGAAATTGAGCACAAACTGCAGATTGCGGTTCAGGTGGGTGGCGCCGAGGCGGAAGCGGCCATTCTCGGGGCGCTCACCACTCCCGGCACCACGCGCCCGCTGGCGATCCTCGATCTGGGCGCCGGGTCGACCGACGCCTCGATTATCAATGCGCAAGGGGAGATCAGCGCCACTCACCTGGCCGGCGCCGGCGATATGGTCACGATGATCATCGCCCGCGAGCTGGGGCTTGAGGACCGCTACCTGGCGGAAGAGATCAAAAAATACCCGCTGGCGAAAGTCGAAAGCCTGTTTCATCTGCGTCATGAAGACGGCAGCGTCCAGTTTTTTCCGTCGGCCTTACCACCGGCGGTATTTGCCCGCGTCTGCGTGGTGAAACCGGATGAACTGGTTCCCCTGCCCGGCGATCTGCCGCTGGAGAAAGTGCGCGCCATTCGCCGTAGCGCCAAATCACGCGTCTTTGTCACTAACGCCCTGCGGGCGTTACGCCAGGTGAGCCCTACCGGCAACATTCGCGACATCCCGTTCGTGGTGCTGGTGGGCGGCTCGTCCCTCGATTTCGAGATCCCCCAGCTGGTCACCGACGCGCTGGCGCACTACCGGCTGGTTGCCGGGCGCGGCAACATCCGCGGCAGTGAAGGCCCGCGCAATGCGGTCGCCAGCGGATTACTCCTTGCCTGGCAAAAAGGGGGTACGCATGGAGAGTAGCCTCGTCACCCCCGCCATCGTCATTGCGGTCACTGACGAATGCAGCGAACAGTGGCGCGATGTCCTGCTGGGCATTGAAGAGGAAGGCATTCCTTTCGTTCTGCAACCGCGGACCGGCGGCGATCTGGTCCATCACGCCTGGCAGGCGGCGCAGCGTTCGCCGCTGCTGGTGGGCATCGCCTGCGACCGGGAACAGCTCATCGTGCACTACAAAAATTTACCCGCATCAACTCCGCTGTTTTCGCTGAGGTATCACCAGGACAGGCTGGCCCGGCGAAACACTGGCAACAATGCGGCTCGTCTCGTCAAAGGGATCCCATTTCGGGATCGCAATGCTTAATCCACAGGAGAACACAGTATGAATAACGCACTAGGACTGGTTGAAACGAAAGGCCTGGTTGGCGCCATTGAAGCCGCTGATGCAATGGTGAAATCCGCCAACGTGCAGTTGATTGGTTACGAAAAAATTGGCTCCGGGCTGATTACCGTGATGGTCCGCGGAGACGTCGGCGCGGTCAAAGCCGCCGTTGACGCCGGGAGCGCGGCGGCCAGCGTGGTCGGCGAGGTCAAGTCCAGCCATGTGATCCCACGTCCGCACAGCGATGTTGAGGCCATTCTGCCGAAATCCGTCTGACCTGGAAAGAAGGAGCACCGCGTGAAGCAATCACTGGGATTACTTGAGGTCAGCGGCCTGGCCCTGGCCATCACCTGCGCCGACGCCATGGCGAAAGCGGCCGCCATCACGCTGCTCGCCCTGGAAAAGACCAACGGCTCCGGCTGGATGGTGGTGAAGATCGCCGGTGATGTGGCCTCTGTCCAGGCAGCGGTGATGACCGGGGCCGAACTCGCCGAACGGCAGCAGGGGCTGGTGGCGCAGAAGGTTATCGCCAGGCCCGGCGCAGGCCTGCTGCCAGCCCGCGTCGAAGCGCCTTCACCAACGCCTGACGCCGCTCAGGAAGAGGAGAACGCCACCGTAATGGATGAGCGCAGAGATCCCGCAGACACCCTCCCCCGCCCTGCGGAGCAGGTGACCTGCAACCTGTGCCTGGACCCGCACTGTCCACGGCAAAAAGGCGAACCCCGCTCGCAGTGCCTGCACGCCGGTAAACGAGGTGACGCGTAATGGATAAACAACAGCTGGCTTCGACAGTCAACAAAGTGCTGGATGAGATGCGCCAGCGTCCCATCCCAATCGGTATCTCCAGTCGCCATATCCATTTAGCGGCGGAGGACTATGCCAGGCTTTTTCCCGCTCAGCCCATCCAGCCGAAAAAAGCGCTGCTGCAGCCCGGACAGTATGCTGCAGAGCAGACGGTGACCCTGGTTGGCCCCAAAGGACGATTAAATAACGTGCGCCTGCTCGGCCCTTTGCGCCAGACCAGCCAGGTGGAAATCTCACGCACCGACGCCCGGACCCTCGGTATCGCCGCGCCGCTGCGCATGTCAGGCAATCTGCAGGACACGCCGGGGATCCGCCTGATAAGCCCCTTTGCCGAACTGGAGCTGAGCAGCGGGACGATCGTCGCCCAACGACATATTCATATGTCCCCGCTTGATGCGTTGATCCTGCGCGTCGCCCATGGCGATAGCGTCGCGGTGGCGATCGAAGGTAGCGACAGGCGGCTTATCTTCGACAATGTAGCGGTCCGCGTAGCCCCGGATATGCGTCTTGAGATGCACATCGATACTGACGAAGCCAATGCGGCAGGCGCTGACGCTGCGCAGGCCTGGGCTACGCTGGTGACGAAGCCATGAACCACGCGATGCTGCAGCGTATCGTCGAGGAGGTCGCCGCCCGCCTGCGCCGTCGCGCCCTGAGTACGGCCACGCTCAGCGTGGCCCAGCTCGGCGAAGCGGATATCCGCAGCCTGCTGTGCCAGCACGCTTCGCTGCGCATCGTGCAGGTGGATTTACCGCTGCTGGAACAGCTTACCGGCCAGCGCGCGCTGGCGGCCGCCGGTTGCGCACTGCATGAGGCGATGGCCTGGGGCGTTCGGGTACAGCTAACGCTGCTTCCCGCCCTGCTCCCCGCGCTGGCGGTAAAAAAACTCGCCCGCTTGCCGCTGACGTTCAGCGACCCGCTTGGCCAGCCCGTCAGACTTCACGCCGCGTCGGTGCTCACCTACGCCGATGTAGCCCGCCTCCACGGAGGTTATCTGGTGCTGCGCCGCCACCCCATTATCACCGCCCTCGCCCGCGAAGCGGCCGTCGCGCGGCATGTTCAATTGATTAAGCAGGAGTGAACTATGCATCTGGCACGCGTGACCGGCGCCGTCGTCTCGACGCAAAAATCGCCCTCTCTGAACGGCAAAAAACTGCTGCTGGTGCGCCGGGTAAGCACAGACGACGAACATCCATTTCCGCCCGCGAGCGGCGATGAAGTGGCGGTAGATTCGGTTGGCGCTGGCGTCGGCGAGCTGGTGCTGCTCTGCAGCGGCTCGAGTGCACGCCACGTCTTTAGCGGCCCGAATGAGGCCATCGATCTTGCCGTTGTGGGCATTGTTGACTCACTTGCACGCTAAGGGGGCGCCTGTGGCTATCTATACCCGAACCGGCGATGCCGGCAGTACATCACTCTTTACCGGCCAGAGGGTCAGCAAGACGCATCCGCGCGTCGAAGCCTACGGCACCCTGGATGAACTGAACGCGGTGCTGAGCCTGTGCGTCTGCGCCGTCGCTGAAGAGGAACATCGCGTCCTGCTCGAAGCCCTGCAGCAGCATATTTTCTGGTTCAGCGCGGAGCTCGCCAGCGACAGCGAACAGCCATCACCGGGTCAGCGCTATATCAGCAGCGAAGAGATTGCCCTGCTGGAGCAGACCATCGATCGCGAGATGGCCCGCGTGCCGGCGCTGCACCAGTTTGTGTTGCCCGGACGCTGCGAAGCCGCCAGTCTTCTGCACCTGGCCCGCACCGTTTCCCGTCGGGCGGAGCGTCGGCTGGTCGAGCTGGCGGCAGAGGTTACTATCCGTCAGATACTGCTGCGTTATCTGAACCGCTTATCTGACTGCCTGTATGCCCTGGCGCGCAGCGAGGATCAGGCCGATCACCAGCGCCGCCTCGTGGCGGAGATCGCGGCCCGCTACCTGGCCGCCAGCGGGTCGCCTGCGTCCGACGCGCCCAAAGCCCAGGCCGGGTCACTCTCCTTTCACGAGCTGCATCAACTCACCCGTCAGGCCATCGAACACGCCCGCCAGCTGCAGGTGCCGGTGGTGGTCAGCATCGTTGACGCACACGGTACCGAAACCGTGGCCTGGCGAATGCCCGATGCGCTGCTGGTCAGCAGCGAGCTGGCGCCCAAAAAAGCCTGGACCGCCGTCGCCATGAAAACCGCCACCCACGAGCTCGCGACGACCGTACAGCCAGGCGCTGCGCTGTACGGTCTGGAGAGCCATCTGCAGGGCAAAGTCGTCACCTTTGGCGGCGGATATCCGCTGTGGCGCGATGGTGAGCTAATAGCCGGCCTCGGGATTAGCGGCGGCAGCGTCGAGCAGGATATGGCTATTGCACAGGCTGCCATTGCGGCCATTAACGTGAGAACACATCAATGAATACAGCAGAACTGGAAACCCTTATCCGCACCATTCTCAGCGAAAAGCTCGCGCCGACGCCTCCTGTCCCTCAGCAAGAGCAGGGCATTTTCCGCGACGTCGGCAGCGCCATCGGCGCCGCCCATCAGGCTTTTCTGCGCTATCAGCAGTGTCCGCTAAAAACCCGCAGCGCCATTATCAGCGCCCTGCGGGAGACGCTGGCCCCCGAGCTGGCGACGCTGGCGGAGGAGAGCGCCACGGAGACCGGCATGGGCAACAAAGAAGATAAATATCTGAAAAATAAAGCCGCGCTTGAAAACACGCCGGGCATTGAGGATCTCACCACCAGCGCCCTCACCGGCGATGGCGGGATGGTGCTGTTTGAGTACTCGCCGTTTGGCGTCATTGGCGCCGTGGCGCCCAGCACCAACCCAACAGAAACCATTATCAATAACAGTATCAGTATGCTGGCGGCGGGCAACAGCGTCTATTTCAGCCCTCATCCAGGCGCGAAAAAGGTCTCGTTAAAGCTTATTGCCAGGATCGAAGACATCGCCTACCGCTGCAGCGGGATCCGTAACCTGGTGGTAACCGTCGCCGAGCCGACCTTTGAGGCCACCCAACAGATGATGGCCCACCCGCAGATCGCCGTTCTGGCTATCACCGGTGGCCCTGGCATTGTGGCGATGGGGATGAAAAGCGGAAAAAAAGTGATCGGCGCTGGCGCTGGCAATCCACCGTGCATCGTTGATGAAACGGCCGATCTCGTCAAAGCCGCCGAAGATATCATCAGCGGCGCCGCCTTCGATTACAACCTGCCCTGTATCGCCGAAAAAAGCCTGATCGTCGTCGCCTCCGTCGCTGACCGCCTGATCCAGCAACTGCAGGATTTTGACGCGCTGTTGTTGAGCCCGCAGGAGACCGATACCCTGCGCGCCGTCTGCCTGCCCGACGGCGCGGCGAATAAAAAACTGGTCGGTAAAAGTCCGGCTGCGCTGCTGGCGACCGCCGGTCTCGCCGTTCCGCCCCGCCTCCCTCGCCTGCTGATAGCCGAGGTGGAGGCGAACGACCGCTGGGTGACCTGCGAGCAACTGATGCCGGTGCTGCCGATCGTCCGGGTCGCCGATTTTGACAGTGCCCTGGCGCTGGCGCTGCGCGTTGAGGAGGGTCTGCACCACACCGCTATCATGCACTCGCAGAATGTTTCGCGGCTCAATCTGGCGGCACGCACGCTGCAGACCTCCATTTTTGTCAAAAATGGCCCGTCTTACGCGGGAATCGGCGTCGGCGGCGAAGGGTTTACCACCTTCACCATCGCCACGCCAACCGGGGAAGGCACCACCTCCGCGCGGACGTTCGCCCGCCTGCGGCGCTGCGTGTTGACCAACGGTTTTTCCATTCGCTAACCGGGGGCGCCATGCACACCTTTTCTTTGCAAACGCGCCTCTATAGCGGCCCGGGCAGCCTGGCCGCGCTGCAGCGTTTTAGCCATCAGCACATCTGGATCGTCTGCGACGGCTTCCTGGCACGATCGCCGCTGTTCGAGCGGCTGCGCGCCGCGCTGCCCGCCAGCAACCGCGTCAGCGTGTTCAGCGATATTACACCGGATCCGACCATTCACACCGTGGCGAAAGGGATAGCGCAGATGCAGGCCCTGCGTCCGCAGGTGGTGATCGGCTTCGGCGGCGGCTCGGCGATGGACGCCGCCAAGGCGATCGTCTGGTTCAGCCAGCAGGGCGGGCTGCCTGTCGACACCTGCGTGGCGATCCCCACCACCAGCGGTACCGGGTCGGAAGTGACCAGCGCCTGCGTCATCAGCGATCCGGAAAAAGGGATCAAATACCCGCTGTTCCATGAGGCACTCTGTCCCGATATGGCGATCCTTGACCCGGTGCTGGTGGTCAGCGTACCGCCCACCATCACGGCCCATACCGGACTGGACGTCCTGACCCACGCCCTTGAGGCATGGGTATCGCCGCAGGCCACCGATTTTACCGATGCGCTGGCGGAAAAAGCCGCCAGGCTGGTATTTCGCGCCCTGCCCGTTGCGGTTCGCCAGGGCGACTGCGTCGCGACCCGCAGTAAAATGCACAATGCCTCAACCCTTGCCGGCATGGCCTTTAGCCAGGCTGGCCTCGGGCTCAATCATGCTATCGCCCATCAGCTTGGCGGCCAGTTTCACCTCCCCCATGGCCTGGCCAACGCGCTGCTGCTGACCGCGGTGATCCGCTTCAACGCCGGCGAGCCGCGAGCGGCGAAGCGCTATGCGCGCCTGGCCAGGGCCTGCCGGTTCTGCCCGCCGGAAGCTGGCGAACAGGAGGCTCTCCAGGCGCTGATTGCCGCGGTGGAAACACTGAAACAGCAGTGCGCCATTCCCACCCTCAAGGGCGCCTTGCAGGAAAAATATCCCCTTTTCTTATCGCGAATTCCCGCCATGGTGCCGGCCGCGCTGGCCGACGCCACCCTGCGCACCAACCCGCGCCCGGTCGATGGTGAGGCCATCGCGCGACTGCTGGAGAGCCTGCAATGAGTGAAGCGATAGTGCCACTACCAGACATTGACGCGGCGGAGATCCGCGAGCGCGTCCGGGCCGCCGGCGTGGTGGGCGCCGGTGGGGCGGGCTTTCCGACCCACATCAAACTGCAGGCCCGGGTAGATACCGTGCTGGTGAACGCCGCCGAATGCGAACCGATGCTGAAGGTTGATCAACAGCTGATGGCGCAGCAGGCTGACCGACTGATTCGCGGCCTGGGTTACGCAATGACCGCCACCGGCGCCCGGGAAGGGATCATTGCCCTGAAGGCGAAATATGCTCCGGCGATTGCGGCGTTAACCCCGCGCCTCCCGGAATGGGCCCGGCTGCATATTCTGCCTGACGTCTATCCGGCCGGGGATGAGGTGCTCACTATCTGGCTGGCGACGGGTCGTCGCGTGCCGCCTGCCGCGCTGCCGGTCAGCGTCGGCGTAGTGGTCAATAACGTGCAGACGGTGCTGAATATCGCCAGAGCCGTGGAGCAGGGCTATCCGGTGACCCGCCGGACGTTGACCGTCAATGGCGCTGTCGCCCGTCCGCTGACACTGACCGTACCGCTGGGCATATCGTTGCGCGAGGTGCTGGATCTGGCCGGCGGCGCGACGGTTGCCGATCCGGGCTTTATCAACGGCGGTCCGATGATGGGCTCGCTTATGACCTCCCTGGAGACACCAGTCACCAAAACCACCGGCGGCCTGCTGGTGCTCCCGGGCAACCACCTACTGATCCAGCGACGGCGGCAGGATGAGCGAACGCTGCTCGCCATCGCCCGTACCGTCTGTGAACAGTGCCGTTTATGCACAGATTTATGCCCCCGGCACCTGATCGGCCATGAGCTTTCCCCTCATCTGCTGGTGCGGGCGGTGAACTATCGCCAGGCGGCCACCCCGTCGCTGCTGCTCAGCGCCCTGACCTGTTCGGAGTGCAACGTTTGCGAGAGCGTCGCCTGCCCGGTGGGGATTTCCCCCATGCGCATCAACCGTCTGCTGAAACGTGAGCTGAGGGCGAAAAACCTGCGCTACGAAGGCCTGCTGCGTCCGGCGGACGAGATGGCGAAACACCGCCTGGTGCCGGTCAAACGGCTCATCAGCAAACTGGGGCTTGATCCCTGGTATCAGGAGGCGCCGCTGACGGCGGTGGAGCCGGAGGTGGGCTGCGTCACCCTGCCGCTGCGCCAGCATATCGGCATCAGCGCCATTCCCTGCGTCGCACCGGGAGAGCGAGTCACGCGCGGCCAGCTGCTGGCAGACATCCCTGCCGACGCCCTCGGTGCGCCGGTACACGCCAGTATTGACGGCCAGGTCTCCGCCATCACGGAGCAGGCCATTACGCTTGTAAGAGGTTAATCATGACCCAGGCTATCGGAATTTTAGAACTAACCAGCATCGCCAGGGGGATGGAGCTGGGCGACGTCATGCTAAAAAGCGCGAACGTACAGCTCCTGCTTTGCAGAACCCTTTGCCCCGGAAAATTCCTGCTGATGCTGGGCGGCGACGTCGGCGCCGTGCAGCAGGCAATCGCCGCCGGCACGGCGCGCGCCGGGGAGATGCTGGTGGACAGCCTGGTGCTGGCCAACATTCACCCCAGCGTACTGCCGGCGATCAGCGGACTCAACGTGGTCGAGCAGCGGCAGGCAGCGGGGATCGTCGAAACCTGGAGCGTGGCGGCGTGCATCAGCGCCGCCGACCGTGCGGTGAAAGCGGCCAACGTCACCCTGGTGCGCATCCATATGGCGTTTGGTATCGGCGGCAAGTGCTACATGGTGGTGGCTGGCGATATCGCCGATGTCGACAACGCCGTCACGGTGGCCAGCGACAGTGCAGGCGAGAAAGGATTGCTGGTTTACCGGGCAGTGATCCCGCGACCGCACGACGCGCTGTGGCAACAGCTGATGGAGGGATAATGGAACCGCAACCCCCTACCGAACGCATGATCCAGGAGTATGTCCCGGGCAAACAGGTCACTCTGGCACACCTCATCGCCAATCCGGGCAAAGACCTGTTCAAAAAGCTGGGCCTGCCGGACGCGGTCTCCGCTATCGGCATTCTCACCATTACCCCCAGTGAGGCGTCGATCATCGCCTGTGACATCGCCACTAAGTCCGGCGCGGTGGAGATCGGCTTTCTCGATCGCTTCACCGGCGCGGTGGTGTTAACCGGCGATGTCTCCGCCGTGGAGTACGCGCTAAAGCAGGTTACGCGCACGCTCGGCGAGTTGATGCGCTTCACCGCCTGCCCGATCACCCGGACCTGAGCCCATGAAGCGCCTGATGCTTATCGGACCCAGTCAGTGCGGCAAAACCTCGCTGACCCAGGTATTGCGTGGCGAAACGCTGCGTTATCAGAAAACGCAGGCCATCGTCTGGACGCCGGCCGCGATCGACACCCCAGGGGAATATCTGGAAAACCGCTGCCTGTACAGCGCGCTGCTCACCAGCGCCTGCGAGGCCGATGTCATCGCGCTGGTACTGAATGCCGATGCGCCCTGGTCACCCTTTTCTCCGGGGTTTACCGCCCCGATGAACCGCCCGGTTATCGGGGTGATCACCAAAGCCGATTTGGCCGCCCCGCCCCGTCTGGAACAGGTCCGGGCATGGCTCGACGCGGCGGGCGCCGAACATATCTTTATCACCAGCGCGTTAACCGGCGACGGGCTTGACGACCTGCTCGCCTGCCTGAATGCAGAGGAACATCAATGACCTATAAAATCATGGCGATTAATGCCGGCAGCTCTTCCCTGAAGTTTCAGTTGCTTAACATGCCGCAGGGAGCGCTGCTCTGCCAGGGATTGATCGAACGTATCGGCCTGCCCGAGGCCCGCTTTACGCTGAAAACGCCGGCGCAGAAATGGCAGGAGACGCTGCCCATCGCCGATCACCACGAGGCCGTGACCCTGCTGCTGGAGGCGCTGACCGGCCGCGGTATCCTGAGCAGCCTGCAGGAGATAGACGGCGTTGGCCACCGCGTCGCCCACGGCGGCGAACGCTTCAAAGACGCCGCGCTGGTCTGCGACGACACCCTGCGGGAGATCGAACGCCTGGCGGAGCTGGCGCCGCTGCATAACCCGGTCAATGCGCTGGGCATTCGTCTCTTTCGCCAGCGGCTGCCGGCGGTACCGGCGGTGGCGGTCTTTGATACCGCCTTTCACCAGACCCTGACGCCGGAGGCCTGGCTCTATCCCCTGCCCTGGCGCTATTACGCCGAGCTGGGCATTCGGCGCTACGGTTTTCACGGCACCAGCCATCACTATGTCAGCAGTGCGCTGGCGGAAAAGCTGGGCGTACCGCTGAGCGCCCTGCGGGTAGTGAGCTGCCACCTGGGCAATGGCTGCAGCGTCTGCGCCATCAAAGGCGGGCAGTCGGTGAATACCTCAATGGGCTTTACCCCCCAGTCCGGGGTGATGATGGGCACCCGCAGCGGCGATATCGACCCGTCGATTCTTCCCTGGCTGGTGGAGAAAGAAGGGAAATCCGCCCAGCAGCTCAGCCAGCTGCTGAATAATGAATCCGGGCTGCTTGGCGTCTCCGGTGTGTCCTCTGACTACCGCGACGTCGAACAGGCAGCCGACGCCGGCAATGAACGCGCAGCTCTGGCACTGTCGCTGTTTGCCGAACGCATTCGCGCAACTATCGGCAGCTATATCATGCAGATGGGGGGCCTGGATGCGCTGATCTTTACCGGCGGCATTGGCGAGAATTCCGCCCGGGCGCGGGCGACGATCTGCCGCAATTTGCACTTTCTCGGCCTCGCGCTGGACGACGAGAAAAACCAGCGGAGCGCGACCTTTATTCAGGCGGATAACGCGCTGGTCAAAGTCGCGGTGATCAACACCAATGAAGAGCTAATGATTGCCCGCGACGTCATGCGTCTTGCCTTGCCGCAGGCGCGAGAGCTGGCGGTGTCGGCATAAACGACGTACCTCCTCTTGCGGAGAATCATGGTAACCGGCGGGTCGCCATGCCACTATGCGCCCTGGCGAAGGTAAGCGGAAAGGTGAAAACGTGGCTGTTGCACAATGTCCCGCCTCGTGCGGAGAACTTATCCAGGGCTGGATCCTCGGCAGCGAGAAACTGGTCTCCTGCCCGGTGGACTGGTACAGCACCGTCGAGGTCGAGACCGGGGTGCCGCGAAAAGATGAGCGGCCGCTGTCGCGGGCGATGGTCGACCAGCTGCTGGCCCACTGGGGCTATCCCCCAGCGCTGAGCCAGCAGATCCGCATCACCCTGCACTCAACGATCCCGGTGGCCAAAGGGATGGCCAGCAGCACCGCCGATATCGCCGCCACCGCCGTCGCCACCGCCCACCATCTGGGCCATCCGCTGGATGAGCCGACGCTGGCGCGTCTGTGCGTCGCGCTGGAGCCTACCGACAGCACCCTGTTTCGCCAGCTGACGCTGTTCGACCATAATACCGCCGCCACGCAAATCGCCTGCCCTGCGCCGCCGGCGCTCGACCTGTTAGTACTGGAGAGCCCGCTGACGCTACGCACCACCGACTACCACCAGTTGCCGCGCGAGGCGGGTCTGTTGGCTAACGCCTCCCGGCTGCAGCTCGCGTGGGAGAAAGTGCAGCAGGCCTGCCACTGCGGCAGCCCACAGCTGCTGGGCGAAGCGGCGACCATCAGCGCCATCGCCAGCCAGCAGCTGTTACCCAAACCGGGGTTTGACGCGCTACTGCAACTGGTGGAAAGCGCAGGATTGTATGGCCTTAACGTGGCGCACAGCGGCAGCGTCGTCGGCCTGCTGCTGGACCGCCGTCGTCATGACGTCGAATTTCTCCAATGGCGACTGGCAGACAGCGACATCGCCGCCCACTGGCCGCAGCAGCATCTGCTGGCGATGGTGCCCGGGGGCGTCGCCCTGCAGTAGGCCTCAGGCCAGAGCCCGGCGCAACGCCGCCAGCAGTTGATCGTTTTCGCTGGCGCTGCGGATCGCCACCCGGAAATAACGGCTATCCAGCCCCGGGTAGTTGGCGCAGCTGCGGATCAGCACATGCTGGCGCAACAGGGCGTATTGCAGGTCAAGCCCTGGCCTGTCGCAGCGCAAGAACAGATAGTTGGCGCGCCCGGGCCACACGGTCAGGCCGGCAATCTCCTGCAGTTGCGCGTAGAGACGCGTCCCCTCCTCCTGCAGCCACTGCCAGGTGGCCCGCTGATACTCCCGATCCTGGAGGATAATCTCCCCGGCCAGAGCGGCATAGGCATTGATGGACCACGGCATTTGTCGCTCGCGTAGCCGGGCCACCGCCTGTGCGTCAGCGTTCAGCAGGTAGCCAAGACGCAGCCCCGGAATGGCATAAAATTTGGTGAGAGAACGCAGAACCCAGACGTGCGGGTACTGCGCCAGCAGGGGAATAAATCCCGGCTGGTCGGGCATAAAATCGAGGAAGGCCTCGTCAAGGATCAGGCTGATGTTCAGCGCCCGACAGCGCTGCGCAATGGCTTCCAGCAGGCCCCGCTCCGGCAGCAGGCCGGTGGGGTTATTCGGGGTGCAAAGAAACAGGCAGTCTAGCCCCGGAGTGAGGGCATCGAGGATCGCGTCAGTCAGTTGCCAGCCATCGCGCTCCCGGAGGGCATACTCCACCACCTCGCAATCCACAATCTGCAACGCCCGCCGGTACTCCGCGAAACCGGGAATGACGATCATCGCCCGCCGCGGCTTAAGGCCGTGGACGAGGGTGAAGATCGATTCAGTTTCGCCGTTGCCGGCAAGGATATGCGCCGCCGGCAGCTGATGGTGGGCCGCCAGCGCCTGGTGCAGCTGTTGATACTCAACGTCAGGGTAGCGCTCGGCGCAGCCTGGGTTGTCGACGATCGCCTGCCTGAGCGAAGCTGGCATCCCCAGCGGATTGATGTTGGCGCTAAAATCCAGCAGCTCTGCGGGGGCAATACCCAGCAGGGCGGCGGCCTCGCGGATATTGCCGCCATGGGCGCTTTTCAGTAAGGCCATGTCCCTTTCCTGTGTGGTTATCCGCGACGGGCCAGCGTCGCGCCGTCGGCGAAGTAGGCTTTAATCCCGGCGAGGATCGACTCGGCCACCTCCTGCTGAAATTTGGCCGTTTTCAGCTTCCGCTCTTCTTCCACGTTACTGATAAACGCCGTCTCCACCAGAATGGAGGGGATATCCGGCGCCTTCAGCACCGCAAAGCCTGCCTGCTCTACCCGATTCTTGTGCAGGTTATTGATGTTGCCCATTTTCTCCAGCACCGCTTTGCCAAATTTGAGGCTGTCGGCAATGGTCAGGGACTGCACCATATCGAACATGGTGTGGTCGACATAGCGGTCACCGCTCTTGCTGACCCCACCGATCAGATCCGAGGCGTTCTGCGTCTGGGCGAGATATTTTGCCGCGGTACTGGTTGCCCCCCTGGTGGAGAGGGCAAACACTGAGGAACCGCTGGGCTGGCGGCTGGTAAAGGCGTCGGCGTGAATCGATACGAACAGGTCGGCGCGCTGCTTCTGCGCCTTGGCGACACGCACCTTCAACGGGATAAACACGTCTTCGTTGCGGGTCATATAGGCCTTCATATTGCCTTCTTTGTCGATCAACGCCCGGAGGCGGCGGGCAATCTGCAGCACCACATCTTTCTCGCGGGTGCGATACTTCCCCACGGCGCCGGAGTCTTCGCCGCCGTGTCCGGGATCGAGCATAATGACAATCGGCCGGTCACGCCCGGCTTTGCCCGGTTGCGGTCCGCTTTGCGCCGGCGGCACCTGACGCTCCAGATCGCCTTTGTTGTAATCCTCGAGCAGCGCCAGCAACGGATCCTGAACATCGGTGGCGTTGGCGGGATAGAGGTCCATCACCAGACGCTCTTTAAAGCCAGCCACCGGCGCGAGAGCAAACAGCTGCGGCTTAACGTTCTGCTTGAGCTCAAAGACCATGCGCACGGTTTGCGGATCAAACTGGCCCACGCGGGCGGACTGAATAAAGGGGTCGTCATCGCGGATCTGCCCCCCCATGCCCTTCAGCACAGAGTTCAGGTTAACCCCTTCAAGATCCACCACCACCCGCTCCGGGTTACTGAGGGCAAACTGCCGGTATTTCAGCACATGATTCGATTCTACCGTGACGCGCGTGTAGGTCGATGCTGGCCAGACACGGACGGCGACCACTCGCGCATCGGCAGCCAGCCCCACAGGGCTCACGCTCATTAACCACATGGCGCCCGCGCCCTGCAACAGACGGCGACGGCTTAATCCAGAGTTGTTTCCCGACATGCCACTCCCAAGCAATAAAAACGCATTTGTACCCAAAACAAACAGATTGACCAGAAACTTTAACGAAAGGCATATAACCTGTCATCTATAAAAGGGTAAACATTCATTGACACCCTGCGCCGGGTCACATGTTTTTCGTGGCTTAGCCTAAAATTGGCACTTGCGTTTAACGGCAAAACAGAATAAAAATACAATAATTACGAATAATCATGCATTGAGGGTTTGTCATGGTGAAGGAACGTCGCACTGAACTGGTAGAAGGATTCCGCCATTCTGTTCCCTATATTAATGCCCATCGGGGAAAAACGTTTGTCATCATGCTGGGCGGCGAAGCCATTGAGCATGAGAATTTTTCAAGTATTGTCAATGATATAGGATTACTGCATAGCCTGGGCATTCGTCTGGTCGTGGTCTATGGCGCCCGCCCGCAGATTGACGCTAACCTCGCCGAGCACCATCACGAGCCGGTCTATCACAAGCAGACGCGAGTGACTGACGCTAAAACGCTTGAGCTGGTTAAGCAAGCGGCGGGGATGCTGCAGCTGGAGATCACCGCCCGCCTGTCGATGAGCCTCAACAATACCCCGCTGCAGGGAGCCCATATCAACGTCGTCAGCGGCAACTTTATCATTGCCCAGCCGCTGGGTGTCGATGACGGTGTCGATTATTGCCACAGCGGACGCATTCGCCGCATTGACGAAGAGGCGATTCATCGTCAGCTCGACAGTGGCGCCATTGTGCTGATGGGGCCGGTCGCGGTGTCGGTCACCGGCGAGAGTTTTAACCTGACCTCTGAAGAGATCGCCACCCAGCTGGCCATTAAGCTGAAGGCAGAGAAAATGATCGGCTTCTGTTCGTCGCAGGGGGTCTACAACCAGGAAGGGGAAATTGTCTCCGAACTGTTCCCCAACGAAGCACAGGCCCGCGTCGAAGAGCTGGAAGCGGACGAAGATTATAACTCCGGTACCGTGCGCTTTCTGCGCGGGGCCGTGAAGGCCTGCCGCAGCGGCGTGCGGCGCTGCCACCTGATCAGCTATCAGGAAGACGGCGCACTGCTGCAGGAGCTGTTCTCACGCGACGGCATCGGCACCCAGATCGTGATGGAGAGCGCGGAGCAGATCCGCCGGGCGACCATCAACGATATCGGCGGTATTCTTGAGCTAATAAGCCCGCTTGAGCAGCAGGGCATCCTGGTGCGCCGCTCCCGTGAGCAGCTGGAGATGGAGATCGACAAATTCACCATTATTCAGCGCGATAACACCACTATCGCCTGCGCTGCCCTCTATCCTTTCCCGGAAGAGAAGATCGGCGAAATGGCCTGCGTGGCGGTGCATCCGGATTACCGGAGCTCGTCGCGGGGAGAGGTGCTGCTGGAGCGTATTGCCGCCCAGGCCAGACAGATGGGGCTGAGCAAGCTGTTCGTGCTAACCACCCGCAGCATCCACTGGTTCCAGGAGCGCGGCTTCACGCCGGTGGATATCGACCTGCTGCCAGAGAGTAAAAAGCAGATGTATAACTATCAGCGCCGGTCGAAGGTGCTGATGGCCGACCTCGCTTAAGCCCTTCTTCACTCTTTCTAACGGCCCGGGATAAAACAGCGTTTATCGTCTCATTCCGGGCCGTTCTTCAGCCCCTCTTCGCAACGGCGCCTGTCTGCGACACGCGGGCGAAATTCCTGGTTTCCGCGCAGACCATTTCTTTCTCGCTGGCTCACCGATATGCTACTGGCTGTCGACAGGACGTCGACTGGCACAACGGCCACCACCCGCCCTGCAAGGATCGCTGAAATAATGGAAACCAAACCGAACTGGCTGGTCAGACATATCAACCTCATTACCGCCACGGTCACCCTCTATCCGTGGTTGCTGATGATATTGCTCCTCTGGGATAACCAGCGCCATCATCAGCATGGTTATGCCGCACTCGGCGCCGCCATCGCGATATTATTCCTGCTGGCCCTGACATCCGGCATGAATGTTCTCATCTCCTCGCTGGTGATTTTTGTTGCCCGCTGTTCCTCCCCACCGCTGGCCAGCGGCGCGGCAGTCCGCTTTTTCGCGATGAATTCGATATCACTATTGTGGCTCGTACTGCTGGTCATATGGCCTTAAAGCGCCCCACCGTCATCATGATTCAGGCGAAACGCACGATAAATATTTCATTACGCTAAGGACAGATAATGACTATAGAAAAGCAGCCCAACTGGGTGACCCGAAACATCAAAAATATCGTGCTGGTCATCTCCCTTTATCCCTGGGTACTGTTGCTGATAACGATGATGGCGGGTAGCGGAGGCCCCTCATCCGGCGCCATGGCGGCCGGGCTGATGGGGGCATTGCTGTTTATCGTCATGTCGATAGCCAACCTGATTATTTCACTGGTTGTTATCGTTATTGCCGATCTCTCAACGTCATCACTCCCCATGCGCTATGGGTGGTATTTTTTTGCCATGAACTCGATATCGGGGCTCTGGCTCATCCCCATGTTCTTCAGCTACTGATTTTTCTGCCAGTCCGGGCAACGGGCTGCATTATTTTCCCATCGCCCGGATGCGGCCTCTCAGGGGGCTTCGCGCCCGGCGAAAATCTCCGCCAGGCCGCTGCGCCGCTCGGTGCGCGTCACAATGGCCTGGGAGAGCACCTGCTCGTCGGCATAGAGCGATAATCGCTGTTTCGCGCGGGTGATCGCTGTGTAGACCAGTTCGCGGGTCACCAGCGGGACGCTGCGCGCCGGCAGGATCAGCGCCGCATGTTCGAACTCGGAGCCCTGCGATTTATGCACGGTCATCGCCCAGGCGGTATCATGCTCCGGCAGGCGACTCGGCTGCACCGACTTGATGGTGCCGTCGGGCATCAGGAACCACACCCGCAGCTCGCCGTTGCGCTCCAGCGCTATGCCGATATCGCCGTTAAACAGCCCCAGCGCGCTGTCGTTGCGCGATATCATGATCGGTCGGCCGTCATACCAGCGGGAGTGGCGCGGCAGGGCGATCGCCCGCTGGCGGTTGAGCCGCTGCTCCAGCCGCTCATTGACGCCGCTCACGCCGTACGGCCCTTCGCGCAGCGCGCACAGCAGCTGGAATTCGCTGAAAGCGGCCAGCATGGCCTGCGGTTCGGCTCGCTCGCGGCGCAGCTGCAGGTAGCGCTCATAGCCCTGCTGGGCCGCGCCGAGCATGGCCTCGTACTCGTCGGTCGTGCTGAGGGGATGAAGCGCGATATCGTCAAACGGCTGGCGCAGCGTGGCCTTCACCTCCGCGCGTGCGCCAGCGTTCACCGCCCGCGCCAGGCTCCCGATGCCGGAGTGACTGCCGAAGCGATAGCTCTTTTGCAGCAGGCACAAACTGTCTCTCAGCGCGCCAGCGATAGTCCCCTCGCCCGCTGGCACCGGCGAACCGGTCAGCCGGGTCAGCTCCTGCGCCCGCGCGGCAGTGTAGCCCGAGCTCGCCCAGGCGCAGATATCCCCCAGCACCGCCCCCGCTTCCACGGAGGCCAGCTGGTCGCGATCGCCGAGGAAAATCACCCGCCCGTGGGCCGGCAGCGCGTCGATAAGCCGCGACATCATCGGCAGGTCAATCATTGAGGCTTCATCCACGACCAGCACATCCAGATGCAGTGGGTTGCCGGCGTGATAGCGCATGCGCTGGCTGCCGGGCTGGGCGCCCAGCAGACGATGCAGCGTGCTGGCCTCGGTGGGAATTAACGCTTTCTGCGCATCGGTCAGCGGCAGCTTTCTCAGCGCCGCGCCCAGCGATTCGGTCAGGCGCGCCGCCGCTTTCCCCGTCGGTGCCGCCAGGCGAATACGACAGCGCGGACTGTCGTCAATCTGGATCAGCGCCGCCAGAAGCTTCGCCACGGTGGTGGTTTTCCCGGTGCCGGGGCCGCCGGAGATCACCGAGATGCGGCGAGTCAGCGCCACCGCCGCGGCCACTTTTTGCCAGTCGGTTTCGCCAGTGGCGGGAAACAGCGCATTTAGCGTTGACGCCAGCCGCGCCTCATCCATCTCCAGCATCCGGTTGGCTTCGTTAAAGAAGCGGGCGACGGTCAGCTCGTTGCGCCACATCCGATTCAGATAGAGCCGGTCGCCGCACAAAATCATCGGCGTCGGGGCATCGCCACTGCTTACCGCCGATGAGGAAAGCAGCAATGCTGGCCAGTCCTCCGGCGCGCCAGCTTCGGCCAGCAGCCGATCGCGGATCTCCCCCGCTTTCCCGCTCAGCGCCTCATCGTCGTTCAGCCGCGAGAGCGGCAGGCAGACGTGCCCTTCTCCGGCATCCCGGCTCAGTAACGCCGCCGCCAGCTTAACCGCCGGCGGGTCGTTTTGCGCCACCATCAGGGCAAACTGGACGTCCAATGGCCGCAGCAGACGCTGCTCCACCGCGGCCAGCAGTAGTTGTTCGAAAGTCATGAGGCCTCCTCCTGCGTTTCGCCGGCAAAAAGCTGATCCAGACCGTCAATCAGCGGTCGTACCGGCCGGGTGGTGAAGATCCCCTGCCCGCCCTCCTGTCCGTCCATACCACGCAGGAAGAGATAAATCACGCCGCCGAAGTGGCGGTCATAGTCATAATCGGCCAGCCGGTGGCGCAGATAGCGGTGCAGCGCCAGGCTATACAGCTGATACTGCAGATCGTAGCGGTGGGCACGCATCGCCTGCTCCATCGCCGGCCGGGTGTAGGCCTCGCGATCTTCCCCCAGCCAGTTGGATTTGTAATCCAGCAGGTAATAACGGCCTTCGTGGCGGAAGACCAGATCGATAAAGCCCTTCAGCATGCCGCGCACCTGGCGGAAATCCAGAGGCGGCGTGTCGGCGGAGAGCGGATCGTACTGGCGGATAAGCGCGTCAAGGCGCTCCGCCGTCAGCAGCTGGGCGATAGGCAGGTAAAACGCCATCTCCACCTGTTTGTCCCGCGCCGCAAGCTGATTGAGCGCGATATCCGCCCCCGGCAGGCGGGTCTTCAGCACGCCGCCCAGCCAGTCGGTCAGCACCGGCGCCCACTGCGCATCAAACCCGCTCAGCTGCAGCTTCTCTGCCATCCATCCGTCGGGCACCGGCTGGGTGAAGTCCAGCTCCTCAAACAGGCTGTGCAGGAAGGTCCCCGGCGCGGCGCCGCGCGGGAACTGGTGTGGCGTCAACTGTGGCTCTTCCACGACTTCGCCGACGCCGGCGGCATCAACATCCAGGCGCGGCAGCAGATCCTGCCCGCCGCTGAAACCATGCTGCTGCAGTCCGGAGTAGCTGGTCACCCGCCAGTCGTCGGCGATGCGGCGCTGCAGCTCGCGCGCCGACAGCGGGGGGATGGTCGCCGCAGGCGCCTGCCACGGGGTCAGATCCAGCTCGCCCGGTCTCTGTAATGCAATATCGCCATGACAGAAGTCCGCCAGCCGCGCGGCCAGCCCGGCGGCGTCCATGGCTTCGCCCGCCTGCAACAGCCGCCCCAGCGCGCTGAGGTGGAAATCGCTGTTGCCAGATTTCCGGCTGCTGAGCGGCGCCACCCCGAGGCTGCAGTGCCAGACCGCGCGGGTCAGGGCGACGTACAGCAGGCGCAGATCTTCCGCCAGCCGTTCCGCCTCCGCCAGCTCGAGGCTGGATTCAGCCTGGCCCAGATCCAGCACCGCCGCGAAGGTGTCGCGATCGTGGTAGAACGCCTGGTCCTGTTTACGAAACCGGGCGATAAACGGCAGCCAGACCAGGGGATATTCCAGCCCTTTTGACTTGTGAATGGTGACAATTTGCACCAGGTGCTTATCGCTTTCGAGACGCATCTGCTGGCTGGCGGCGTTGCTGTCCGGCTCGGCGATATGCTGCGTCAGCCAGCGCACCAGGGCATGCTCGCTTTCCAGCTGGCTGGCCGCCTCCTGCAGCAGTTCGCTGATATGCAGAATGTCGGTTAAGCGCCGCTCGCCGCCGCGGGTCGCCAGCAGGTTCTCGGCGATATGCCGGGCCGTCATCAGCGCCCGCAACATCGGCATCACCCCACGCTGACGCCAGATCTGGCGGTATTCGCTGAACTCCTCCACCAGCGCGTCCCACGCCTGCTCATCCTGATTCAGGTTTTCAATATCCAGCGCGGTCAGGCCAAACATCGAGGTCGCCAGCGCACTGCGCAGGGTATTTTCCCGCTCCGGGGCCAGTACCGCCTGCAATAGCCAGAGCAGCTCCTGGGCCTCCAGCGTCTCGAAAACGCTGTCGCGGTTGGAGAGGTAGACCGAGGGAATGCCCAACGCCTGCAGCGCCTCACGCACCTGCGCCGCCTCCAGCCGGTTGCGCACCAGCACGGTGATATCCGAGGCCTGTACCGGGCGCGAGGTTTCGCCACGCCACAGCAGCGCGCGCCCCTGCTGGCCGGCGCTCAGCCAGTCGCGGATCTGCGTGGCGCAGAGCTGCGCCATAAACGTCTGATAATCGCCTGAGCCGACGGCATCGCCGGGCATCAGCCAGACGTTCATCGCCGGTACGTCCGCCGCGTCAACGGTAAAGCGCAGCCCTTGATTCTTTGCCGCCGCCTTCACCGGCAGAAACGGGATCTCGCGGAACATGAAGGGGTTATCGCTGAGGCTGAACAGCCGATTGACGCTGCCCACCATGCCCGGCGAGGAGCGCCAGTTGGTATCGAGGGTGTAGTGCGCGGCAACGTCGCCGCGCGCTTTCATATAGGTAAAGATATCGGCGCCGCGAAAGGCGTAGATGGCCTGCTTCGGATCGCCGATCAGCAGCAGCGCCGTCTCAGGCTGCTGGCGCCAGATGCGGCGGAAAATACGGTACTGCTGGGGGTCGGTGTCCTGAAATTCGTCGATCATCGCTACCGGAAAACGCTGACGAATGGCGCTGGCCAGCGCCTCGCCGCTGTCGCCGCGCAGCGCCTCGTCAAGCCGGCTGAGCATATCGTCAAACCCCAGCTCGCCGCGGCGGCGCTTTTCGCGCGCGACCGCATCGCGGATCTCGACCATCGCTCTCGCTAGCACCAGATCGGTGAGCGTTAGCGACGAGGCCAGCAGCGACTCCACGGCGCTAAACAGAGGGTGCACCGGCGGTTCGCCACCGGCTTTGGCGCGCTCATGCAGAAACGACTGGGCAAATTTCTCCAGCGCGTCGGGCAGCTGGTAGCTCAACGTCTCTTCCTGCGCCCAGGCGTTCACTTTCTCAATCCACTTGCCCTGGTTGCCACGATTGAATTTCCGCCGGTCGAGCCCGGAATTTTCCAGCACGCCTTCGATCTCGCCCACCTGCTCGCGCCACTGCTGCTTGAGCGCGTCAATGCGGCCGATGATCTGCTGATGGCGTTCGGCCAGCGTCTCGTCGGGGGCTGGCGGCGACTTAAGCTGCGGTGCTTCGCCCTGCAGCCAGCGGTCAAGGGACTTCAGCAGATCGCGCGGCCCTTTCCAGACGTCGTGGATCACCGCCGCGATATCACGGGTCAGCGGATAGCAGTGGCGGCGCCAGAAGTCAGCGCAGGCCTGATAGCGCAGGCGGGATTCATCCTCGATCAGCTGCTGCTCGAACAGCATGCCCGACTCGAAAGCGTTAAGGCTCAGCATCCGTTGGCAAAAGCCGTGGATGGTGAATACCGCCGCCTCGTCCATCTGCCGTTCGGCCAGCAGCAGCATCTTCGCGGCGTCGTCTTTATCGGCGATCTCCGCCAGCAGCGCGCTGTAGAGCGGGTTGTCGGATTCGCCGCGCAGGCAGGCAATGCGCAGTTCGTGGATGTTGCTGCGGATACGCCCGCGCAGCTCTTCGGTCGCCGCCTCGGTAAAGGTCACCACCAGCAACTCTTCAACGCTGATGGCGCGGGGATAGGCAGACTCGCCGCCCAGCCCCAGCAGCAGCCGCAGATACAGCGCGGCGATGGTAAAGGTTTTTCCGGTGCCCGCAGAGGCTTCTATCAGGCGCTCGCCCCTCAGGGGCAAGCGCAGGGGATCCAAAGACTCAGCGGTGTCGGTCATTCATTCTCTCGCATCAGGGGTAAGGATTGCTGCAATGCGCTGACGTTTTCCCACACTTTGCCGCCTTTCGGCTGGGCATAGTCCGCTTTGCCATTCTGGCTACCGGAAATCTGGGACAGTATCGTCATGCCCTGCGGATCCACCACCGTCTGATGGAAGAAGTCGGCAAGTTTTTGCGGCGTCAGCAGTTTAATCTGAGCCACTACTTTATCACGTGAATCAAAACGCATATTACCGCGATCGAAATCTTTGCTCAGTTTCGAGGCTTCATCGCCCAGCGTCTGCGGCGCCTGCAGCATCTGGCTTATCACCGCCTGCTGGAGCTGAGCAAACTCTTCCGGCTTCATCGCCCGCAGCTTCGCCTCCGCGGTGGGGAAGAAGGCCTGGAACCGCTGCCAGAGGAAGGCCGGCTGCTTATCGCTACTCTGCAGCAGGAAGCCCATGCCCCACTGGCGCCCCACGTTCATCGGGAAGGCAAAGACCGCATAGCCGAGCTGCTCTTCGGTACGCAGCTGGTTGTAGAACCATGGCTGAATAATCTGCCCCAGCAGGGTGCTGGCGGCGGTGCTGCTGAACTCATCAACATTGGGCGGCGCGAACACCGCGGCCAGCGCGGAGTCGGTGCTGTTGCCCGCTTTGTTGAAGATCGCCAACTGCTGCCGGTTCACCACCACGTCTTTGTTGCGGCACCATTCGTTGCCGTCAGCGCCCAGCTGCTGCTGGATCTGGCGGGCCAGCGTCGTGGCGGCATCGGCGGTCATATTGCCGATCACCATCAGTTCAGGACGCCCCTTGGTTTTCAGGTTGGCGCGGTAGTCGAGCACCTCTTTAAGAGTGATGGAGGGCAGCAGCGCCCGGCGCACTTCGCGCTGGAAGTACGGCACCTGGGAGACCATCTGGATCGGCATTATCGCCTGATCGTAGGCTTTGCCTTTCTCGGCGGAGTCCATCATCTGCGCATACCAGGATTTGGCCTGCTCCAGCTGCTCCTCGGTCGGCGTATAGCTGAAGTATCCCTGCAACAGATCGCTGAACAGCGCCGGAAGGTGCTGGGTATAGCCGTTGGCATTAACCATTAATCCGTTATTAGCGCCGGTGGAGAACGAAATGCCGCCGACCGCCGCCTGGTTACTGAGCTGATCGAGGGCGATGCCGGCGAGATAATCGTTGAGGGCAAACATCACCTGCCGGCGAGCGCTGTCCATCGCCTGAGGATTACGCAGCACCAGGGAGATATCCGCCTTCGGCTCGCTGGCAAAATACTGGCTCGGGGCATACACCACCCGCAGCGTCGGTTCATCAAGGATCAGCTGCGGATGCGGCCAGGCTTTATCGCTTTTGATGAGGGTGAAATCATCCGGAATATAGGGATTGAGCACCGGCAGCTGCAGCTGGATGGCCTGCGATTTTTGCTGCCAGTCAGCGAATGTCTGCTCGCTAATCTTATCCACCTGATACGGCGCATCGACAAAATAGGCCGTCTTGTTATGCGGCTCCTGGGGGCTGATATACCAGATGCGGGCGTTCTGTGGGGTCATCATCGCCAGCCGGTCTTTGATCGCCTGCGGGTCGTACTGGTCGGCAATATTCACCACGTCCAGCGCATGCTCGACCGGCACCCGGATCATGGTATCCGCCAGCCATTCCACGTAGTCCATGTCGCGGTTGATCGACGGATAGCGAAAGTCCAGCGCCAGCACATGCGCCAGTTCGTCGAAGTACCGTTTGTCGATGCCCTGGGTACGCAGGAGATCAAGGTAGCTGAAAATGGCCGCCGTCACTTCGTCGCGGTGCGCCAGGCCTTTATCGGTGAGGGTGGCAGAGATCGCCAGCACACCGCTGTTGCCGTTTACCACCGGATCGGAATCGGCGCGGATACCTTCCGCCAGCCCCTGCTTTTGCAGCCAGTCGGAGAGTGTGCCCGGGCTGCGGTTGCCGATGAGATAGGTGACCAGCTCATCAGTTTTGCTGCGGAAGCGATCGCTGTTGTTGTCGATGCGAAACTCGACGCGCAGCACTTTGCGCGGCATCGCCGGCACATAGTGAATAATGATGCCTTTTTGCGCATCCGTTACCACCGGGACGGTAATTTCCGGCCTGCTGATCTGACGATTCGGCACGCGGCCAAAGGTGTCAGCAGCCATCCGCGCCAGCTCCGGCAACGGCTTGTTGCTGTAGATCACCGCTTTCATCAGGTTGGCGGAGTACCAGCTATCGCGGAAGGTATGCAGCGCATCAAGCACTGGACTGCCGGGCTTATCGCTGAGCGTCTCGAGGTTGCCACCGGAGAAGTGCGCCGCTGGGTGAGCCGGGTTGATGGTCTCCGCGCTGACCTGGGCCATACGCATCCCGTCTCGCGTCCGGGCCATCGTCAGCTCGGCGTTGACCGCGTTACGTTCGCGATCGGCATATTTCTTATCCAGCAGCGGCGCGGCGATGGCGTCGGCCAGGCGGTCTACGGCCCCGTCCAGCGCATCATTCTCCACTTCAAGATAAAACGCGGTGCGGTAGGGCGCGGTGCTGGCGTTATGGCTGCCGCCGTGCAGCTTAAGAAACTCTGCAAGGCTGTCAGGCTGGGGATATTTTTGCGACCCCATCAGCGTCATATGTTCCAGAAAATGCGCCAGCCCCTGATGATCGGCCGGATCCTGCAGGGATCCCACAGGCACCACCAGCGCCGACAGCGATTTCGCCGCCTGCGGATCGGAAACCAGCAGCACGACCATGTCGTTATCAAGGCGGATCGCCTGATACTGACGCGTATCTTTTTCGCTTTTGCGGATCGTCTCCTGAATCGGCTGCCATCCGGTGTCGGCCTGACTAAACGGCGCCCAGAGGGCGGCCAGCACAACAAAAACCTTGAACCATAAACTGCGGGGCATTCACGAACCTCATCATTAACAAACTTGCGCTGCACAGCGTGCAGCCTTTTATGTCCATCAGTCCGTGATACGTTGCGCATAATAAATGAACCGCCATTCACTGCGCAATTTTTATACTATTTAAATTTGTGTGGACTGATGGTAACGATATAGCGGTAACAGATAACGCTGCGTCTGGGCAATGATTTCTTCGTAATGTGCCGGCTCCAGCGAACGCCACAGGCGTTGATACCAGATATCGGCGCCCTCCCCGCTGACCACCATGTTACCTTCGTAGGTCTGCAGGAATTTGCTCCGCGCTTTCTGCTGCGTCTCTTCGTCCATTAAGATGACATCCTTTTCGGCGTCGTAACAGGCTTTCAGCCAGGCGCCACCGCTTTCCGGCAGCAGCAGCAGCGGCTGTGACATCCCCTGCAAATAGCCATCCACCAGCGCATTAAGGTACGCCTGCGCCTCGGCGGGCGCCAGCGCCGGGAAGCGCCACTCTCCCTCTTTACGCACAAACAGCCGGCTCTCGCCGGTGCCGCCGCTGGCACAGTAGACAAGATGTTCCAGCCAAAGTTGCATCCCCTGGGAGACGCTCAGCAGCGAAGGCCGCCAGCGCAGCAGACCGTCCGGCTGCACCTGCTGCAGCCAGCCGGTGAGATTTACGCTGCCGCACTGGAGATCGATCTCCATACTCTGCGCCTGCTGGCGCTCGGCCATCACTCGCTCGGCCAGGGCCTGCATCTCCAGGCGCTGCGTCTCCCAGACCAGCTCGCCAAAGGCGCCATACGGCAGCTCGCCGGCGGCGCGGAAGCGGCGGAACATAGCCGAGACGTCCTGCTCCTCGATAAGCGTATTGAGCAACTGCTGATTCAGTTGATAACGGCTCAGCCCTTCAAGAGTGAAGGGTTCGTCGTCAGGAATATCGTCCTCTTCCGCGCGGAAATTGACCCGCAGACGCTGCTGAAAGAATGCGCGAACCGGGTGCTGCCAGAAACGCAGGAGCTGCTCGAACGGCAAGCTGTCAATCGGCGGCGCGGTGAGCGGCTGAATGAAGTCGCTATGCGCTTCCCCCTGCTGACCGGCGGCGGCCAGCCATTCGCGGGCGTAGCTTTTGTTCTCGTCCTCCTGAAAATTGGCGACGTCGAACGGCATGCGCGTATGCAGATGGGTGATATGAGCTTTGACACGGGCTTCGCTGGCGTCACAATCAAGCGCCTCGTCGCCAGCGAGACAGTGGCTCTGACCGATATAATCCGCCAGCTCCTGCACCAGCACCGAGGGAAAGCGCTCGCTGTTGTCCTGGATCGAACGGCCGATGTAGCTGATATACAGCGTCTGTTCGGCGGACATCAGCGCTTCGAGGAACAGATAGCGGTCATCATCACGCCGGCTGCGGTCGCCGCGCTGCGGCTTCTGGCTCATCAAATCAAAGCCCAGCGGTGGCAGCGTTCGCGGATAAACCCCGTCGTTCATCCCCAGCAGGCAAACCACTTTGAAAGGAATAGAGCGCATCGGCATCAGGGTGCAGATGTTGACCGGGCCAGCAAGAAAGCGCTGACTGATCCGCTGCTGATCCAGACGCTGGGCCAGTTCGTCGCGCAGCAGCGTCAGTGGCACCTGGTCGCCATACTGTGCTTCCAGACCGCTATCAATAACCGCCAGCCATTGTTGCTCAATCAGCGCCAGCGCCGCTTCGGTCTCGCTGTCCGGCAGGAAAAAGTCATTCAGCAGATCGCGACAGACCGGCAGCCACTCCGCCAGCGGCCGCTGCTGGGCGAGGCCGCGTCGCCACAGATTAAGCTGCATCAGCAGCGACGCGAGGTTGCCCACCAGTTCGGCGATCAAACCGCTGGATTCGTCATACGGCAGCACCGACTGCCATTCTCCCTCGCGGCTGTCCATGGCGTAGCCCAACAGCATGCGGGTGAGGCCGAACCGCCAGGTATGCTGCCCGGTCGCCGGCAGGTCCAGCTCGCGGACGTTGTCGTCATCCATTCCCCAGCGCACCCCGGACTCGTTCACCCACTGACGCAGGTAGCGCAGCCCTTCTTCCGTGATATTAAAGCGCGCCGCCAGCACCGGGACATCCAACAGCGCCAGCACATCTTCGCTGGCGAAGCGGCTGTCCGGCAACGAGAGCAGCGTAATAAACGCCTGCAGCACCGGGTGCGACTCGCGGGCGCGGCGGTCGGAGATCGCCCACGGCAGCCAGCGATCGCCGCTGGCCGCGCCAAACACCGCCTGTATGTAGGGGCTGTAGCTGTCGATATCCGCCACCATGACGATGATATCCCGCGGCGTGAGCGTCGGATCCGCCTCCAGCATCGCCAGCAGCCGATCGTGCAGAACCTCCACTTCGCGCTGCGGACTGTGGCAGACGTGAATGCTCAGACTGCGGTCATCCAGCGCCAGCGGACGTTTGTCGCGACTGTGGGCGAACGCCTCTGCGCTCTGCCCGGCCACCGCCGCGTTGCGCAGTTCGAGGATATCCGACTGCAGGTTATGCAACAGGTTATCAGGAGCAATATCGACAAAGGCGTCCAGCTCCTCATAGCGCTCCAGCCCTGCCAACAGGTAGATATAATCACGCCCCAGTTTGCCCCAGGAGGCGAGCAATGGGTTGCCGACATCCTGCTCCCCGGCGTCATTAAACAACCCTGGCGCCTGCTCGGTATCGCGAAACAGGGGTAGCGCGCGCGCCTCGCGGTGATGGCGCCGCTGGCGCGACAGCAGCTTCGCCAGGAACGCCGGATCCTTAATGTCTCCCCAGTAGTAGCGGCAGGGGTTGGTAAACAATACGTAGACATCGACATGCTTACCCAGCGCCTGCAGGGCCTGAAGATAGACCGGCGGCAGCGCGGAAATCCCGCAGATGAAGACGCGCGACGGCAGCCCGGCGGGCGGTTCGTCCGCTTTTTCCAGGGTACTGATAAAGCGCTGGTAGAGATTGGCGCGGTGCCACTGCGGTTGCCCCAGCTCGGCGGTATAGCTCACCAGCGCCTGCCACAGCGGCGCCTGCCACTGCTGGGCATCGCCGAGACCTTCCACCCGCTGGCCGGCCTCCCAGCGCATCAGCCACTCCGGGCGATAGACGAGGTACTGGTCATAGAGGTCCGCCACCCGGGCGGCGAGTTGAAACAGTTTGCGCTTGTCGCCGTCATCGCTCAGATACTGGCGCAGCAAGATAAAATCGTCTTCCTCCAGGTGCTGCGGCAGGAGGGTCATCAGCTTCCAGCTCATGCTCTGCTTGCTGAAGGCGCTTTCACCCGGAATATCTTTCAGGACGCGCACAAACATGTCCCAGATAAAGCTCGCCGGCAGCGGGAAATCGATATTGGCGGCAATCCCGAAGCGCGAGGCCAGGGTCATCTGCAGCCACTGCGCCATGCCGGTACTCTGCACCAGCACCATTTCGGCCTGAAAAGGGTCATCCAGCCGCTGGCGCTCGACGATAAATTCCATCAACGCCTCGAGAACATCCAGCCGGTTTGAGTGGTATACCCTTAACATAATTGCTCCTGACTACTGACTGACCGGGCAATGCAGCCGGGTCATCTGCGCCCGCTTTGCAACGGGCCTGCTGATCGTTACCGTGATGCTGACACATCTTTGCGTCGATGTCTGCATACGGCTTACCTGCCCGTGTTCCGGCGACGGCGGCGCGGAGAGCTGGCTATAGCGCCACGCGTCGCGCCACAGCTGACGCGTCTGGTTCAACTGGTGAACCCCTTGCGCCATTCCGCGCTGATAGCCGCCCAGCGCGGTAACCGTCAGCACCATCAGCGCCATCGCCAGCACGGTCTCCGGCAGGCTAAACCCCCGCTGACGCTTCAGGGCATTTGACATAAGCTCACCTCCCTGAGAGGGCAAAAATCGCTCCAGCCGTGGGCGGAAAAACGCACCTGTCCGCCGCGCACCTCGCCGGACTGCCAGACCTGCACCTCGCCGCTGGCGCTACTGAGCAGCAGCGAACCGTCGCTGAAGATACGCAGACAGGCACGCCAGCCCTGCTGTGCCTGCTCCCGGCAGGCCAGTGGCACCTGCGCCGACCAGGCCTGCTGTTTTCCCCACTGCAGCGCCGAATGGGCGATGGCCGTATCGCGGATTGCCTGCGTTTCGCTGGCAGTTCGCGCCAGCAGCGCCCGCTGCTGCAGGTTGAGCCCCTCGAGTAACAGGCTGCCGAGAGTCAGCAACAGGAGCACCATCAGCAGCGACGACATCCCACGCTGGCGGATCACAGGTTATACCCCGTCACCCGCTGCTCCACCTCACTCACCAGCCCCGCCTGCCGGGCAGAGCGCGCCGCCAGCGTCACGCTCAGCTCCGGCGCAAAGCCCGTGGTGACCAGACGCTGTACCGAGAAGCGCGTCACTACGATAGCGGCCGGGTTGGTGATTTTTTCCCATCCGCTGTCGCGGCAGTCGCTGGCCCCGCGCAAGGTCTCCAGCGCACCGTCGCGCAGGCGAAAGCCAGTACTCTCCGCCATTGCCGCAGGGGAGGTTTCCCATCTCCCGTTGCTGTTCGCATCCCAGCGCACAATCAGGCACTCGCCGCCGGCGGTTAGCTCCAGCCCGGATCCGCCGCACGCTCCCCGGCAGTACCCGGCGCGCTGCAGGTGTTTCCCCACGGCATGCACGCGCTGCCACAGCTCATTCTCCAGGGTCAGCTGTTCGCCCTGGCGCAGAATATGGCGCTGCAGGGCAGGCAGAAAGCGGCAGGCTCCGATCAGCAGCAGCGAGCCAATTGCCATGGCGATAAGCGCCTCCGCCAGGGAAAATCCGCGGCGGCTCACTGGCATCCTCCTGTGCTGTCGCTGGGGCATAAACGAATCCGCCCCCAGTGTGAGATCACGATGCTCCAGCTGCCGGCCGCGCTCTGCAGCCGCAGATTCCCCGCCCAGGCGGTGCTGCGCAGACCATAAAACCCGAGACCAGGCGTAACACCGACCAGCGTGATCCCCGGCCAGCGCGGGCGCAGCGTGAAGGCCGACCCGGCGGTGCAGTCAGCCCCTTCCCCCTGCGCACTCAGGCACCAGCCCTGCTCGTCCTGGCCGACGCGAAGCACACGGTCACGGTTGTACGCGTTGGCGTCATCGCGCAGAAAGACCAGAAAATCCCGCACCTGGGCGGCGGTTTGCCACAATCGTTGCTGTTGCTGCCAGCGCTGCCAGCCGTACAGGCCGCCGACGCTGAGGATCATCATCAATGTCAGTGTTACCAGGGTTTCCATCAGGGTATAGCCATGTTCTCTGTTCATGGCGTCGAGTATGCCGCGGCGGTTGGCCCTGGCGCGACGACGGAAAATAGCTTTCCCGGCCAGATACGCAAAAAAGGTTTGCATACTCGACAGAAGAACATTTTTTTGCGAGCGTCTACCCAACTTCGCCCACCGCAACCGCCGGGGGCAGTGGGCAGGCTGAAGCGACCTTATCCCTGTGGCTATGAAGATAGCCTCCATTCTGATGGTGCAAAAGGCATAAAAAAACCGGCGCCATCGGGCGCCGGTTGGTCATCTCTGCAGGGGGGTTAAATCGCCACCGGCGCTTTAATGCCCGGATGCGGATCGTAACCTTCAATCTCGAAGTCTTCAAAACGGTAGTCGAAAATGGACGCCGGCTTGCGTTTGATGACCAGCTTCGGCAGCGGACGCGGTTCGCGGCTCAACTGCAGGTTGGTCTGCTCAAGATGGTTGCTGTACAGATGGGTGTCGCCACCCGTCCAGACGAAATCACCGACCTGCAGATCGCACTGCTGCGCCACCATATGCACCAGCAGCGCGTAGCTAGCGATGTTAAACGGCAGGCCGAGGAACACGTCACAGGAGCGCTGGTACAGCTGGCAGGAGAGCTTGCCGTCGGCGACGTAGAACTGGAAAAAGGCGTGGCACGGCGCCAGGGCCATTTTATCCAGCTCGCCGACGTTCCACGCCGAGACGATGATCCGGCGGGAGTCCGGGTCGTTTTTCAGCTGGTTCATCACCGTGGTGATCTGGTCGATATGACGACCGTCCGGCGCAGGCCAGGAGCGCCACTGTTTGCCGTAGACCGGCCCCAGGTCGCCGTTTTCATCTGCCCACTCATCCCAGATCGTGACGTTGTTGTCGTGCAGATAGGCGACGTTGGTGTCACCCTGCAGGAACCACAGCAGTTCATGGATGATGGAGCGTAAATGACAGCGCTTGGTGGTCACCAGCGGGAAGCCTTCCTGCAGGTTAAAACGCATCTGATGGCCGAAAATAGAGATCGTGCCAGTGCCGGTGCGGTCATTTTTTGGCGTGCCCTCAGTGAGCACTTTCTGCATCAAATCAAGATACTGTTTCATGGTTCCTCAAGAATTCTGTTGCTGCGGACGGCGGCGGTAAGCCCAAACCATCATAATGATACCCGCAAGCACCATCGGGATCGAAAGAATCTGCCCCATGCTGATGTACTGCACCCAGCCGCCGGTGAACTGAGCGTCGGGCTGGCGGAAAAATTCCACGATAATGCGGAACAAGCCGTAGCCAATCAGGAACAGACCGGAAACGGAGCCGGTCGGGCGCGGTTTACGGATAAACAGGTTCAGGATCAGGAACAGCACCACGCCTTCCAGCGCCAGCTCGTACAGCTGCGACGCGTGGCGCGGCAGCGCGCCGTAGGTATCAAACAGCGATTGCCATTCCGGATGCGTCGGCAGCAGCGCCAGGTCTTCGGCACGGGAGCCCGGGAAAATCATCGTGTAGTGGAAGCTCGGGTCCACGCGGCCCCACAGCTCACCGTTGATAAAGTTGCCCAGACGCCCGGCGCCAAGGCCAAACGGGATCAGCGGCGCGATAAAATCGGAAACCTGGAAGAAGGTGCGTTTGGTGCGTTTGGCGAAGATAATCATCACCAGGATCACGCCGATCAGGCCACCGTGGAACGACATGCCGCCGTCCCAGACGCGGAACAGATACAGCGGATCGGCAAGGAATACCGGCAGGTTGTAAAACAGCACGTAGCCGATACGGCCGCCCAGGAAGACGCCGAGGAAACCCGCGTAGAGCAGGTTTTCCACTTCATTTTTCGTCCAGCCGCTGCCCGGACGATTAGCGCGACGGGTGGCCAGCCACATCGCAAAGACAAAACCCACCAGGTACATCAAACCGTACCAGTGGAGGGAGACCGGGCCTAGAGAAAAAATGACCGGATCGAACTCCGGAAAATGCAGGTAGCCACTATTCATCTGTCACCATAAAGACTTGTTATTCCGCCGAAAGTGGACAGCGGTGATGATCTATGCCCGATAAAAACGGGCATGCCGAAGGAGGCGAATCATAGCATAAGCCTGGGGTGCGATCCGCGCCGAACGTGTAAAAGATATGTATACGGATGCTAACAGAATGCCGTTTTCCCGGCGGTACCCTCATTTTGCCGGATGGCGCGAACAGAGGATCCCCGGGTTACGGCTTACGCCTCACCCGGGCTACCGCTATCGCCCACCGCGGATCAGGCCGCCGAGACCGCGACGCTCCATAAAGGCCGCCACCTGATGGCGCACCTCGGCGGTCATCTGGGCATCGAGGCTGCGACGCGACAGCTCCTGCGCCTCTTCGATATCAATGCGGCGCAGCAGATATTTCACTCTCGCCACCGAGCGGCCGTTCATCGACAGATGGCGATAACCGAGGCCGATAAGGATCGTCACGCACATCGGGTCGCCTGCCATCTCGCCGCACAGTCGCAGATCGATGCCAAAGCGCTCAGCATCATGGGCGATCATCGCCAGCGCCCGTAATACCGCAGGATGCAGGCTGTCATACATGCTGGCGACCCGGGTATTGTTGCGGTCGACGGCCAGCAGGTACTGGGTCAGGTCGTTCGTCCCTACCGAGATAAAATCGATCCGACTGGCCAGCTGCGGCAGCATAAAGACCATCGACGGGACCTCCAGCATCACCCCCAGGCGTGGACGTGGGATGGCGTAGCCGATCATCTCTTCCACTTCCCGGCTGGCGCGGTCGATCAGCCGACGGGCCTCATCCACCTCCTCCAGACTGGTCACCATCGGCAGCAAAATGCTGAGGTTGCCGGTGGCGGCGTTGGCGCGCAGCATCGCCCGCACCTGGATCAAAAAGATCTCCGGCTGATCGAGGGTGATGCGGATCCCGCGCCAGCCGAGGCACGGGTTCTCTTCACTGATCGGCATATACGGCAGCTGTTTATCCGCGCCGATGTCCAGGGTACGCAGGGTCACCGGTTTGCTGTTAAACATCTGCAGCATGCCCTGATACTGCGAGACCTGCTCCTCTTCAGAGGGGAAGCCGCTCTGCAGCATAAAGGGAATTTCGGTACGGTAGAGGCCAATGCCGTCAACAAAGCTGCCGAGCTTCTCTTCGTGCTCCGGGCTTAAGCCGGCGTTGAGCATGACTTTCACCCGCTCGCCGCTTTTCAGCTCCGACGCGCGCTGGAGATCGTCCTCCGCCAGGCGGCTGAGCTCGTTCTCTTCGCTAATAAGGCGCTGATATTCCTGCAACAGGACAGGTTCGGGATCCACCAGCAGCTCACCGCGATAGCCATCGACAATCAGGGTATGGCCATGCAGCAGAGAGGGCTGGATATCGGCGCCCATCACCGTCGGGATCCCGAGGGCGCGTACCATAATGGCGGCATGGGAGTTGGCGGCGCCATCGCGCACCACCACGCCGACCAGACGATCCTGCGGCACTTCGGCGAGGGTGGTGGCCGACAGCTCGTCCGCCACGAGGATAATGCGCGCCGGCCAGGTGTTGGGCCCCTGAATGCTGTCGTCGAGATGGAACAGCAGACGCTGACCCAGGGTACGCAGATCGCCGGCCCGCTCTTTCAGATAACCGTCGCTGAGCGCGGCAAACTGTTCGGCGAACTTCTCAATGATCTTTTTGACCGCCCACTCGGCCACCGCGCCTTTGTCGACTTCGGCAAACAGCTCGCGACGCAGGCGGGCGTCAGAGAGGAGGTGCGAGTAGAGATCGAAGATCGCCGCCGTCTCTTTTTGCGCGCCGGCAGCATAGCGTTTGCTGTAGCGACGAAATTCGTTAGCCGCCTCTTCCAGCGCGCCGGTCAGGCGTTCGCGTTCCGAGGCAGTGTCCAGTGTCGAGGCTTCATACACCTGCTCCATCAACGGCAGGCTGACGTCCATCCAGCCCTCGGCAATCGCCACCCCGGAAGAGGCCGGCAGGGCGCGAATGCGCGTCTGACGATACTGGCCGAACAGAGCGTTCAGCTGGGACTGGGAGAGGATCGCCGCCATCTGGGTGGCGAGGGTAACGAGGAAAGACTCTTCGCTTTCATCAAACTGACGCAGCTCGCGCTGCTGGACCACCAGCACGCCCAACAGCTGGCGGCGCTGAATGATCGGCACGCCAAGGAAGGCGCGGAAGCGGTCCTCTTTGACGGCAGGGATATATTTGAAGCTGGGGTGTTTTTGCGCATCAGCGAGGTTGATGGGCTCTGCCAGGCGGCCGACCAGCCCCACCAGGCCTTCATCGAACGCCAGCGCAACGGTGCGCCCGCGAGGTTTTTTTAACCCGCGGGTGGCCATCAGGTAATAGCAGCGTCGGTCATTGTCAGCCAGGTAAACCGAGCAGACTTCCGTCTCCATCGCCTGGCAAACATCCGTCACCAGAATATCCAGCGCCTCGTTTAAACGCGGCGCACTCGCGACCTTCTCGACTATTTCTCGCAACCGAGTGAGCATAATGTGCGTGGCTTAACCTCTTTTACGTCGATATGCAGGCGCGCTTTGCGGCTTAGGTGCACTCTCCGCCAGCGACATGGTCACGCTGGCGAACTCTTTCATCACCCGGCGGTAGACGTCGCGCTTGAACGACACCACCTGGCGAACCGGGTACCAGTAACTCACCCAGCGCCAACCATCAAATTCAGGTGTACTGCTGGTTTGCATATTGATGTCCGCATCGTTGCCGATCAACTGCAAAAGAAACCACTTTTGTTTCTGGCCGATACAAACCGGCTTTGTGTCCCAACGCACCAAACGTTTAGGCAACTTGTAACGCAGCCAGTTACGGGTTGAGGCAAGGATCCGCACATCTTTACGGCTTAACCCGACCTCTTCAAACAATTCCCGATACATCGCCTGCTCTGCGGATTCTCCTGGATTTATGCCCCCTTGCGGGAACTGCCACGAGTGCTGACCATAGCGTCGGGCCCACATGACCTGGCCCTGACGATTACAGATTACAATACCGACATTTGGGCGGTAGCCATCGTCATCAATCACCGGACTACCTCAAGATAAGCTTCAATGTGAATGATTGTTTCACACTCGCCGGAAACGGTAAACCACTCTGTTCGCACACTGAGAACGGATAACATTTGAATAACTCACAGTAATTGCCAGAGTTATAAACAATGAATGCGGTTGGCGCCCTATTTTATTCACTTTTTCTGTGGATAGAGTTGTGAAGAAGTACGGAATTACCCCGGGAAAACCCGGAGTAATCTGAACATCGCACCGCTAACACCTTAAAATAATGATAGCATATTCATTAAGTTAGAATATATTCCTTTCACTTATTACAGCGTAACGTGACGATCATCACATATGCGATCCGCTGACTGATGAAAGATCGAGCAATGTCGATTTTATCCACAGATTACGCGCAGACCGCGGGCAGGTTTTCTCTAAAATTTCGATTTTCGTCGCACGTCAAGGCTGTAAATCGAACCAGTAGTGAGGCTTTTCCCCAGTTATCCCACTTTTCTGTGGATAACATGGTGTAAGATCCTGTTTATTGTCAGTGACCAGTTCTGGAAAACCTGTTTTCACGGTTTTCACCCGCGGCGCAATAAGTTTAAAAACTCATATAAATCATGATATTGGTATAGTTACTCAGAAAACGGTAAACTCTATCCACAACGCGCAAAAATAGCGCTCATTTTTTAGCCAAAGGTAGCGCCCTATGCCCACTATCGCCCCTCTCTCCTCGCCGCCGCAAAGTCAGGAACAGTTGCTGGCCCAGGCCCGTCAGCTGGCTGGCTATTCGCTGGGCGAGCTGGCGGCGCTGGCCGGGATCCCCATTCCGCGCGATCTGAAACGCGATAAAGGCTGGACGGGC
This sequence comes from Klebsiella sp. K-Nf6, assembly GCF_002806655.1. Classification (NCBI taxonomy): domain Bacteria; kingdom Pseudomonadati; phylum Pseudomonadota; class Gammaproteobacteria; order Enterobacterales; family Enterobacteriaceae; genus Klebsiella; species Klebsiella sp. K-Nf6. The sequence continues at coordinate 117,423 of NZ_PIBN01000006.1, read as the reverse complement.
ATTCTGCTGGAGCTGTGGCTGGGCGCCAGCGCAGGCAGTAAACCCGAGCAGGATTTCGCCGCGCTGGGGGTCGAGCTCAAAACGATCCCCATCGACAGCCAGGGACGTCCGCTGGAGACCACCTTCGTCTGTGTCGCCCCGTTAACCGGCAATAGCGGCGTCACCTGGGAGAGCAGCCATGTGCGGCATAAGCTGCAGCGCGTCCTGTGGATCCCGGTGGAGGGTGAGCGCACCATCCCGCTGGCGGCGCGTCGCGTCGGCGCACCACTGCTGTGGAGCCCCGACGAAGACGAGGAGCGCCAGTTGCGCATGGACTGGGAGGAACTGATGGATCTCATTGTTCTGGGCGAAGTTGAGCGCATTACCGCCCGCCACGGCGAGGTGCTGCAGTTAAGACCGAAAGCCGCCAACAGCAAGGCGCTGACCGAGGCCATCGGCGCGCACGGGGAGACGATCCTGACGCTGCCGCGCGGCTTTTACCTGAAAAAGAATTTTACCGCCGCCCTGCTCGCCCGCCATTTCTTGTTACAACACGATTAATTTTTTGTTCTGCGTTAGGGCTTGCATATAATTGCTGCTTTCTATTTTGCAGGACTTTGAACAATGTTATTTGCATGGATAACCGATCCTAACGCCTGGCTGGCGCTGGGCACGTTGACGCTGCTGGAGATCGTGCTCGGGATCGATAATATTATTTTTCTCTCTCTGGTCGTGGCCAAGCTCCCCACCGCCCAGCGCGCCCATGCGCGTCGGATCGGCTTAATGGGGGCGATGATCATGCGCCTGGCGCTGCTGGCCTCTATCGCCTGGGTGGTGAAACTGACTAACCCGCTGTTCAGCGCCTTCGGACAGGAGATTTCGTTTCGCGACCTGATCTTGCTGCTCGGCGGACTGTTCCTTATCTGGAAAGCCAGTAAAGAGATCCATGAATCTATCGAAGGTGAAGAAGAGGGGCTGAAGACGAACGTCCACTCCTTCCTCGGCGCTATCGTGCAGATCATGCTGCTGGATATCATCTTTAGCCTCGATTCAGTGATCACCGCCGTCGGCCTGTCGGATCATCTGTTCATCATGATGGCGGCGGTAGTGATTGCGGTGGGGGTGATGATGTTCGCCGCGCGACCTATCGGCGATTTTGTTGACCGCCATCCTTCGGTGAAAATGCTGGCGCTGTCGTTTCTGATCCTCGTCGGCTTTACCCTGATGCTTGAAAGCTTCGACGTCCATGTGCCGAAGGGATACATCTATTTCGCCATGTTCTTCTCTATTGCGGTGGAGAGCCTTAACCTGCTGCGCAATAAGAAAAACCCGCTGTAAACCACAAAATTGCAGCCTGGTCACAGGCTGCAACCCTTTTTCAGACTTTACTGCTTTTTATGTCTCACAAATCAGGCTATTAATAGACGGGTATGGGGTGCAGCTACTCAAGAGGTGATGACGATGAAAAAATGGGCAGTATTGATTTCCGCCGTAGGACTGGCGTTCTCAGTTTCCGGTTGCAGCAGCGATTACGTCATGGCGACCAAAGATGGGCGAATGATCCTGACCGACGGTAAACCTACCGTGGATGACGATACCGGTTTAATCAGTTACGAAGATCAGCAGGGTAATAAAATGCAGATCAATCGTGACGACGTTTCGCAAATCATTAAGCGTTAATCTTTCCCCGTCGGCCCCAGCCTCTGTTGACGCTGCGCTTACCGACAACCAGTCTTTTGAGAAGAGTCGGGATACACCAGGACACCGCGGGTTCCACCCACCGCCCCTCCTCGTCACCCGGCTTTTTTGATTTTTTACTTCCTCTTTTTCTCACCCTCTGCCATGTTGATACTCCTTTGTCGGGGAATGCCTGACCTTATAAATAAAAAGGAAGCTGGCTATGCAGTATCACCGTATCCCACACAGTTCTCTTGAAATCAGCACCCTCGGGCTGGGGACCATGACCTTTGGCGAGCAGAACAGCGAGGCCGATGCCCATCAGCAGCTCGACTATGCGGTTGCCAATGGCATCAACCTGATCGATGTCGCCGAAATGTACCCCGTCCCGCCGCGCCCGGAAACTCAGGGGCTGACCGAAACCTATGTCGGCAACTGGCTGGCGAAACGCGGCAATCGCGAAAAGCTGGTGCTGGCCTCGAAAGTTAGCGGGCCCGCGCGCAATAACGACAGCAGCATTCGGCCTAATCACGTCCTGGACCGCAAAAATATCCGCGAAGCGCTGCACGCCAGCCTGAAGCGGCTGCAGACCGATTATCTCGACCTGTATCAGGTACACTGGCCGCAGCGCCCAACCAACTGCTTTGGCAAGCTGGGCTATACCTGGGCTGATGCCGCGCCCGCCGTGACCCTGCTGGATACCCTCGAAGCGCTGACCGAGTTCCAGCGTGCCGGGAAGATCCGCTACATCGGCGTGTCGAACGAAACCGCCTTCGGCGTGATGCGTTATCTGCACCTGGCGGATAAGCACGACCTGCCGCGGATCGTGACCATTCAGAACCCCTACAGCCTGCTGAACCGCAGCTTTGAAGTCGGCCTCGCGGAAGTGAGTCAGTTCGAAGGCGTGGAGTTGCTGGCCTACTCCTGCCTGGCTTTCGGCACACTAACCGGGAAGTATCTCAACGGCGCCAAACCGGCAGGGGCGCGTAACACGCTGTTCAGCCGCTTTACGCGCTACAGCAGCGAACAGTCGCAGAAAGCGGTAGCGGCCTATGTGGATATCGCCAAACGCCACGGCCTCGATCCGGCGCAAATGGCGCTGGCCTTTGTGCGTCGGCAGCCATTTGTCGCCAGCACCCTGCTGGGGGCGACGACCATGACTCAGCTGCAGGCCAACGTGGAAAGTTTGCAGCTTGAGCTGAGTGAAGAGGTATTAGCGGAGATTGAAGCGGTGCATCAGGTTTATACCTACCCGGCACCGTAAGAAAGCAAAGCCCCGGGTGGCGGCGTATACGCCTTACCCGGGCTACCGAAGAGCAGACATTGGCGAACCCGTCTCCCGGTTAAGCGCAGCGCAAGCCGGGAGGTTATTTACGCCGCCCCCAGACCCACAGCGCGGCGATGGCCACGGCAAAGACCGCGCCAAACCCTATCCCAACGGCGACCGGCGGAACGCCCACGCTCACCGCCAGCGAATAGAGCCCCAGCATCAGCAGCATCGCCACGTTTTCGCCCAGGTTCTGTACCGCAATGGCGTTACCTGCCCCGACCGAATGTTTCCCACGCTCCTGCAGCAGCGCGTTCAACGGTACGATAAAGAACCCGCCGAACACCCCGAGCAGTAACAGCAGACCGAACGCCGGCAGCAGCGACTGCTGCACCGCAAAGGCCATCACGGCGATACCGATCAATATTCCCGCCGGCATACAGCGCGATACCGTCTCCAGGGTCACCAGCTTCGCCGCCGCCCCGGCCCCCAGCACAATCCCCACCGCCACCATCGCATTAAGATAGGTAGGCATGGCGTTGCTGGTAATGCCCAGCGCCACCGGCACCCAGATCACCAGCAGGAAGCGCAGGGTCACGCCAGCGCCCCAGAACAGGCTGGTCCCCATCAGCGAAAAGCGGGTTTCGCCGTTGCGCCACAGCGTGCGGCAGGCGCTGAAGAAACTGTGCGTCATTGGCTTAAAACGCCACGACTGCCCCGGACGCGCCGCCGGCAGCCTGGGTATCCACAGGTTTGCCACTACCGCCCCGCCGTAGACCAGCGCGCAGACGATCAGCGCCGCCAGCACGTGCCAGTCGGCGAGGATCCCGCCGGCCATCGAGCCCAGCAGGATCGCCGCGATGGTCGAGGACTCCATCAATCCGTTAGCCTTCACTAACTTATCGCCGGTGGTCAGTTCGCCGAGAATGCCATACTTGGCCGGCGAGTAGGCGGCGGCGCCAATCCCTACCAGCGTATAGCCGATAAACGGATTGACGCCAAAGCAGATACAGCCGGCGCCGAGCAGCTTCAGGCCGTTGGCCACCATCATCACCCGGCCTTTGGCAAAGCTATCGGCAAACTGGCCGACAAAAGGAGCAAAAAGAATGTAAGCGCCCACAAACAACATCTGCAGGACCGGCTGGCTCCACTCCGGATAATAGAGCTGCTTCATCAGCGCCAGGGTGGCGAAGAGAAGCGCGTTGTCGCCGAAGGCCGACAGGAACTGGGCGCAGATCACCGCCATCATCCCTTTCGAGTACAGCGAAGGGTTAGTATGTACTGACTCACTCATGGGTTGTTTCCGCCTCGTCGACCATGTTTTTCAGGGTGACATAGTCTGGCTTGCCGCTGCCGAGCACCGGCAGTTGCTTCAGCCAGCGTATATCTCGCGGTACCGCCAGCTCCGGTACTCCGTGCTGGCGAGCGTAACGCAGCAGGGCTTCGCGAGTCAGTTCATTATCGGTGGTAAACAGCACCAGCGCCTCGCCTTTGCTGGCGTCCTGTTTAATCGCTGTGGCGTGCATCTTGTCCGGCGACGCGCCGAGGGCCACCTGCTCCACCATCTCCAGGGAGATCATCTCGCCGGCGATTTTGGCGAAACGCTTAGCGCGGCCCTGAATGCGAACATAGCCCTGCTCGTCGAAGGTCACGATATCGCCGGTGTCATACCAGCCCACTTCCTTCTCACCGTGCTGGTTTTCCGCCGCTGGCGCTTCCAGTACCCCGGGGTTTTCCACCCGCAGGTAGCCTTTCATGATGTTTGGCCCTTTCAGCTGCAGTCGTCCCCCTTGCTCGATGCCTGGCATCGCCAGCAGGCGGGCGTCCATCCCCGGCAGGATACGGCCCACGGTGCCGACCTTCGCCGCCATCGGCACGTTAATCGATACCACCGGCGCGCACTCGGTCACGCCATAGCCTTCAAGAATGCGCAGGCCGAATTTATCCTGCCACAGCTGTTTGGTGCTCTCCTGCAGCTTCTCCGCGCCGGCGACCACATAGCGCAGGCGGTAGAAATCATACGGATTAGCGAAGCGGGCATAGTTGGCGAGGAAGGTCGAGGTACCGAACAGCACCGTGCAGTTGCGATCGTAGACCAGCTCCGGCACCACGCGATAGTGCAGCGGGCTGGGATAGAGAAACACTTCTGCCCCGGTAAACAGCGGCGTCAACAGACCGACGGTGAGGCCAAAGGAGTGGAACAGCGGCAGCGCCGACATAAAGCGGTCGTTGGCGGTAAAGTCGGCGATGGTTTTGATCTGCTCGACGTTGGCCAGCAGACTCTTATGGCTGTGCACCACCCCTTTCGGATTGCCCTCTGAGCCGGAGGTAAAGAGGATCATCGCCGCGTCTTCCGGCTGCTGCTTAACCTGCGCCAGACGCGGCGCCAGCAGATGACCGAAAATCCATAGTTTGTCAGCGGGGGTGATATCGCCTTTAAGATCTTCGAGGAATACCCAGCGCACCTGGGTCAGCTGCTCCGGCAGATGCCAGAGTTTGCCTTTATCGAGGAAGGTGCGTGAGGTAAAAATAGTGTTGATTTCCGCAGCGGCTATCGCGCTGCTGAGCCCTTTCACCCCAGCGGTATAGTTCATCATCGCCGGAATGCGCCCACGGGCGATAGCGCCGAAAATCACCGCCGCGCTGATGCCGGCGTTGGGTAGCATCAGGCCGATCTTCTCGCCCTGCTGGCTGTATTTTTCCAGAATGCGGGCGACAAACAGGGTTTTGGTCAGCAGCTTGCGATAGGTATCCGGCTGGAAGTTAATATCCTCCACACAGGGTTTGCGCGCGCCGAAGCGGTCCTGCGCCGCCAGCAGCGACTCATACAGGGTTTCCCGCGGACGCACTGCCATCCGGGCTTCCATCATGATTTGATGCAGCATTTCTCCGGCGATTTTCCGCCGGTCGCGGGCGCGCGGCGCCTCGGGCATCGGCAGATGGGTGGGCGGCAGCAAATGCAGCTGAATACGCGGGAACAGGCGACGTTTCACCAGCCCCTTCAGCCGGCTGAACGGCGTCAGTTCGGCGCCTTCAATGCGTAACGGCACGATGGTCGCCTGCGATTTGGCGGCGACAAAGGCGGCGCCGTCATAAATTTTCATCAGCGAGCCGCTGACCGAAATTCGCCCCTCCGGGAAGATAACCACCGGCCGCCCCTGCTCAATGAGGCGCACCAGATGTTTGATCGACATCGGTTTGGTCGGGTCCAGCGGCACAAAGTCGATAATCGGCGTCAGCGCGCGCATAAACCAGCGCTGGCTGATTGAGCTATAGACCGCAAAAACCGGTCGGACCGGCAAAAACAGTGCCAGCAGAATGCCGTCGAGGAAAGAGACGTGGTTCGGGGTAATTAAGACCTTTTGCTGGTATAAAGCCTGCGTGTCGCCGGTCAGTCTGACCCGGTATAACCCCTTGAACAGCAGTCTGAAAAATCCCAAAAGCATAACAACTCCATGTGACCGGTTGATGAGTCAAAGCAGGTTACACGAGAAGGCGTGGGAAAGCAGTGCAGCGGGGAGATTTTCGGAATAAAAAAAACCTGCGCATCTGCGCAGGTCGGTGTAAGACGTTCAGTACGAAGAGCGTACCTAAGAAACTCACCTATCAATACCTCTGGGATCTCGATTGTCGCGTTTTTCGACCGTAACGGGCCAGCGGGAAAACGCAAGGGAGTGAGCCTAAGTGCAACCAGGTATTACGATTTTCGGTATCTGTAACAACGTCGACGGCGGGCAAAAAAAAACCTGCGCATCTGCGCAGGCTGGTGTAAGTAAAGTGGTCAACTTGGCGTTGACTCCACCTATCAATACCTCTGGGATAGCCAGAATATCAACCTGATCCGCGAACAAACCAGCGAACATTCGCAACAGCGCATCGCAAAGTGTAAGCAAAGGTTTGTATTTCCCTGCGCCGGTTTCAATTAGCGATGGCGTCAATGTAAACAGGTTACCCATAAGCCCGGTCTGAATCACATTTGCGCCATTCCTTCGCCGCCGCGCCTTGAATCTGCCGCTCTTTCCCGTAACATAGCAGTATGTAAACGCTTACCCTATAAAAGGCATGGTATGGCGACAATTAAGGATGTAGCCCGACTCGCAGGAGTCTCCGTCGCTACCGTCTCCCGCGTCATCAATAACTCTCCCAAAGCCAGCGAAGCCTCGCGTCAGTCCGTGGGCGCGGCGATGGAAACCCTGAACTATCACCCCAACGCGAACGCCCGGGCCCTGGCCCAGCAGTCAACGGAAACCGTCGGCCTGGTGGTGGGTGATGTCTCCGACCCCTTCTTCGGCGCGATGGTCAAAGCCGTCGAACAGGTGGCTTACCGCACCGGCAACTTTTTGCTGATTGGCAATGGCTACCACAACGTGCAGAAGGAACGCCAGGCGATAGAGCAGTTGATCCGCCACCGCTGCGCGGCGCTGGTGGTGCACGCCAAAATGATCCCCGATGAGGAACTGGCGGGGTTAATGAAGCAGATCCCCGGCATGGTGCTGATCAACCGCATCCTGCCCGGGTACGAAACCCGCTGCGTCGCGCTGGACGACCGCTATGGCGCCTGGCTGGCGACCCGCCATTTGATCCAGCAGGGGCACACGCGTATCGGCTATCTGTGCTCAAACCACCATATCTCCGATGCGGAAGATCGGCTGCAGGGGTACTACGCGGCGCTGGAAGAGAGCGGCCTGCCGTGCAACGACCGGCTGGTCGCCTTTGCTGAACCGGATGAAAGCGGCGGCGAACAGGCCATGACCGAACTGCTTGGCCGCGGCCGCCACTTTAGCGCCGTCGCCTGCTATAACGACTCGATGGCCGCCGGCGCGATGGGCGTACTCAACGACAACGGCATCGACGTGCCGCGGGAGATTTCGCTGATTGGCTTCGACGATGTCCTGATCTCCCGCTATGTCCGCCCGCGGCTGACCACTGTGCGCTACCCGATCGTCACCATGGCGACCCAGGCGGCCGAGCTGGCATTAGCGCTGGCGGAGCACCGCCCGGCGCCGGAGATCACCCACCTGTTCAGCCCGACGCTGGTGCGCCGTCACTCGGTGGTGGCCCCGCTGGAAGGCGATAAATCGTAGCGATAGAGATGCACGGCGGTGGCCGGGTAATCCAGCCCCTCGCCGAGGTAGCGCCAGCCGAAGCGTTCATAGAAATCCCGGCAGGCGGAGTAGAGATAGAGCTCCCGAAAGCCCGCGCGGCGGGCATAATCGATCACATGCCGCTGCAGTTTTCCGGCCAGCCCCTGACCGCGGGCGGCGGGCGCGACGTACAGCGCCGCCAGCCAGGGAAACAGATCCTGGCGGCTGATCAAGTCGCAGCGCCAGAGGCCAATCGTGCCGAGCAACTGCTCGCCTTCCACGGCAATAAAGGTCAACGGCAGCGCCTCCGCCGTCTGGCTATGCTGCACAATGCTGGCGAAAAACTCCCGCGGCAGCGTCTCGCCGCCAAAGGCGCGCCACAGCCAGTCGGTCACCTGCGGGGCGTACTGCGGCGCAGCGTACAGCGGCAGGATCGTCATACCAGCTTCCCCTGAAAAATCGGCACCGAGTCGAACAGATAGCCGTCAAAGTCGGGGGCGTCTTCATCGGACAGCTCCAGCAGACTGTTTTTGACGTTTTCCAGATGCTGCCACATCGCCTGCCAGGCGCCCATCACATCGCGACGCCGCAGCGCGGCGAGCAGCGTCTGTCGGTCACCGAGCCACTTCAGCCGCCAGGCGCGGCTGGCAATATGCACATTGAACTGCTGCCACAGCGGGCTGCTGTCCATCTGCAGCCAGATCCGCTCTACCGTCGCCAGCAGCATCTGGTTCTGCGTCGCCCCGGCCAGCACCAGATGGAACAGACGAGCGTTATCCTGCGCGGTGTCGTTGAGAGCGATAGCCCGCTGCTCCTGCTCGATAATCCGCTTCAGATTGTCGATATCGGCGCGGGTGGCCATTTTCGCGGCAAAGGCGGCGATATTGCTCTCCAGCAGCTGGCGCGCCTGCAGAATTTCAAACGGACCGACGTCGCTGCTGAGCAATTGCTCCTCTTCGCTGTCGTTCTCGTGGGGAATACGCATGACGTACACCCCGGATCCCTGACGAATATCCACCGTCCCCTGCAGCTCCAGCATCAACAGCGCTTCGCGCACGATGGTCCGGCTGACGCCGTAGGTTTCGGCAATATGACGTTCCGGCGGCAAACGCGACCCGACCGGGTAGCGCCCCTGCGCGATCTGGGCGCGTAAGTCATCACCAATCTCCTGATAGGGCTTCTTTTCCGGCGGAATTATCGCTTTTTCCACAAAATCACCTGTGCGTTACATGCCTGCGAGTCAAATACGCCGCTATCTTAGCAAAAATTGCCCCCGGCTAGCGGTATTCATCATCGATATCCAGCACCAGTTCACGCCGTTCGCCCAGCTGACGAAACCAGTGCGCCGAGGCTTTGGGTCGCCGGGCGCGATGGTTTTGCAGGTCGATTTCGATAAGCCCGTAGCGGTTTTTAAAAGCGTTCATCGGCGATACGTTGTCGGTAAACGCCCACAACATATAGCCCTGGCAGTTGGCCCCTGCCTCACGGGCGCGCAGGGTGTGCCACAGATGTTCGCTGATGAAACGGATGCGGTAACTGTCATCGATGGTGCCTTCGCGGTTACGGAACTGGTCTTCGTTTTCCACGCCCATCCCGCTCTCCGCCACGAACCAGGGGATGTTGCGATAGTCATTTTTTATCCGCATTGCCATATCAAAGATGATTTGCGGGTAGATTTCCCAGCCGCGGGAGGCGTTCATTCGCCGGCCGGGCAGCTCAAACGGCTCATAATACCAGGCCGGATGAAACGGGGTATGCGGATGCCAGGCCCGCGACGGGGCTTTGACCCGGTGCGGGTAATAAAGATTAATCCCCAGCTCATCGACGGTGTGCTCGCGGATAATCGCCAGATCCTCCTCGCTGGTCTCCCACATCACCTGATGCTGCTCGAGCAGTGCAAGAAGCTCCGGCGGCCAGACCCCGTGCACCAGCGGGTCGAGGAACATGCGGTTGTAGAACAGATCGTAGATCTCCGCCGCGCGCAGGTCATGGGGAGCGCGGGAGCGCGGATAGGTCACCTCCGGATTGAGGATGCAGCCGACGGTCCCGGGATAGCCGAGCTCGCGAAACCGCTTCACGACGCTGGCGGTCGCCAGCACCTTATGATAGTTCCACTGCATCCAGGTGCTGGTGTTCTGCTCATAGGGCCAGCGCAGGGCATCCAGATAGACCCGGGTCTGTACCACAATTGGCTCATTAAAGGTAAACCAGCGGGTCACCTTCGGGTGGTAGCGGGCAAAGACCTGCTCCGCGTAGCGCACAAACAGCTCGACCACCGTTTTCGCCCCCCAGCCGCCATACTTTTCCAGCAGATAGCCGGGCAATTCATAATGCTCAAGGCAGATCATCGGCGTGATGCCGTTGGCCAGCAGCGCATCGAACAGCTGGTCGTAATAGGCCGCATACTCCTCATCCACCGTGACGTTTTCATAGTCGGTCAGAAAGCGCGACCAGTTGATTGAGGTGCGGTAGTGGGTCAGCCCGGCCAGCTTCATCAACTGCACATCTTCCTGAAAGCGGTTGATAAAATCGGTGGCCACCGCCGGGCCATAGCCGTTATGCCAGACGTGGCGGTCGTTTTTGTACCAGAGATCGGGCCAGGAGTCCTGCCCCGGTTTTTTCCCGCTCCAGCCCTCGGTCTGCCAGGCGGAAGCCGCCGCGCCAAGGATAAAATCATCGGGAATGGTCATCCGTACGGTAGTCATAGGCTCCTCAGACAGGGTTGGCGGTCTGTTGATTGTCGGCCTGACGCTGTGCGGCATCGGCACGGCGGGAGGCGATTTTGACGAAAGGCAGATAGATAAGCACCGCGGTCACGATGCAGATAAGCTGGGTCACCACCGCCCCCATCGAGCCGGCGGTGGAGAGCCAGGCGTTGATCAGCGGCGGCGTGGTCCAGGGCACCATCACTACCGCCTTGCCGGCGAAGCCGGTCAGGGTGGCGAAATAGCCGATGCTGCCGGTCACCAGCGGGGTGATGATAAACGGGATAGCGAGGATCGGGTTGAGCATGATCGGCATCCCGAAGATCACCGGCTCGTTAATATTGAACAGCCCCGGACCTATCGACAGCTTGGCGATCTCTTTCATCTCTTTACGCTTCGTGGCGATCATCACCGCAATCAGCAGGCCGATGGTCAGCCCCGAGCCGCCGATGCTCATGTAGACGTCCCAGAAGGGCATCGTGATAATGTTCGGTACCTCTTTTCCCTGCTCAAAAGCGCTCATATTGACGGTGATCGCCCCCAGAAGCAGCGGCTCGCGGATCGGCTTGATCATCTGGTTGCCGTGAATGCCGATCACCCAGAACAGCTGGGCGACGAACATCAGCAGCAGGATCCCCGGCAGGCTCTGCACCACCCGCTCCAGCGGCTGCTGCACCACCTGGTAGACCGCATCGTAGAGATACATTCCCGTCAGTTGGTGAAAGAGAAAACCCAGGGTGGCGATCGCGGTGGTGGTGATGATCGCCGGGATCAGCGCCGAAAAAGAGGCGGAAACGTTCGGCGGCACGGTATCCGGCATTTTAATTTTCAGTCCCTTGCGCCCCTCCAGCCAGCAGTAAATCTCCACTGACAGAATGGCGATGAACATCCCAAGGAACAGACTGCGGGTATCGGAGAACTGGCGCAGCAGGACATCTTTCACCACGTGCATCTGGCCATCGACCATCATCTCCACCGTCGTCGGCGTCACGCAGATAAAGCAGATCACCGCCAGCAGGCCGGGAAACAGGCTTTTGATGCCGTTGATCCGCCCCAGCTCAATACCGATCAGAAACACGGCGCCGATATTGAGGAAATTGAGCGTGGCGTAGTTAAGCGCGCTGGTGATCGGCTTCAGCGCCGCGAGAAAGGAGAGCGAGGAAAAGCTGGCGAGCCCATTCTTCGGATCCAGCACCATATTGGAGATCAGTACCGAAAAGGCCCCGACGATGATCACCGGCATCAAGGTAATAAACGCCGATTTGATCGCCATAATGTAGCGATAGCTGTTGAATGTCGTCGCGAAACGCCCCAGCGCGTCGATCAGTTTGTCCTGTAATGCCATAAAAGAGTACCTCAGAGTAAAGGGCTTATTGCGGCCAGGTGAACAGCCAGAGACTTTTGGCATACCAAAACATAGTCGCCAGGCAAAAAAAGTTCTGTGACAGCGCTCGCAACGCGCAGTGTGGTATCCCAAATAACTGATAAAATCGACATTGGCATACCAGACTATGCCGGCTCGTCAGTTCCTGCCAAAAGCGTGATCGCGATGGTTTTTCCGCCCCGCCCCGTCGATATGTCCCTTTTCGGTCTGTGATAAACTGCGCCTTACCACGTGAAATCAGGAATCGATGAATGGCTACAATGCTGGATGTCTCAATTCGCGCAGGCGTCTCGAAAGCGACGGTTTCCCGCGTGTTGAACGGCACAGGTCAGGTGAAAGAGAGCACCCGCCAACAGGTCTTTAAAGCGATGGAAGAGCTGGGCTACCGGCCGAATTTTCTCGCGCGCTCGCTGGCCAATCAGACCAGCAATAGTATCGGGCTGGTCGTCTCCACCTTTGACGGGTTCTACTTTGGCCGTCTGCTGCAGCAGGCTTCACGCCAGACGGAAGCCTGGGGAAAGCAGCTTATCGTCACTGACGGCCATGATACGCCGGAGCGCGAAGAGGAAGCGGTGCAGATGCTCGCCGACCGGCAATGCGATGCGATCATCCTCTATACCCGGCACATGAGCGAAAAGGCGATCATGTCGCTGATTAATTCGATCGCCATGCCGCTGGTGGTGATTAACCGCGATGTGGCGCAGGCCCGCGAACGCTGCGTGTTCTTCGAGCAGCAGGAAGCCGCCTTTCAGGCCGTGGAGTATCTGATTACCCAGGGCCACCGCGATATCGCCTGCATGACCGTCCCGATGCACACCCCTACCGGCCAGGCTCGCCTGCAGGGCTACCGCAACGCGCTGATAAAACATGGTATTGAGTGGGATCCGAGCCGGGTGAAGTACGGGGACTCGACGATGACCCGCGGCTACGAACTGTGCCGGGAACTGCTGGACGAGAAAGCCCGCTTTAGCGCGCTGTTTTCCTGTAACGATGATATGGCGCTGGGGGCGTCAAAGGCGCTGCATCAGGCGGGGCTGCGTATTCCACAGGATGTGTCACTGTTTGGCTTCGACGATGCGCCAAGCGCGAAATGGCTGGAGCCGGGGCTGTCGACGGTCTATCTGCCGATCGACAACATGATCACCACGGCTATCGATCAGGCGATCAAGCTTGCTAACCAGCAGCCGATAGAAACGATCCCGCCGTTTACCGGCACGCTGGTGTTGCGCGAGTCGGTAACGACGGGACCTTTTTTAAATAAGCTCTAAGGCCAGCAGCTCCTGAATGGTCTGGCGACGGCGGATCAGCCGCGCCTTGCCGCCATCAAACAGCACCTCCGGCAGCAGCGGACGGCTGTTATAGTTGGATGACATCGAAGCCCCGTAGGCGCCGGTGTCATGGAGCACCAGATAGTCCCCAGGCACCACCGCCGGCAGCAGGCGGGTCTCGACTTTGCCCCCTTCCTGCTGGGTAAAGACGTCCCCGGATTCGCACAGCGGCCCGGCCACCACGGTTTCCACCTGCGACGCGGCGCTAAGATCGCGACCATCCGCCGCCAGAGCGGTGATATGGTGATAGCTGCCGTACATCGCCGGGCGCATCAGGTCGTTAAAGCCGGCGTCAATCAGCACAAAGTGACGGCTGCCCATCTCTTTCACGCTGCGCACCTGCGACACCAGCACGCCGGACTCGGCCACCAGGAAGCGTCCGGGTTCAATCTCCAGTTTCACCGGGTGCCCCAGATGGGCCGCGATCTGCTCCCTGGCGCGGTTCCACAGGCCATAATAGTGGGCGGTGTCGATGGCCTCTTCGCCTTCGCGGTAAGGAATCGACAGACCGCCGCCGGCGGAGATGGCCTGCAGATCCTGGCCAAAGTCGACGACCTGACGCACCATCGCGCCGCACACCTGCTCCAGGTGACCGTAGTCAACGCCAGAGCCAATATGCATATGGATCCCGACCAGCTGCAGCTGATAGCGACGCATCACTTCCAGCGCCGCCGGCAGGTGGCTGTACCAGATGCCATGCTTGCTGTTCTCCCCGCCGGTATTGGTTTTCTGGCTGTGGCCGTGACCAAAGCCCGGGTTGACGCGCAGCCAGACGCGATGGCCCGGCGACACCTCGCCCAGCTGGCTCAGCATGTCGATCGAGCCGGCGTTCACCGGGATCTGTAACGCCTTGACGCGATCGAGGGTGGCGTCGTCGATCAGATCGGCGGTAAAGACGATATCCTCTGGATTCTGCTGCGGATCGTAGCCCGCCGCCAGCGCCCGCTCGATCTCCCCCAGCGACACCGAGTCCACCTTCACCCCCTGCTCACGCATCAGACGCAGAATATGAATGTTAGAGCAGGCTTTTTGCGCAAAACGTACCACGTCAAACTGGCTGAGCTGGGCAATCTGGCGGCGAATAATCTGCGCATCATAGACCCAGACTGGACAGCCAAATTCCGCGGGCAGGCGCAGCAGGTTATCCGCGGTCAGGTCAGTATCGGTGGCGTAAAGCGAGTGTGGCATAAGAACTCCGGTGCAGTGCGTGTGTTGGTCGCTGTTTTTTTTCGATTACGCCACAGTGGCGGACGAATAAAAAATATCGTTTTATCGCGACTCTATGCAAAAATGATATGGTTACAGCCGAGCCTCATGGAGACCGCATGCCAGCCGTTAATTTGCGTCATATCGAAATCTTTCACGCGGTGATGACCACCGGCAATCTGACCGAAGCGGCGCGGATGCTGCACACCTCACAACCCACGGTCAGCCGCGAGCTGGCGCGCTTTGAGAAAGTGCTCGGCCTGCAGCTGTTTGAGCGGACCCGCGGTCGCCTGCAACCGACGGTGCAGGGCCTGCGTTTGTTTGAGGAGGTTCAGCGTTCCTGGTACGGCCTGGACCGCATCGTCAGCGCCGCCGAGAGCCTGCGCGAGTTCCGCCAGGGCGAGCTGTCGATCGCCTGCCTGCCGGTCTTTTCCCAGTCCTTTCTGCCGCTGCTGTTGCCGCCCTTTCTCGCTCGCTACCCGGAGGTCAGCCTGCAGATCGTCCCCCAGGAGTCGCCGCTGCTGGAGGAGTGGCTCTCCGCCCAGCGCCATGACCTCGGCCTGACGGAGACCCTGCATACCCCGGCGGGCACCGAACGCACCCCGCTGCTGACGCTGAATGAAGTCTGCGTGCTGCCTGCCGGCCATCCGCTGGCGGTGCAGACGACGCTGACCCCCGCCGATTTTCAGGGCGAAAACTACATCAGCCTGTCGCGCACCGACAGCTATCGCCAGCTGCTCGACGCCCTGTTCCTCGAGCATCAGGTTAAACGGCGGATGGTGGTCGAAACCCACAGCGCGGCCTCGATCTGCGCCATGGTGCGCGCCGGCGCCGGGATCTCGGTGGTGAATCCCTTGACCGCCCTGGATTATGCCGATAGCGGCGTGGTGGTGCGCCGCTTTAGCGTCGAGGTGCCGTTTACCGTCAGCCTGATCCGCCCGCTCCACCGCCCGCGATCGGCACTGGTCGACGCCTTTGTTGCACACCTGCAGGAGAGTCTGCCGCAGATCCTCACGCCGCTGGCGTCGGTCCTGCAGAGAGCATAAAGTTGACCGCGTCTTCTGCGTGGATCGCCGCAGTGTCAAAGACCGGCAGCGGGCTGAGCTCGGCAGGCACCAGCAGGCCAATTTCCGTACAGCCGAAAATAACCCCTTCCGCCCCCTGCTCCGCCAGGGCGGCGATCACCTGCAGATAATAATCCCGCGACGCCTCGCTGAAGGTGCCGAGACAGAGCTCGTCGAAGATGATCTGATTGATCCGCGCCCGATCGTCGGCCTCGGGGATCAGCGTCTCGATGGCAAACTGCTCCTGCAGACGGCCGCGGTAAAAGGTCTGCTCCATGGTATAGCGGGTGCCCAGCAGCGCGACCCGGCGCTGGCCTTTGGCAGCTATCGCCCGCCCGGTGGCATCGGCGATATGCAGGAAGGGAACCTGGCAGCGGGCGGCGATGGCATCCGCGACTTTATGCATGGTGTTGGTACACAGGACAATGCCTTCGGCCCCCGCCTGCTGCAGCCCGACCGCGGCGTCGGCAAGGATCGCCCCGGCGCGCTCCCAGTCGCCAGCGGACTGGCAGGCTTCGATGTCGTGAAAATCGACGCTGTGCAGCACCAGGCTGGCAGAGTGCAGGCCGCCCAGTCGCGCCTTAACGCCCTCATTGATCAACCGATAATAGGGGATCGTTGACTCCCAGCTCATGCCGCCTAACAGGCCAATGGTTTTCATCTTCTGCTCCTTATGTCGTTTCTGCCAGTGAAGCAAACTTGTGATCAACTTTCCACTTCTCTGGCCGTGTATTTCTTTTTTATGAAGAGTGGGATAAGTTAAATGAAACAATGTTTCACTTTAACAACAGGACCGCCCGATGTTTATTTTCCATAAAGACACCACCCTTGAAGACCTCGGCAATGGCGTAACCCGCCGCATTCTGGCCCACGACGGAAAAATGATGGCCGTGGAGGTGAATTTTGCCGCCGGCGCCGTCGGCCCGATGCATAACCATCCCCACGAACAGCTCACCTATGTGCTCTCCGGTGAGTTTGAATTCACCATCGGCGAGGAGACGCGCGTCGTCAGTGCCGGCGATACGTTGTATAAGCAGCCAGGGATCATGCACGGCTGCGTCTGCCTGCAGCCCGGCACGCTGCTCGATACCTTCACGCCGGTCCGCGAAGATTTTCTCTCACGCTGATCCATGACGGGGGCGTTCACCGTCCCCGGTTTACGTCTTACCGCAGGCATTAAAAAAGATGCCGTCACAATCATTATCCTGGTAATAATATTTTTCGCTCAGTTAACGCTGAACCTTCATTCTTTTCAGGCTCCCGCAGGCCCCTAAAATGCTTACCACCTCACCTTTTTGAAACATCGTTTCGACTTTGATCACATTTCCGCCCAGATCTGCATGACGCAGAAACAAATTGCAATAAAATGAAATTAAAACGGTGTTTTATAAAAAATATAGCCGTATAAAAGCGAGCCTGAAAGCACGCTATTTGCCGGCCCGGTTAGAGGCTAACCCATTTATTAACAAGGAAATGTTAATCGGAGAAAACGTTCAGACACTTTTGCGTTGTCGGCAGTAAAAGGCCGACAGCGGCGCATCACCGAATCCGTATTACAACGCGTAAGCCAGGTAGGTATGTATGAATGAAAACAAGCTGCTGGGATTGGCATGGATATCGCCCTATATCATCGGGCTGATCGTCTTTACCGCTTTTCCCTTTGTTTCATCTTTCTTTCTCAGTTTTACTGAGTACGACTTGATGAGCCCGCCGGTATTTAACGGCATCGAAAACTATCGCTATATGTTGACCGAGGACAGCCTGTTCTGGAAATCGATGGGCGTGACCTTTGCCTACGTTTTTTTAACTATTCCCTTAAAACTGGCTTTCGCCCTCGGCATTGCTTTTGTGCTCAATTTCAAACTGCGCGGCATCGGCTTTTTCCGTACCGCCTACTACATTCCGTCGATTCTCGGCAGCTCGGTGGCTATTGCCGTGCTGTGGCGCGCCCTGTTCGCCATTGACGGCCTGCTGAATAGCTTCCTCGCCGTCTTTGGCATCGATGCCGTCAACTGGCTGGGGGAGCCTTCGCTGGCGCTGATGTCGGTCACCCTGCTGCGCGTCTGGCAGTTTGGCTCCGCGATGGTCATCTTCCTCGCCGCGCTGCAGAACGTTCCGCAGTCGCAGTATGAGGCGGCGATGATCGACGGCGCCTCAAAGTGGCAGATGTTCATGAAGGTCACCGTACCGCTGATCACCCCGGTCATTTTCTTCAACTTTATTATGCAGACCACTCAGGCGTTCCAGGAGTTTACCGGCCCGTACGTGATAACCGGCGGCGGCCCGACCTATTACACCTACCTGTTCTCACTCTATATCTACGATACCGCCTTTAAGTACTTCGACATGGGCTATGGCGCCGCGCTGGCGTGGGTGCTGTTCCTCGTCGTCGCGGTCTTTGCATCGATAGCCTTTAAGTCATCGAAATACTGGGTCTTCTACTCCGCCGATAAGGGAGGCAAAAATGGCTGATATTCAACAGATGACGCCGGTAATGAGCAACGCCGATCGTGAGGTCGCTCGTACGCTGCGTCGGGAAAAAGTGAGTCGGGTGGTGCGCTACGTCGTGTTGATATTCGTCGGCCTGCTGATGCTCTACCCGCTGGCATGGATGTTCTCCGCCTCGTTCAAGCCGAACCATGAGATCTTCACCACCCTCGGACTGTGGCCTGCCCACGCAACCTGGGACGGGTTTATCAACGGCTGGAAGACCGGCACCGAATACCATTTCGGCCACTATATGCTTAACACCTTTAAGTATGTGATCCCGAAGGTGGTGTTAACGATCATCTCCTCCACCATTGTGGCGTACGGCTTTGCACGCTTTGAGATCCCGTGGAAGAAGTTCTGGTTCGCGACGCTCATCACCACCATGCTGCTGCCGAGCACCGTCCTGCTGATCCCGCAGTACCTGATGTTCCGTGAAATGGGGATGCTGAACAGCTATCTGCCGCTGTACCTGCCGCTGGCCTTCGCCACCCAGGGATTCTTTGTCTTCATGCTGATCCAGTTTCTGCGTGGCGTCCCACGCGATATGGAAGAAGCAGCGCAGATCGACGGCTGCAACTCCATTCAGGTGCTGTGGTACGTGGTCGTGCCGATCCTCAAGCCGGCCATTATCTCGGTGGCGCTGTTCCAGTTCATGTGGTCGATGAACGACTTTATCGGTCCGCTGATCTACGTCTACAGCGTCGATAAGTATCCCATCGCGCTGGCGCTAAAAATGTCTATCGACGTCACGGAAGGCGCGCCGTGGAACGAAATTCTGGCAATGGCGAGTATCTCCATTCTGCCGTCCATCATTGTCTTCTTCCTGGCTCAACGCTACTTCGTGCAGGGCGTGACCAGCAGCGGAATCAAAGGTTAAGAGGGAAATATCATGGCTGAAGTCATTTTCAACAAACTGGAAAAAGTTTACTCCAACGGGTTTAAAGCGGTGCATGGTATCGACCTGAAGATTGCCGATGGCGAATTTATGGTGATCGTCGGCCCCTCCGGCTGCGCCAAATCGACCACCCTGCGCATGCTGGCGGGTCTGGAAACCATCAGCGGCGGCGAGGTGCGGATTGGGGACAAAATCGTCAACAACCTGGCGCCAAAATCACGTGGCATCGCGATGGTGTTCCAGAACTACGCCCTCTATCCGCATATGACGGTGCGCGAAAACCTCGCCTTCGGCCTGAAGCTGAGCAAGCTGCCGAAGGCGCAAATCGACAGACAGGTGGAAGAAGCGGCGAAAATTCTCGAACTGGAAGAACTGCTCGATCGCCTGCCGCGCCAGCTCTCCGGCGGCCAGGCGCAGCGCGTGGCGGTGGGTCGGGCGATCGTCAAAAAACCGGACGTTTTCCTGTTCGACGAACCGCTCTCCAACCTTGACGCCAAACTGCGCGCCTCGATGCGGATCCGCATTTCCGATCTGCATAAGCAGTTGAAAAAATCCGGCAAACCGGCGACCACCGTCTACGTCACCCACGATCAGACGGAAGCGATGACCATGGGCGACCGCATCTGCGTGATGAAGCTCGGCCACATTATGCAGGTTGATACGCCAGACAATCTCTACCACCAGCCGAAAAATATGTTTGTCGCCGGGTTCATCGGCGCGCCGGAGATGAATATTCGCCCCAGCCAGCTGGTTGAGCACGACGGTCGCCTGCATCTGACGCTGGGCGATCAGCGACTGCCGCTCAACGACCTGCTGCAAAGCAAAGTTGAGCCCCATAAGAATCAGCAGGTTTTCTTTGGCGTGCGCCCGGAGTTTGTCTCTCTCTCCAATGAACCCTTTGCCGAGGGCTCCTGCACGGGTGAAATGGTACGTGTGGAAAACATGGGACATGAATTCTTTGTTTATCTGAAGGTTGCTGATTATGAGCTGACCGCCCGCGTGCCGTCCGATGAAGCGAAACCCATGCTCGAGAAGGGCCTTCATCGCAAGGTGTATTTCAAATTTGATCTCAATAAGTGTCACATCTTTGACGCGAAAACCGAACAGAACCTCTCTCTGTGAACACTGGAGTATTAAAATGAAAAACGTGCTTTTAAGCGCCGTCATCTCCGCCACTCTGGGCCTTACCGCATTACCTTCAATGGCGAAGGATGTCGACCTTCGTATGTCCTGGTGGGGGGGCAACGGCCGCCATCAGGTCACCCTCAAGGCGCTGGAGGAATTCCACAAACAACATCCAGATATCAACGTCAAAGCAGAATACACCGGCTGGGACGGCCATCTTTCGCGCCTGACCACCCAGATTGCCGGCGGCACTGAGCCTGACGTGATGCAGACCAACTGGAACTGGTTGCCGATCTTTTCGAAAAATGGCGATGGCTTTTACGATCTCAATACCCTGAAAGACGAGATCGACCTCAGCCAGTTCGATGCCAAAGAGCTGCAGTCCACCACGGTCAACGGCAAGCTTAACGGTATTCCCATTTCCGTCACCGCCCGCGTCTTCTACTTTAACGACGAAGCGTGGAAAAAGGCGGGCATCGCCTTCCCGAAAACCTGGGATGAGCTTATGGCGGCGGGCAAAACCTTCGAAAGCAAGCTCGGGAAACAGTACTACCCGGTCGTGCTCGAACACCAGGACGTGCTGGCGCTGCTCAACTCTTATATGGTGCAAAAATACAATCAGCCGGCCATCGATGAGAAGGGCCGCAAATTCTCCTACAGCAAAGCGCAGTGGGCAGATTTCTTCGGCATGTATAAGAAGCTTATCGACAGCCATGTGATGCCGGACACCCGCTACTATGCCTCATTTGGCAAGAGCAACATGTACGAGATGAAGCCGTGGATCCAGGGTGAATGGGGCGGCACCTACATGTGGAACTCCACCATCAACAAATATTCCGATAACCTGAAGCCGCCGGCGAAGCTGGTGCTGGGGGAATACCCGATGCTGTCGGGCGCCACTGATGCCGGACTGTTCTTCAAGCCTGCGCAAATGTTGTCGATTGGCAAATCGACGAAAAACCCGCAGGCGGCGGCGAAAGTGATTAACTTCCTGCTGAACAGTAAAGAAGGGGTGGATATTCTCGGACTGGAGCGTGGGGTACCACTGAGTAAAGCGGCGGTCAACTACCTGACCGAGGACGGGATCATCAAAGCCGACGATCCGGCGGTGTCTGGCCTGAAACTGGCACAATCCCTGCCCACGACCCTGCCGGTCTCCCCGTACTTCGACGACCCGCAGATTGTCGCCCAGTTCGGCACTACCCTGCAGTACATCGACTACGGTAAAAAGTCGGTGGAAGAAGCGGCCGAGGACTTCCAGCGCCAGACCGACCGCATTCTGCGCCGCGCGATGCGCTAACCTGCCCGTCTGAACGCTCCCGCGGCATCCGCCGCGGGAGAGCCTGCCTGAGTATCCTGTCAGAAAAAATATTTAAAACGCACCCGAGCGCCGTAGCGTTCATCGGGATTCCCGCTCTTCGCTGCCGTGGAATCGAGCCACGAAGCATAGGCGCCAAGGTAAATATTGAAGTTCGGCATCGCCATAATATTCGGCAACTGCCAGGAGGTGTGCAGGGTATGGATGTCATAGCGCCCCGGCGCGAGAATTGCGCAGTCGCCATCACATTCGCTGGTCACCCCGGCCATATTGAACTGGTCGATTTTATTGTGCGCATAGATATAGCCCAGCTCCACGCGATGCCACAGGGCGTTAATTCCGGCGCTGAAGTCGGTTTCGTCCGCCGCGTCCAGCAGGGCGGTACTCAGGTTGACCACCGCCCCATCCTGCGGATCGCTTTTCAGGGTGTTCCAGCTCATGGTCAGCCCGTAGCCGGTGCGGTTTGACTGGTCGACCCAGCGTCCGCTCTGGTTCTGATAGCCGTAAGCATTGTTGACGAGATTGCTCTCTATCGCCGCGGCCGCCGACCAGGCGCCGGACTGCCACACCGCCACCGGCCGCACGTACACCACATTTTTGCGGTTTTCCAGCGCGTTACCGTGATAGTTCTGATCGACAAACAGCGAACTGCCGTCCTCCACCAGGGTATTAACCTCGAAATACCAGTTATCCACCGTTTTGCTGAACAGAAGGTTGCCGCCGCTGCTGCTGCGCCCGCGCCCCTCTTTCATCATGTAAATATAGCCATAGCCGTCGGAATAGAGATCGTTAGCGGTATTGCCTGAATATTGAATAAAGGTGTCCTGATTCAGCGGGAACATATCCCAGGCTTCAAAGCGACCTATTTTAATTTTCCAGTCATCCTGCTGGCCAAAGAAAAATACCGCATCATCAAGATTCATTTTTCCGTTAATATCCGCCAGGGGCTGTACGCTGAATCCGGCATATTGCCCATCAGCGCCATTACGCCTGCCGTCAATCCCCAGCAGAATACGACCATTAATATCCCAGCGTTCTTTATCGCCCGGCGCCCAGCTTTTATTCGCGCTGGTTTTGACCGACGTCAGACTGCCGGTGCGGCTGGCGCCATCGAGGTTAAATTCGACGTCGCCATAAAATTTTAATTCACCATTGTCGTTTAGCTGCAGGCGCGGCGTAGCCGGCGCCGTGCGGGCGACCGCCGTGGCCTGCTGCTGGCCTTTTAGCGTCTTAATTTCCGCCTCTGCGCTGGCGGCGCGCGCCTCCGTTGCCTTTAGCCGCTGCTCCATTTGCGCCAGTCGCTCCTCCAGCGATAATGGCGCCTGCGCCATAACGGATGGCAGATACAGAGACGTGAGAAAACACCCGACCCAGATTTTATTCATCGGTAAACCCTTTTATTATGGAATGAACTGAATTTGTTATTAATGGGTAACGCACGACGATGCAGGCAATAATAACCCGCCCATCGTCAAAGACGGGTTATTAACGACAACAGCCTTATTATTATTCGAGCTGCCAGGCGCCGGCTTCAGTTAATGCAGCTGAGCCGCTCCAGGCAAATAACGCTAATTCACGGCAAGGGACCTGCGGATAGATACGGCTGCTCAGGCAGGCTTCGCCATCATTGACGAAAACCTCAACCGAAGAGCTATCGAAAAATATCCGCAGGTTGAGATCCGCCCCGGCGGTCAACGGCACGCTGCGCGTCCCGCACAGGCCAAACTGCGGATAATGCCGCTCCAGCACCAGACGCTGCTGTTGGGCATCCACGTAGATACGCAGGCCATCGCCAAAGCGCAGACCATACTGCTCAGCGCTGCTGCGGGCGCAGTCCCAGTGCAGGTGCACCTCCATCGCCTCGCAGTTGTCGACCATCGTCGTCTGCTGGTTGTTCAGGGTACTGACCGGCCACGGGAACCAGGCGCCGCGCAGGCTCTCTACTTCTTTCGCCGGGCGCATCTGCAGGCGGTTATCCGCGCTCAGGCTCAGCTCGCGCGGCAGGGAGAGCATGCCCGCCCAGCCGTCCTGCTGCTCCGGCAGCGGCGATTCCCACATATCCAGCCAGCCAATCACGATCCGCCGGCCATCGGGGGTGGCGAAGCTTTGCGGGGCATAGAAATCGTGGCCGTGGTCCATCTCCCTGAATTCGCCGTGGCGAATAAAACGCTGCCCCGGCTGCCACTCGCCGATCAGATAGCCGCTCTGGAACAGATTGCGGTTGCGGAATCCTTCGGCCTGCATCCCCTGTGGAGAAAACATCAGAACACGCTTGCCGTTGAGGGTGAAGAAGTCCGGGCACTCCCACATGTAGCCCATGGTGCTTTCCGCTTCATCCAGCACGCCCGCATCCTGCCACTGGCGCAGATCGGTTGAGCGGTACAGCCGCACCTGGCCGGTATCGCCTTCACGCGCACCGACGATCATGTACCAGCTATCCCCTTCCCGCCAGACCTTCGGGTCGCGGAAGTGGTGCATGCCTGGAGGGGTGTCGACCACCATCCCCTGGCGCTCAAAGTGGATCCCGTCGCGGCTGGTGGCCAGACACTGCACCTGATACAGATTGGCTTCGTCGCCAGGATCGCCATGGAACTTATGCCCGGTGTAAATCAGCGCCAGGGTATCGCCATCGACCACCGCCGAACCGGAGAAGCAGCCGTCTTTATCTTCCGGCCCTTCCGGCGCCAGCGCCACCGGCAGGTGCTCCCAGTGCACCAGATCCTTACTGCGCGCGTGCCCCCAGTGCATCGGCCCCCACTGGGTGGAATACGGGTGATGCTGATAAAAGGCATGGTACCAGCCGTCGAACCACACCAGACCGTTAGGGTCGTTGATCCACCCGGCGCGGGCCGCCAGGTGATAGTGTGGATACCAGCGCAGATTAAGCGCCTGGCGTTGTTTCTGCAGTACCTGTTCAGCCCGGGAGATTGTGTAAGTCATCATTTTCACTCTTTTTGATTCAGATAGCGGTAGGTTGCGACACCAGCGGATCGGCCGAGGATTTACCGGAGCGCAACAAGAAGATGGAGATAAAGGTGGTGCAGAACACCAGCAGGCCCATGATCAGATAGGACTGGGCGAAGCCATATTTTTCATAGCTGTAGCCCGCCAGCGGCGACAAGATGCTGGCAATGATCGAGCTGGTGCAGGCGAAACCCACCAGATAGAGGGTGGAGGAGAGGCGTTTATCGAAGTTGATGCTGTTGTACTTAAAGATAGCCACCAGCAGTATCGGCAGCTCCACCGCGTGCAGCAGTTTGGTAATGGAGATCAGCAGCGGCCCCTCCACCAGGCCGGAAGCCACCATGCGCATCGCCATCACCATGCCGGCAAAAATCAGGCCGTTCTTGGCACCGATGCGGTTCACCAGCCACGGCGCGCAGAACATGCCGGCCGCCTCGAGGAACACCTGGAAGGAGTTGAGATAACCATACATCTCATTGCCTTCCTGCAGGGTCGCGAACTGCGATGAGAAATAGACCGGGAACTGCTGGTCATAGACGCCGTAGATGCAGGTGCCGATGACGAAAAAGACCAGCGCCCAGAACCGCGGCAGCGTCAGCAGACGCAGCGCATCTTCCAGCGTCACCTTGCCGCCCGATACCGCTTCCTGCATCGCATGCGGCGCCGAGGAGACCCGCAGCCGCGCCAGCAGGATAAAGAACACCAGCCCGGAGCAACTGGCGACGAGGAAGTTAAGCTGCGGATTGATGTTAAACAGCAGGCCGGCGAAGAAGGTGGCCACCGCCCAGCCAAGCGAGCCCCACATCCGTGCCCTGCCGAATTCAAACTGGCTCTGACGCGCCACGCGCTCGGTATAGGATTCCAGCACGCCAATACCGCCGTTAAAAGTCAGGCCGATGTAGATCCCGCCGAAGATGCTGCCTAACAGGACGTTAATCTTCAGCAGGTGGCCGAACAGCAGATACGCCGGACCGGAGAGGATCAGCAGCGCGGTGATATACCAGAGCAGATGTTTGCGCAGCCCCAGCTTATCCTGGATGAAACCATAGCAAACTTGCGCAAACAGCGCGGAAACCGACAGTACGGCGTAGATGAAGCCGGTATCGCCAGCCTTCAGCCCAACCTCCTGGTGAAGCCAGATGGAGAGCAAGGAGCCGGATGACGACCAGGTCACGAAAAAGAAAAACAGTAAGGCACTGAGCAACGGGTAGCTATGTGAGTGATGCGCTTTCATCATGACATTCTCGTGTTAGAGGAATGCGATTATGGTAACGTTAACAAAAAACAAAACGCAGGGGGATTTGCTGCGATACATGATGTTAATCACAAAAGTTAACGTTAACATAATGGAGATGCGATCGCGATCAAATATTAACCGCAACAGCGCTCACGACGGCGATAGCAGAAAATCGTTTCACTCTTTTACATCAGCGACTTAGTTGTATAGCCTGTACTCTGCAGCCACGGCGGAGGAAAAAATGGCGTCTCTGAAAGATGTAGCAAAACTGGCGAATGTATCTCTGATGACCGTCTCGCGGGCGCTGAACACCCCGGAGCGGCTCAAGCCGGAGACCCTGGCCCGCGTGCAGGCCGCCATCGCCGAGACCAACTACGTCCCCGACCTGTCGGCGAAGAAGATCCGCGGGGCGCGCGCCACCCCCAGCACCATCGGCGTGCTGGCGCTGGATACCGTCACCACACCCTTTTCGGTGGAGATCACCCTCTCGATCGAAGAGACCGCCCGCGCCCATGGCTGGAACAGCTTTGTGGTCAACATGTTTTCGGACGATAGCCCGGAAGCGGTGGTCGACCTGCTCCTCTCCCACCGTCCGGACGGCATCATCTTCACCACCATGGGCCTGCGCCAGGTGCCGCTGCCGGACAAACTGCTGACCCTGCCCTGCGTGCTGGCCAACTGCGAAAGCCTCAGCCAGCCGGTGGCCAGCTATATCCCGGACGATGAACAGGGCCAGTACGACGCGGTAAAAGCCCTGCTTGCCGCTGGCTATCGTCGTCCGCTGTGCCTGCACTTACCCGCCAGCCAGCTGGCGACGATCCGCCGCCGCCAGGGGCTGGAGCGCGCCTGCCGGGAGGCGGGTATCGAACCGGACCATCTGATCCATTCGTATATGGGCCAGGGCGATGAGCATTACCACGATATCCCGACGGTGGTGCTGGCGCATATCCGCGAGGGTAAACCTGGCTTTGACTCGGTGATCTGCGGCAACGATCGCATCGCGTTTATGGTCTATCAGACGCTGCTGGGTCAGGGGTTACGCATTCCACAGGACGTGGCGGTGGTGGGATACGACAATATGGTGGGCATTGGCGATCTATTTCTGCCGCCGCTCTCCACGGTGCAGCTGCCGCACTACGACATCGGGCGCCTGAGCGCCCTGCATATCATTCATGGCGACAACCATCGGGAGACGCGCAAAGTCGCCAGCCCGTGGTTGCCGCGCGCCTCACATTAACGGTTACCGATGTTGCGCAGCTTCTCGCCCGCCATCAGGTTGCGCTCAATGTGCTCGAGGGTGACATTCTTGGTTTCCGGGATCAGCCAGAAGGTGACGCCGATAAAGGCCACGTTGAGCACCGTGTAGAGCCAGAAGGTGCCGGCGGCGCCAATCGCGTCAAGCAGCGTCAGGAAGGTGGCGCCGATGATCATGTTCGACACCCAGTTGGTGGTGGTCGAGCAGGTGATACCGAAATCGCGGCATTTCAGCGGCTGGATCTCGGAGCAGAGGATCCACACCACCGGCGCCGCGCTCATCGCATACCCGGCAATACACATCATGGTCATGCCGACGGAAAGCCAGGAGAGGCCGCTGGAGGCTGTGCCATTGTCGAACTGCATCAGGCAGTAGCCCAGCACCAGGGTGCCCAGCGCCATCACGCTAAAGCCGATTTTCAGCGCCGGCTTACGACCCGCTTTATCCACCGTGAACACCGCAATAAAGGTGGCAAACATAAAGGTCAGGCCCACCACCAGGGTGGCGATCATCTGCTGTTCGGTAGTGGTAAAGCCCGCCATTTTAAAGATACGCGGCGCGTAGTACATGATGATGTTCATGCCGGTAAACTGCTGCATCGCCTGTAGCAGCATGCCAAGGAACACCGCCCGGCGCACGTTACGATTGATCTTAAACAATGCCCAGCCGCCCTGCTTCAGCTTCAGGCTCTCGCGGATCTCGTTAAGTTCATCGCGCGCCTTTTCCGAGGTATCGCGCAGCATCCGCAGCACCTCTTCCGCTTCGATATGACGCCCCTTCTCCGCCAGCCAGCGCGGGCTGTTCGGCAAAAAGACCACCAGAATAATCAGGATCACCGCCGGCAGCGCCAGCACGCCTAACATGGCGCGCCAGTTACCGCTGTAGCTAAAGGCGGTATCGGAAAGAAACGCCAGCACAATGCCGAGGGTCACCATCAGCTGATACATACTGATCATTTTCCCGCGCACGTTCTCACTGGCCATCTCGGAGAGATACAACGGCGCGGTATAAGAAGCGATCCCGACGGCCACCCCCAATACCACGCGGGCCATCAGCAGCACCTCCACGCTGGCGGCAAAAGCGGAGCCGATAGAGCCGGCAACAAAGAGCACAGCCCCCGCCATCAGGCTGTATTTACGGCCAAGGCGGAACGACAGCCAGCCATTAAACAGCGCACCGATCGCCGCCCCCAACATCATACTGCTGACCACCCACTCCTGAAGCTGGCTGGATAAGGTGAAGTGGTCGGTAATAAAGGGTAGCGCCCCGGATATCACGCCGATATCCAGGCCAAAGAGCAACCCCGCCACCGCCGCAGCGATAGAAACAAACCAGTTCATCCGCCGGGTGTCACGTTGCGTCCGCGGCGTTAATGCAGAGTCGTTACTGATTGAAGTCATTTTTATTCCTGCCACACAGAGAAAGACATAGGACGAAAGTACGTGACTGGCGGAGGAGTTTGTCAGGCTGGATAAGCCAAAAATATGGACTATTTTGCTGGCAGGAGAGGTTTTGTGATGGACATTAAACTTTCGAAGTAACAAAAAATGCCTTTGTCATAGTGAATAACCCTGTTCATACAGGGCAGTAACATTAATCAGGCGATATGGAATATGGACGATTATCACTTCTTGATATGGACAATAATTGCTCACTCGGCCGGTGCGATACTCACCGCCCCGGCCGTCGCGGAGGGGTTTAGCGCGCCAGCCAGCCGCCGTCCACCGCCACCGTGTAGCCATTGATGTAATCGGAAGCTGGGGAGGCAAGGAATACCACCGGCCCCATCAGATCGGCCGGCAGGCCCCAGCGCCCGGCGGGAATGCGGTCGAGAATTTCGCTGCTACGCTGCTCGTCGGCGCGCAGCTGCTGGGTGTTATTGGTCGCCATATACCCCGGGGCGATGGCGTTGACGTTGATATTGTGTTTGGCCCATTCGTTCGCCAGCAGGCGGGTCACGCCCATCACCGCGCTTTTGGACGCCGTATACGAGGGCACGCGGATCCCGCCCTGGAAAGACAGCATGGAGGCGATGTTAATGATTTTCCCGCCGTTGCCCTGGGCGATAAAGTGCTTCGCCGCCGCCTGGGACATAAAAAATACGCTCTTGATGTTCAGGTTCATGACGTCGTCCCAGTCCTTTTCGCTGAACGCCAGCGCGTCCTCACGGCGGATCAGCCCGGCGTTATTGACGAGAATATCAATATGGCCGAACTCGGCCACCGCACGCTCCAGCAGCTGGGGGATACCGTCGATCTGGCGCAGGTCGGCGGTCAGGCTGAGAAAGCGGCGTCCCAGCGCCGTCACCCGCTCGATGGTTTCCACTGGCTCGACGATATTGATACCAACAATATCGCAACCCGCTTCCGCCAGCCCGAGGGCCATTCCCTGACCTAAACCGGTATCGCATCCGCTCACGACGGCCACTTTTCCCTGCAGGGAGAATGCATCAAGAATCATAATGTGTTCCTTAATCGTTCAGAGCCTGCTGCATGCAGGCAAGGTTCTCTCGGCCCGGCCAACGCCGATGGCGGAGCTGAGCGTGGGGCGAACTCTCGGGCATAGCCCACCATAATGAAAATAAAACAGAGTTCCGTTTTGCTGATGGGAGCCATCTTAGCCCCGCCCCTTGTCATTTTCAATGATAATTAAAACGATGTTTCATTTTTTATGATGTCGATTGCAAAAAAAGAAAAAGCGAAGGCACCTGGCGGCATGCGCCGGGCCGGAAGCGATTTTAAAAGGATGATGATTCAATCGGTTGTCTGGAAAGACGGCAGAAGACAGGCCAACAGGTCGCTGAAAATGCGGGAATTACGCTGAACTGCGTGAGGCATCACAAATAATGAAACGATGTTTTGATAAATTAACACTCATCTTTTAAAACACATCACTCAGCGACACGCCTCTGGTCCAGCGGCATCGCAGGAAAGAAAGGAGCACTACATGGCTAAAGGCATGCGGGTCAAACTGAATTATCAGGTCAGCCACGATCCGGATACCGGAGCGGAAGTTACCCGCTTAACCCCTCCGGAGGTCACCTGTCATCGCAACTACTTCTATCAGAAGTGTTTTTTTAACGATGGCAGCCATTTACTGTTCGCCGGCGAGTTTGACGGCCACTGGAACTACTATCTGCTGAATATCGCCAGCGCCGAGGCCATCCAGCTGACGGAAGGCGCCGGGGATAACACCTTCGGCGGCTTCCTCTCCCCGGACGATAAGTCGCTTTACTATGTGAAAAATGACCGCACCCTGCTGGAGGTGAACCTGACCACCCTCGCCGAGCGCGAAGTTTATCGCGTCAGTGATGACTGGGTCGGCTACGGCACCTGGGTGGCAAACAGCGATTGCAGCAAACTGGTGGGCATTGAGATTGCGAAAAGCGACTGGACGCCGCTCAACGACTGGCAGATTTTCCATGACTTCTTCCACAAAGGACCGCACTGCCGCCTGCTGCGCGTCGACCTGCACAGCGGAGAGAGCCAGGTGATCCATGAGGAAAAAATCTGGCTGGGACACCCGATCTATCGTCCCTTCGACGACCACACCGTCGCCTTCTGCCATGAAGGGCCGCACGATCTGGTGGATGCCCGCATGTGGCTGGTCAATGAAGATGGCAGCCACGTCCGCAAAGTGAAAACGCATGCCCCGGGCGAAAGCTGCACCCATGAATTCTGGGTACCGGACGGTTCGGCGCTGATCTACGTCTCCTATCTGAAAGGTCAGCAGGGGCGGACTATCTATCGCTTTGATCCCGAAAGCGGCGTCAACGAGGCCCTGATGACGATGCCGGCCTGCTCGCATCTGATGAGCAATTTCGACGGCACGCTGCTGGTGGGCGATGGCTCAGGGACCCCGGTGGATGTCAAAGATACCGGCGGCTACTCCATTGATAACGATCCTTATCTGTATGTCTTTAACGTGGCGCAAAAACGCTACTTCCGCGTCGCGCGTCATGATACCTCGTGGGCGACGGTGGCCAACAGCCGTCAGGTGACTCACCCACACCCCTCGTTTACCCCGGACGACAGCGCCATTCTGTTCAGCTCCGATAAAGACGGTAAACCGGCCATCTATATCGCGAAATTACCCGAGCATCCGCCAATGCTGAGCGCCTGATCCACGCCACACTTCTTTCTGTCACTGGCCTTGCCCTCCTTCGCGGAGGGCTTTTTTTGGTCCTTCTCTTTCACCCATAAAAAACCCCGGCTGACGGCGCCGGGGAAAACAAACGATGAGGGCTGAATGGTCTGTCAGAACGAGTAGGCCACCCCAACGCGGAAGCGGGTCTGACGATCGCTGCGGTCGTTCACCCCGACGTTGCCAATTTCACCATACGGTGACCAGTTGTTATCCAGCTTATAAGCCACCTTCACGTTATATTCCTGCGAGTAGGGTTTGTTGTCGTTGCGGCTGACCCCTTCGGAACTGCGGGCATAGACATAGTTCAGCTCTGTACGCCAGTCGCCGAGCGCAAACCCGGCCCACGCGTCGCCGCGGTTAACTTTGTCATCATCTTTGCCGGCGTTGTTCGGATAGCGGGTGTATTCATAGCGATAGCGAGCGGCGACATAGAAGCCGTTGTCGAAGCTGTATTGCACGTGGAGGTGCGGCTTGTAGATGGAGCGGCTGTCGTTGCTCTCAATGGTAAACCCGGGGGTGAGGAAAAAGTTCGACGTTGCTTTCCAGCGCCAGCTGATGGTGTCTTCATGACCATTACCCACCACGTCTGAATAGGGCTGCGAACCGTTGTCGCCACCCGAACGCCATTTGGCCTCGACGGTAAAGCCTAGCCCGTTGGCAAAACGGTGGGAAACGGAGACGCGGTCGGCATTACTTTTATCGCTCTTGCCGCCATCAATAAATTCATGACGTAAATCTATCGTTACCGCAGTCGCCGCAAAAGACATACCACAGAGGGCGGCCAGAACCAGAGATCGTTTTAACATAGGGTACCCCTTATAATAAATAAAATGTCATTTCGTTTTTATGAAACGTTATTTTATTTTTTAAGCAACTTAGTTTTAGTGACCAGGATCGTAGTTATTTGTTTCAAAAAATGTGGCACAACAAGACGTGACGGAGCTCAATAAATTCGTTGGGGGGAAAGTGAAATACAGGAGAAAAAAGCAGGGTTCGGCAAAGCGCGGCGCATAAAAAAGCCTCCCGCAGGAGGCCATGGTCAGTGAGGTGTTACTGTCGGCGCGTCAGGCGCGCTCTACCGCCAGCGCCACGCCCTGACCGCCGCCGATGCACAGCGTCGCCAGCCCTTTACGGGCATCACGCTTGATCATTTCATGCACCAGCGACACCAGAATCCGGCAGCCGGAGGCGCCGATGGGGTGGCCGAGGGCGATAGCGCCGCCGTTGACGTTGACCCGCCGTTCATCCCACTCCAGTACCCGGCCAACCGAGATCGCCTGAGCGGCAAAGGCCTCATTGGCTTCGATCAGATCGACGTCGTCCAGCCGCCAGCCGGCCCGCTCCAGACAGCGACGGGTGGCGTGCACCGGGGCAATGCCCATCAGCGCCGGATCGACCCCGACGCTGGCGAAGGCGCGGATCCGCGCGAGGATCGGCAGCCCCAGTTCAAGGGCTTTGGCTTCACTCATCATCATGACCGCCGCCGCGCCGTCGTTGATGCTGGAGGCGTTGCCGGCGGTCACCGACCCGAGGCGGTCGAAGGTAGGCTGCAGGCTGGCCAGCCCTTCCGCGCTGGCATCCACCCGCGGTTGTTCATCGGTATCCACAGTGCGCGCGGCGCCGTTATGCTCGGTGATAACCGGGACAATCTCGTCGCGAAAGCGGCCGGAATCAATCGCCTTGCGTGCCTTGTGCTGCGAGCTGAGCGCCCAGGCGTCCTGCAGTTCGCGGCTGATGCCGTATTCCCGGGCGAGGTTTTCCGCCGTGACGCCCATATGATAATCGTTGAAGGCATCCCACAGGCCGTCATGCACCAGGCTGTCAATCAGCTGACTATTGCCCAACTGGGCGCCGGTGCGGCTGTCGGTGAGTACATGCGGGGCGCGGCTCATATTCTCCTGGCCGCCGGCGATCACCACATCCGCTTCCCCACACTGGATCGCCTGGGTGGCGAGGTGCAAAGCCTTCAGGCCGGAACCGCAGACGTCGTTGATGGTAATGGCCGATACGGTGTTAGGCAGCCCGCCGCGAATTGCGGACTGCCGCGCGGGGTTTTGCCCGGTACCGGCGGTCAGCACCTGGCCGAGGATCACCTCATCCACACTCTGCGGATCGATCCCTGTCTTCTCAACCAGCGCTTTCAACACCACGCTCCCCAGCTCGACGGCTGAATGGCGCGATAAGGCGCCCTGAAAGCAGCCAATCGGCGTTCGCAGCGCCCCGACGATCACGACATCCTTCATCCTCTACCCCTGCCCGTGCTTTTGCGCAAAGAAACAGCGATATACTAGATAATTGTTATCAAAAAACTTTGTAATTGTTTAAAAAAAGTGAAGCCAATCACAAAGAAACCGCTTTTTATTAACGTTCACGCCGCTGCAGATGCTCACGCAGCCAGCTGCCAGCCGCCCCCGGCGGCGTTTTCTTATTCCACAGCAGATCGACCGAAATCGCCCGCGGCCAGCCGGGAATATCAAGCGCCACCAGCCCGCCCTGTGGGGCAAACTCCGCCACCAGCGCACAGGGCAGAATGCACCAGCCGAATCCCTGCACTGCCATGCTGAGCAGCAGCAGGTAGTTTGGCGCCGACCAGACCTGACCTGCGGCAGGTTCGATGGTGCTGGCCAGAAAGGTGCTCAACCGCAGCTCACGCCAGCTGCGCAGCTCATCCCAGACGACCTTGCCCTGCGTCGCCAGCGGATGGTCAGGCGCCACGTAAATGCCCATCGCCGTCTGCAGCGGCAGGCGGGTGCTGCCGATGTCGGTCGGGTAGCGATCTCTGGCCTCAATCAGCCCCACCTGGGCGCGGGCTTTTTGCAGGAGATCGATCACATCCTCGTCTTCGCCAATCAAACACTCAAACTCGGTGTGGGGGAAGCGGCGGTCAAACTGCACCAGCAGATCTTCCAGCACGTCCGGGTGCAGGGTGTCCGAGAGCACGAAGGTCAGCCGCGGTTCCGTCTCACCGGAGAGCGACACCGCCAGCTCATCCAACCGCTCGCTGGCGGCGAGGATCGCTTTGACATAGCTCAGCACCTGCTCCCCCTGCGGCGTCAGCGTCGGCTGCCGCGTTGCCCTGTCAAAGAGGGTCACGCCGAGATCGGCCTCCAGGTTGGCGATAGCGGTACTGATCGTCGACTGGCTTTTACGCAGGCGACGGGCGGCGGCGGAAAACGATCCGCTGTCGACCGCCTCCACAAAGGCGGTTAACGCTTCCGGGGAATAACGCATAATCTATCTACTTTATCGATGGGTTCTATCTTTTGTTTATCATATTTTTCCATAAAATGCCGGGTAATTTCCTGTTCAGGCTATAACTGGAGGTCGCTCGCCATGCAACAGATCCCTCATCAGCGCAAGACGCTCACGGAACGCGTTATCCACGCCATCACCTTCGAAGGACTGGCGACGCTGATCCTCGCCCCTACCGCCGCCTGGCTGATGCAGCGCTCGGTCGTCGAGATGGGCGGGCTGAGCATTCTGCTCGCCACCCTGGCGATGGTATGGAATATCATCTATAACGCGGCGTTCGATCGCCTGTGGCCGGTCTCCCGCTTTCCCCGCCAGCTAAAAGTACGTGCGCTGCACGCGCTGGGCTTTGAGACCGGCTTCGTCATCATTGGCGTCACCATGGTGGCCATCGTGCTGGGCGTATCGCTGCTGCAGGCGTTTATGCTGGAGATCGGCTTCATGCTCTTCTTCCTGCCCTACACCATGGCGTTTAACTGGGTATGGGACACCCTACGCGAGCGCGTTATCCGCCGCCGCCGCCCACGCCAGCCGGCGCGCGGGTAGCGCCCCGGGCGGATCCTCCACGATCCGCCGCGACTTTATCACCAAAAACTATCGCAACAGACGAACCATAAATATGGTAAATTGCACTCCTTTTTTTTGGTTTACCGGTTGATAAAGTCGCATAATGTCTAAAATTTGGTCTAAAGAAGAAACTCTATGGAGTTTTGCCTTATATGGCACTGCAGTAGGCGCTGGGACGCTATTTCTACCGATCCAGCTGGGTTCGGCTGGCGCCATTGTCCTTTTCATCACCGCGCTGGTCGCCTGGCCGCTCACCTACTGGCCTCACAAAGCGCTGAGCCAGTTTATTCTCTCGGCCAATATCGCGCCGGGAACCGGGATCACCGGCGCAGTCAATCACTACTATGGTAAGAAAATTGGCAACCTGATCACCGGCCTCTATTTCCTCGCCTTCTTCGTCGTGGTGCTCATCTATGCCGTGGCCATCACCAACTCGCTGGCCGAGCAGGTGGCACACCGTACGCCGGTGACCCCCGCGCTGCGCGCGCTGCTAAGCCTGGGCGTCGTGCTGGTCCTCAACCTGATCTTTCTCATGGGACGGCAGGTCACCATCAGGGTAATGGGCTTTCTGGTCTTCCCGCTTATCGCCTGCTTCCTGTTTCTCTCCCTCTATTTAATCCGCGACTGGCATCCCGAGCACCTCACCAGCCAGATGCAGTTCAGCACCCACACGCTCCACCAGATCTGGATCTCCATTCCCGTGATGGTTTTCGCTTTTAGCCATACGCCGATCATTTCTACTTTTGCTATCGACCAGCAGGAGAAACATGGCGACCTGGCCATGGGTAAATGCAAAAAAATCATGAAAGTGGCCTACACAATCATCTGCGCCAGCGTGCTGTTTTTCGTCTTCAGCTGTCTGCTGGCGATCCCGGCGACCTATATTGAAAGCGCCCGCGATCAGGGGGTGACCATCCTCTCCGCCCTGTCGATGGTGCCAGGCGCGCCCGGCTGGCTGGCGGTGACCGGCATCATCGTCGCCGTGGTTGCCATGTCGAAATCCTTCCTTGGCACCTACTTCGGGGTGATTGAAGGCGCCAGCGAAATCGTCAAGAGTTCGCTGGCGCTGGTCGGCGTGCGCAAGAGCCGCGCCTTCAATCGGGCGATGTCGATCCTGCTGGTCTCCGCCTTCACCTTTGCGGTGTGCTTTATCAACCCGAATGCCATTTCGATGATCTACGCCATCAGCGGGCCGCTTATCGCCATGATCCTGTTTATCATGCCCACGCTGTCCACCTGGCTTATTCCGGCGCTTAAACCGTACCGCTCGGTGGGTAACGCCATTACGCTGGTGGTCGGCCTGCTCTGCGTTTCAGTGATGTTCTTCGGCTAATCGCCTCTGGCGGCAGCGGCTTTCCTGAGCCGCTGCCGCACATTCTGACAACATTCTCGCCCTTCCCTTTCCCCTGAGCGGATTACACTTACGGCTTAGCCACCGTAAGGAGTGTTCGTATGTCCAGTGTCACCTTATCCGGTCGCGGCACGCTCGGCGATCGCCAGGTTTATCGGTTGGGTTATGGCGCGATGCAGCTGGCCGGCCCCGGCGTCTTCGGCCCGCCGAAAGATCCCGAGGAGGCGGTGCGCGTCCTGCAGGCTGCCGTCGAGGCCGGGGTAAACCATATCGATACCTCTGATTTTTACGGTCCGCATGTGACCAATCAACTGATCCGCAAAGCGCTCCATCCCTATCCTGACGACCTGTGTATTGTCACCAAGGTTAGCGCCCGCCGCGACGAGAAGGGCAACTGGCTGCCGGCCATGTCGCCTGCCGAGCTGACCCAGGCCGTCGAGGATAATTTGCGTAACCTGGGGCTCGACGTGCTGGAGGTGGTGAACCTGCGCAGTATGTTCAGCCCCCACGGCCCGGTAGAAGGCTCGCTGGAGGCGCCGCTCACTACCCTGCTGGAGCTCAAAGCGCGGGGATTGATCCGCCATATCGGCCTCAGCAACGTGACGGCAAAACAGGTCGCGGATGCGCAGAAAATGACGCCCATCGTCTGCGTGCAAAACCTCTATAACATTGCCCATCGCGCCGACGACGCGCTGGTCGATGCGCTGGCCGCGCAGCACATCGCGTGGGTGCCCTTCTTCCCGCTGGGCGGTTTTACGCCGCTGCAGGCGCAGGAGCTGAACGAGGTCGCTGCCTCGCTTGAGGCGACGCCGATGCAGGTCGCCCTGGCCTGGCTGCTTCAGCGTTCACCGAATATTCTGCTGATCCCCGGCACGTCATCCCGCACGCATCTGGCGGAAAATATTGCCGCCGCGCAGCTGGTCCTGCCGGCAGACGCCCTGCGCATCCTCGATAATATCGCCACCCGCGCACGCCCCTGACCCGTGGGGAGAAAGGGGGGAACGACATCTATCCTTAATATTTGCCTGGAAAAACCTCAACACTGCTGGCACTATAGATCTTACAAATGGGGTGTGATCGACGATCGTTTTCTCATTATCCCCGTTAATCAAACTTATGTTTTTATCCTTCGACCGGTCTCCAGCATGGAGGCCGTTGTCGTTTTTGTCATGACCAAAATTTGAAACTCTTGATTACAGGAAACACAATATCGAATTCCAAGTTTATACATATCAATCTGGCTGCAAAGATAGTCAATAACATCAAACGCTCATAAAAACATCTGATTAACCCAATCAGAATGTTGCTATTGCTATAAGAAAAATCAAACGCCTCACGACAACTATTTACAAGGGAAGCACATGACAGAGGGAACGATAAAGACCAGTAAGTATGAAATTATTGCTATTTTCAGAGAGGAGTTGCGCAAACGTACTGAAATTGAAATATTTTTTAACAACACGAGTATCGTAACCCAACTGACACGTGTGGATTTTGCCGAGTTCCATATTCAGACCCATCGCAAAATCCCGCCGGGGCATAAAATTCGCTTTCTCCTGCATAGCGATTCAGGGAAAATTGAGTTTAATGCCCCCCTGACAAAACATGACAATAGCGGTGTGGATAAAGGTATCCGCTACGCCTTTTCTTTGCCTGAATGTCTGCAGGTCGTACAGCGCCGCCGCGATCCCCGCTTTCGTTTACGCCACGAACATGACTTTTATTGCCGCGGTCGCCATAAAAATGGCGAAAACTATCTTTTCGACATCAAAGACATTTCAGATGGCGGTTGCGCATTGATCACCAGGACGCCGAATCTGAAATTTCTCAACCATAACGCCTTGCTGAAAAATGCTGTGCTGATGCTTGCGGAATATGGTGAGATCACCATCGACCTGGTGGTAAAGAATGTCATTGTTATCACCCTTGATGACGCCAATGAAGAGAGTGAAAGCTACTACCAGATATCCTGTCAGTTTAAGTTCCGCCATCTCGACGACCAGCGCAGAATAGAGAAGATACTGCTGGACCTGATCTTAGAAGCCAAGCGCAAAAAGAGAATCTGATACCCTTGGACAGTATATTGCTGTACTCCAATGATAATCTCATTGGTCACTCAATCTATCACTACCTTATTGATAGCCATGAAAATACCACGCGTCTGGGTTATGGCGATGTTATCCATGGGAAACATCTACCTCTGGCCCAGACGGTTATTTTCAATTTAATTAATAAGGATATTTCTGCCATCAGAATCGTCGACCTGCTGAACGCGCTCCGCCTTTCCCTGCAGCGCTGCCAGCAGCCGGTGCTGGTAGTAAAAAGCGACATTGCCGGGCTGTGCAGAGAGTTGATAACTGTTGATAATGCTATGATTATTAGCGAAAAATGTCCGTTATCTTTTTTTTCTTCTATCGTCAAGCGCGCAGAGGGCGCCAGCGAGCTGCCACCACGAAGGTTGCGCAAACAGCTGTCGCCGCGGGAGTGCCAGATCCTCGAACTGCTGATTGCCAACAATAATAACAAGCGTATTGCCGCCCTGCTCGGCATTGCCCATAAAACGGTTCACAGCCATCGTATCCATATCATGCAAAAGCTGGGCATTGATAATTCCCGCGCCATGAACCAGCGTATTGCCGCACTCCATCAATGTTAAATTATGCTCCAGTAAATCAATAGCGGATAAAGCGTACTTATTCGCTGTTGATTTACATTTCCTGCCATTCCCATTAATCATCAGGTAGCCTATAATTAGTGTATCCTCTGCCTATTGTCTGACTAACCTCGTGATGAGGGATAATGAACACTAAAATAACCGAAGACAACATTTTATCTCGTAATGATATCGCTGTACGCTACGTCTTTCAGAAAATGTTTTCCCCACAAGGTACCTTAGTCGCGGTCGAATGCCTGAGCCGCTTCGATAATCTTCCCGTCTCTCCTGAATACTTTTTTCGTCATGCTACCGCGGCGGTTCGTGAGCGTATTTTTCTCGAGCAACTGGCATTGATTGAAAAACATAAAGAATGGTTTTTACGCAACAACATTTCCGCCACGATTAACGTCGATGACCATATCCTGAATCTGCTGCGCCAGAAGGAAATAAAAGATAAAATTACCGCACTCACCTGCGTCCATTTTGAAGTGACCGAAAACGCCGAGAATCTTCTCAATAATTCCCTGGCCGCCTGGCAAAGCCCGCAAGATACCTCGCTGTGGCTCGACGACTTCGGCTCAGGCTATGCGGGGATTAACGCCATCAGAGGTTATCATTTTGACTATGTCAAAATTGATAAAGATTTTTTCTGGCATCTGATGCGCAAAGAGTCCGGCCGCCAGTTGATGGATGCACTGGTGACCTTTTTATCCCGCAATCATCACAATGTGATAATTGAAGGTGTGGAAAGCGAAGCCCATAAAAAATGGCTGCAGGGAATGGAGTGGTTTGCCATTCAGGGGCATTACTGGCAGGAAGTCAGTATTGAACAACTGGTCGCTGACGATATTCGCAGATAAAAAAGCCGGGGATTTCCCGGCTTTTTAACATTGCTTAATTATAAACTAATTCCCACGTTGCCCAGCTGGTAATCGGTCCGCTAGTGGCGCTTTTTGGCGTTGGGGAAACGTAGCCTACGTAATAGGTAAACAAGCCACCGCTGACCGCGCTTTCCTGCAAATGCACCTGATTTTGCTGCGGGTCCGTCGGGACAATTTTATTACTTTTATCCAGCGTATTATTATCATTGGTCGACAGTGCCAGATAAATATTCTGCGCCCCATCTGGCAAGGTATTGGCCAGATAGCCCGCATTCTCATTCCCAACCGCCGTCAGTAAAAACCCGTCGATCCAGCGAACGCTGACCCGTCGCACTTCGTCCTGCGAGGCGGCCCCGCCATCATGGCGCAACTGGCAGTTTGACAGCGCCAGGGTAAAAGATTGCGGCTTCATAAACGCCCCGGCCCCGCGATCGTGTACTTCCGCCAGACTGACCGGCGCCAGCCAGACGTTGCCATTGCCGGCATGCTGACCGCCATTCAGCGCGACGCTACAGGAGATATCCGTCACCCGCCCGGCAAATTCGACCCGTCCGCGGTCATAATTAGTCTCGAAACCCCACGCCGAGGGGGCGGCGAGGCTGCCGCAGAATAGCAGCCACGCGATAGTGTGTTTCGGCAATCCCTTCATTCCCCCTCCCGTATTAATCGTACGTCAGGTTAAAGATCATATGCGACTCCACCTCGCCGGTGCTGGTCGTCGGCCCATACTGATAAAAGCGCGCGTGCAGCGGTATGGTGATGTAGCGAGTCTCCTGATTGTTCAAGCGACCAACGGTGTATTTCTTATTAAACTGCAGCGGCGATCCATCCTTCAGCACCTGAATACCGACGCCTTTCGCCATGCCGCTGCCGGCCTTTTCATTGAGCAACGCGCCCATGGTCGCCGTCGTGCTGGTAGCCAGCGTTCCGGAGAACGAGGTGCTGATATTGGCATACCCGGTTTCACTCAGGCCGCCGCTGCACTGCAGGTCGATATTAAAATCTTTCCCGCCCGCGGTAGTCCCCACCCCTTTCAGGTCACTGCGTCTGATGGAACCGACATCGACATTCATATTCTTCCCGCTCATCACCGTACAGGAGGGCGAGACCACGGTGATGGCGTTGGCGCTCAGATACGTTTCGAGGATCGGGTTGCCGCCGCTCTCCCAGTCATAGGAGGTGTATTTCCCTGTTGCCAGGGTGCCGCTGCCGGTGGTCGCTGCGGTTTTAATAATCTCCAGCGTAAAGCGCGACCCCTCCAGCGAATAGTTGGTGGTACCTGATACCCGCGACGAAAAGACGTCGGGATAGACGATATTGACCGTCGCGCCGCCGCGGCTGAAACGCATGCCGATACCCGGCACGTTGGTGGAATAGATTTTATTCCCGAGGTCAGTGGCCCCTGGCGCAACAATCTTCGCCGCGAAGCGGTTGGTGCCGGAGGTACAGCGATAGCTCGCGCCGCCGGGGGCGCTCATCGTCCAGTCGCGGGTGAGGATCACCGACCCCACCGGCAGATCCGGAGGCACCACCACCCTGCCCACCACCATGTCCAGCATTACCGTTGGCGAAGAAAGGCGCGTACAGACGGCCCAGGACGAGGTGGTTCCCAGCGCCATTAAGACGATAAAAAGCGTTAGTAATTTCCTCAGCGACATACGCTATCCTTTGTTGTTTGCGGTCCCAGATCCACCGAACACTGCCCGCCGCTCCACTTCACAATCGCGCGTTTGGCATTCGCATCGCTGATAAACATCATGCTGCCCTGGCCGACAACGCCGATCTCCTTACCATCAGGAGAGAAAATACTCGCCGCAAACGGCAGCGGCTCATGGTTCGCCTGGCGCACCTGCAGCGTGAGGTTGTTCTGCACCGTGGTGCCGAACGCCACCTTAACCACGCTGCCTTCCCACGGCACAACCTGCGCCACGGTGCGATCGAAGGCGACATCGTCAAGGCTACCTTTCGGGTCGATCTCGACGGCGTTAATCCGGTACGGGCGCAGATACGGCAGGATGGCGTAACCATTGCTGTCCACACGGGTGCCCGGCGACCCCGGGAGCATGGCGCCGGCAGCGTCTTTGGCTTCAATCAGCGCCATCGTCGAGCCGCTTTCCGGCGAGAGCACCACGCCGCCGCTGTGGGCGATCATCGTCCCGCTGGCGCCCAGGCCGCTCTGGCGATAGCCTTCGCCCTGGCTGTAGCTGCCGTTGAGCGTGGTCCATGGCGTACGGTAGCTGCCGTTGAGCGCCACATCGTGCTGGCCACCGGTGGCCGTGGTGGTCGACACGCCGTAGTTAAGGTTGTTTTCACTGTCCAGCGAACCGTTGATACCAATCTGCGAGCTGGCAAAGCGCGAGTTGTTGAACGAGGTGTTCGACGTCAGGTTGGCGGTGCGGTTATCGCCAAACCACAGCGGGTAGCTGAAGTTAAGTGAAATACGATCGTCGCGGCGATGACCGGAGCTGTCTGGCGTGTAAACGCGCTGCGCGCTCGCCGACCAGGAGAGACGACCAAATGAGTTGTTGTAGCTGACCTGATACTGCTTCTCGGTCCCGGAGCGGTTCCAGTAGTCGGAGACGCGACCGCTCAGATAAAACCCGCCCCAGCCGTCCGGCAGGTTCTGGTTCACGGTGAAGGTCATGCCGTTTTTCTGCCGCCACAGGGTGTAGTTGCTGCGGCTGTTTTTTTCCTGATCGACGGCATAC
This sequence comes from Klebsiella sp. K-Nf6, assembly GCF_002806655.1. Lineage (NCBI taxonomy): Bacteria > Pseudomonadati > Pseudomonadota > Gammaproteobacteria > Enterobacterales > Enterobacteriaceae > Klebsiella > Klebsiella sp. K-Nf6. Next base: position 74,887 of record NZ_PIBN01000006.1, on the reverse strand, counting down.
AGCGCGTCGTTGAGGTTGTAATAGCCTTTTGTCGAATAGCGGTACGCCGCCAGCACGATGCTGGTCTGGGTATCGGTAAACATGCGGTTAAAGGTGGCGCGATAGCTCTGCCCCGAATCATCATGGGTATCACTCTTCAGCCGCGAATGGGTCACGTCAAAGGAGAGCGCGCCGATGCCGGTGTTCATCCCGGTCCCCACCAGGAAGGCCTGATAGTCGTCGAAACCGGTAACCCCGGTGTAGCCGGTCAGCAGGTTGTTGATACCGTGCTGCCAGGTGGCCTGATAGAGCATCGGCTTGTTACGCAGAGAACTGTCATCCACTTTACCGGCGGAAAGGGCGTAGCGGGTCATTCCCGGGCGCAACAGCTGGGCGACGGAAGCGTAAGGCACGCTAAACACTTCCACCGAACCATCCGCCTCTTTCACCGAGACCTCAAGGTCACTGCCATAGCCGGAAGGATAGACATCCTGCAGGGTAAACGGCCCGGGCGGAACGGTGGTCTGATAGATAATGTTGCTGCCCTGGCGCACGGTGACGAGGGCGTTGCTCTGCGCCACGCCGCGAATTTCCGGGGCATACGAGCGCATGCCGTCCGGGAACATATTGTCATCAGTAGAAAGGTTGACCCCACGCAGACCGATGGTGTCGAAAAATTCACCATTGGTAAAAATCTGCCCGCCGCTGACGATGGAGTTGAGCTGCGGGATGGGACGCTGGAGATAGGTCTGGTTGCTGTTCCAGTGCGCTTTGCCCTGCTGCTGCTGCCAGTTCAGGTTACCGATGTGCTTCAGCAGCCAGCCGTCCCACGACAGACCGGCGTTGACGCCAAGATAGGCGCTGCTGTTATCCGAACCGCCGACCGAAGAGGTGTGACTGTTCCAGGCGTTGGCCATCCAGCCAAGATTGAGCGCAGTAATGCCTTTGTCCCAGAACTCCGGGCTGACATAGTTTTTCAGACGTTGATCTTCATAGATCTGCGGCACCGAAATGTTCAACCGCAGGGAGGACTGGACCAGGTTGTCTTTGACGTTTTCTTCGTTACGCCAGGATTTGAGGCTACCGCAATAGCCTTCCTTTTCGCTGAGCTGTGGGTTCAGCTTTTCCGCAGCGATACCGTACTGCGTCAGCATCGCTTTGGTGTAGCAAACGCCAAGGTTACCGTCTTTGTCGCGCGCGATGCGCAGATCGTAGCGCCCTTTCCACTCGTCGTTGGTGTAGACATCAAGGGAATAAGTGCCTTCGGTGATCGCGCTGGTCGAGAAGCGTGACAGGTCGACCTTTTCGCGACTGCCGACAATAAAGCCGTCGTTAAATTGATATACCGTTCCCGGGTTTTCCTGTCCGCTGGAAAATGGCGGAAAGCAGCACAGCGCGAGGGCGATCGCGGTGCTTAATCTTCCCGGGCAGAATGACCTCTGCTTCATTAGCTTTTCCCTTATTTAACGGCCACTTTCACTGCGACATCGGCGCCATAGTCATTAATGTTGTTAACGGTCAGGGTTTCGCCGCGGTTGACGGCGGAGGAGAGTGCTACCGTCTGGCTGGACTGCGGCGCCAGCATCACGGTTTTGCTGTTCAGGGCTTTACCGCCGTCGCGGGAAATACGGCTGACGGTAATGTAGAACGGCGTCGGGTTGTTGATGGCGAGACTGCTGCCGCTGGCGGTGAGCACCAGCTTCTCGGCCGCCGCATCGCGGTTGCCCAGTCCGGCAGGACGGTAAATAAATTTAAAGCGGGAACGGATCGCCAGCTGCAGCACGTTCTGGCCTTCATTTTTCTGATCGGCCACCACTGGCGGAATTTCCAGCAAATTCAGCCACCACAATGTCTCTTTATCTTTTGCCAGACCGGCGCTGCTGCCGAGCTTAATACGCAGCGTCTGGCCGCTTTTGGCGTCAACGCGCGAGATCGGCGGGGTGATAATAAACGGGGTGGTAATGGTATCCGGTGTGGCATCGGCATCGCCATTATCCAGCCAGGCCTGCGCCAGTGCCGGACGGTCGGCGTTATTTGAAAGCTGTACCGTTATTTCTTTTTCATTTCCTGGATAAATAAAGCGGGTACCGTTAACAATAATGTTGTTGGCATGGGCCGCAAAACTAAAAATGAAACAGAAAAAAAGGGCAATACGCTTCATGCTGACCTCAGAATAAAAATACAAGCGGCGGACATCGCCGCTTTATTATTGTTATTAACTGCCCCATACCGGGGCAGTTTTATTTTCTGGCGGAATTACTGATAGGTAATTTCGTAAGTCGCGTAGCTGTTGACCACACCGGTGGTTACCGTGGTCGGTGCGCTGGTCGCATAACCAACGTAGTAGGTGAAACGCGCGCCATCGGCTACAGCAGCAGCATCGCCTTTCGCTTTCGGCTGAGTGCTGTCACCCGGGATGATTTTGTTGGTCAGCGCGGTGGCGTTGTCGGTAGACAGCACCAGCTGGATGTTCTGGGCACCGGAAGCTTCGGTGTTCGCCAGGTAACCCTGCTGTTTGCTGGTTGCGCCAGCCAGCAGGTTACCGCCGGTCCAGTTCACGCCCAGTTTGGTTACGTCATCCTGTTTGGTGCCGTCAGCAGCCTGGCAGTTAGAGACGTCAATGGTGAAAGATTTCGGTTTCAGGTAAGTATCCGCTGCTGCCGCTTTAACTTCAGTCAGGGTTACCGGAGACAGGTAAACGTTCGCATCGCTGCCCTGGCCGTTAACAGAAACAGTACAGGATACATCGGTAACTTTACCGAAGAAATTAACCTGGCCGCCGCCAACATTGGTATCAGCTGCATGGGCAGCAGTCATGCCAAAAAACGCGGTTGCCATTGCTGCAGAGAGAAGAACCTTTTTCATTGCCATTTCCTTGTCAGAGTGAATTACGAATCAATGAGCACACTGTGAATTCGCATAGAACCAGAAACATCAGGCGATGCTGATTTATGCCACTGCTAATAGAATCTTCGACTGACCGGGAGCCGCAATATTTAAGGCGTCAGGTGACGAACTTAAAAATATAAGTTCGCTGGTGCTATCGGCGTCAAAGAATGCTATTTATTCGCCGACAAATATACATTTGTTCACGTTTCATTAAGTTATATAACAGATATCAATCAGCTATTAATAAATGGTTATTGATAGGTGAAAACGAAGCGGTGGTTGTTTACAGCGCAGGAAGTCTAACGCAAGACCATAAGAGAAATGACCGTAATAGCATGCCGAAAAAGCCGTCGGGAAGCCATCGCGATAAGTCTGAATCCGTCCTGAAAGTGGTGAAAATAGCACCAATCCATTCACGCACTGAATGACCTCAGCGTGAATGAGGCGCATTCCTTCCCCTGAACGTGAGCAGTTCGTCCGATATCCCCTTCCAGAGGGAAATATTTAATCCATTGTTTTTAAAGTAAAAAAAATAAACTCATTCATCTCTTTGTCATCTTTTCATCATCTCACCGCCATAAAAATGTGATCTAAATCGCACTTTTTGCAACGCGCGTTATAGTTAGCAGACTTATTATAAGTCCATCGAAAGCAAACACGCTTTCCACCATAAAAGTTAAAAGGACAAACACCATGAAAAACGTAAAATTACTCGCCGCTGCCGGTATGCTCTCCCTGGTTTCTTTCGCTAGCTTCGCTCATCCGGTGAGCGTGACAGCAGATACCCTGGACAGCGCAGAAGCGAAAATCGCGACCATTGCGAAAGAACAAGGCGCTTCCTACCACATCACCGAAGCGTACACCGGCAACCAGGTCCATATGACCGCCGAGCTGTCTAAATAAGCGAATGGTTGCAGAGGGAGCTGCCGGACAGGCCGCCTGCGGGTGGCTGGTCTGGCTCCCGCCACCCACCCCGCACGCAGCAATGTCGAGCCCCGTTATGGGGCTTTTTTCGTTTTTGCTCCCGCCGCCTGGCGCGCCAGCGCACGCTGGATAGACAGCACGCTCGCCAGCACCACGATCAACCCCACCAGCGCCATCCCCTGGATCTTTTGTCCAAGGAAAATCCATCCCAGCACCACAGCGGTCACCGGGCTCAGCAGACTCATCGCCGACACCGCCACCGGCGAGAGGCGGCCAATCCCCCGGAACCACAGGCCATAGGCCAGCATGGCGCCCGCGACGCACAGCCACAGATAGCCTGCGACCTGCAGCGCTGTCACCTGATGCAGAGGGGGGTCAACGATCAGCGCCACCGGGGCCAGCACCACTCCCCCAATCGCCAGCTGCCAGCCGGTCAACGCGACAATCGGCAAGGAGAGCGCCCAACGGCGGGAGAGCCAGGTGCCCAGCGCCATACTGATCGCGCCGAGAAACGCCGCGCCGATCCCCAGTGGGTCGAGGACGGTGTGCGGCGACAGCAGCAGCATGGCCATACCGAGTATGCCGGCGATGGCGGAGAACACCGCCAGCCAGGGCGAGCGCTGCCGGTCAACGCACCAGGCGAGGAGCATCACCAGCAGCGGCTGGATTGCGCCAATCACCGCCGCTAAACCGCCGGGTAAGCGATAGGCCGCGATAAACAGCAGCGCCTGGAAAGCGCCGATATTTAAAATGCCGGTAACGATAAGCTTCGCCCACTCGCCGCGCTGCGGGAAGCGACGGCTCCAGATCAGCAGGGCGATGCCTGCCGGTAACACCCTCAGCAGCGCAGCGATAAATGGCCGATCGGGAGGAAGGAACTGGGAGGTGACGATATAGCTCGTCCCCCAGATAGCGGGCGCCAGCGCGGTGAGCAGTAAGTCGATCATCAGACTACGTGAGAGAAAAGCCATGATTTTATCTTCACTTCAAGCTAAATTGGTGACTGAAGTATGTACCGACAAGTATCTTGACATCAAGACAAGTGAGCACTGATGGACAAATCACCCGCGATCGACGCCGTGGATCGCATTCTCGCCCAGTGGCAGCGGGAGCGACCGGATCTGGACTGCAGCCCAATGGGGCCGATAGGCCGCCTGAAACGATGCGCCATGCTGTTGGAGCCGCAGGTGGAAGTGGCCTTTGCGCGCCACGATCTGGTGCGCTGGGAGTTTGATATGCTGGCGACGCTGCGCCGCGCCGGCCCCCCTTTCACTCTTTCGCCGACCCAGCTCTTCTCCACGCTGATGATCACCTCCGGCACCATGACTCATCGCCTGAAGGCGCTGGAGAAACGCGGATTTATTACCCGCCTGCCGAACCCGGAGGATGCCCGCAGTATGCTGGTCGCCCTGACGCCTGTCGGGCGTGAGCGGATCGATCAGGCGGTGGAGACCCATGTCGATAATGAACGTCAGCTGCTGGCAGGACTCAGTGACAGCGAACGCCTGCAACTGGATCAGGCGCTGCGGGTATTGATGCGACTGCTGGAAAGTCGTTAACAGCCGGCGGCGATAAAGTCGCCGTTGGCGCTGATCGGCACCACGGTGAAAAACAACCCGGCGGCAAAGAGGATCAGCGCCAGCCCGCCGAGGATCTTCACCAGCGGCACCAGCCAGGGCCGCGGACGACTCCCCTCCGTCAGCCTGTTGACCGCCCGGTGACGGGCATAGTGCACCGTCAGTGACAGCGCGAGGATCGAAAGTCCGGTGCCCAACGCCATGGTCATCACCGCGGCGATGCCCCAGCTGACAATCCCCAGCGCGTTGGCGAACAGCAAGATCATGATTGCCCCGCTGCAGGGGCGGGCGCCGATGGCCAGCACCACGCCAAGGCGTGTCTTCCAGTCGGCGCCGTGCAGATCGTGCCCCACGCCGTGGTGGCCGCAGCCGCACGAGGCATCATGCTGATGCGCCGGTGTTATGGCGCGAATCACGCTCTTGCCTGGCCCCAGGCTCTGCAGCGCGCGAAAGATAATGTAAATTCCAAAGGCGCCGATGGTCAGGGCGCTGATCTTCTCAACGTACCAGCGGCTGGCGCTGAGATCGCCGGCGGCCAGATTCAGTCCTACCGCGAGAATAAAGACAAAGAGGATGGCGCTGACGCCCTGCAACAGGCTGCCGAGAAAGGGCACCACCCGCGCCGCCGTCAGGCTCTCCGGGTTGGTGCTCAGGTAAGTCGTGACGATAAACTTGCCGTGACCCGGCCCGATGGCGTGCAGCACGCCGTAGAGAAAGGCGCCCACTAACAGCCAGACGCCGCCGCTGTACTGGTGGTTATTCAGCAGCAAAAGATACATCACCAGATAGCGATGTAAGGTTATTTGGGTGGCGAGGCACCACTGGAGAAAATCGCCCCAGTGGCTATGCAACATGGTGCCGGCCACCAGCAAAAGGAGCCCGCCGCTCCCGGCCGCCAGCAGGCGCCAGTCGCGCTGCGCAATCGGAGTATTCATCATTATGCCATTGTAGTAAACGTAAACCGCCTGACAGCAACTTCACGACAGACGAGCGAGAGTGTCAGCCCTGAAGGGCGAGGAATTTGTCGTCGCTGTTCACGTGAATGTTCGTAGTCACAGAGCTCAGCATTATCTACCGATCGCTGCCTTCTCTACACCATATTAGCGCAAAATGCCTCAATATCTTCAGCATACCATAGACATATCTTTTTATGAGTTATTGCTTATCGTTTACGAATACCCTTTAAAAGGAATAGTGACTCGAAAAATTACAGACAAAAATAAATAACTTATTTCTGTTCGGGCATTTTTTTGTCATTTATTATGCTGCGCTTCCGGCAAGAATATTCTTTAACTGCTATTTTTTTATTGTACTCTACGACAGGATCAATCCTAATGAAAAGAGGCTTATTTACCCTGCTTTGCATCGCGCTGCTGGTACCCTCTCTTTCGGCGCAGGCGACCTGGCGCGGCGAAAAGCGTCAGGACGCCCGCGATATCCGTCAGGATAGTCGCGAGCAAGGTCGTGATACCAAGCAGGAATGCGTCCGCAATAACAATCAAAGCAACGCCAGCTGCCGTCACGATAAACGGGAAAACCGCCGTGAAGGTCGTCAGGAAGCACGTGACGAAAAATGGTGAACCTGCAGGCTTCGGCGTCTTAAGGACGTAAGCCCTCCCGCCGCCGGAGCCTTTAACGCCCCCCTCATACTTCAGTTGTCTGGCTGACGTTTTTTGCCTGCACCTTATTCTTAGCATAGAGCAGAATATTCCCACCTAATCGTCAGACAATATCCCGATACTCATGATGTCCCCTTTCTTCCAGCCCACTGATATCGCCGCTACCGGCGCTTACCGTGCCTGATTCCTATCAACTTTACTCCCCTTTAGATTAAGCTTATTTTCTGAAATACAGCGTAAAGTGCCCTCGTACAGACAATGGCTATTATCCCCAGGCTTTTTGCAGTATGGTTTAATCGCTGTTGTAGTTTTGCAGTGAATGCTATCCAGACGATTCAGAGTTGTATTCTGTCTGAGAAGTTTCTCACGCTATTCCCGGGCGTTGTCGGCGCGGGAGAGTGTTTTGCTGGCGCGATGTTGCCCAGCATGCAGGCAATAAATCATGACGGCATTGATGGCCGTCTTGCCGTGGCCGGAAGCCCGTGCCTTCATCATCATGCGGGCATCATCAAGAGGATCAGGGATGTACAGGACGTGGAAACCACCAGGAAAGCGACGCCACTTCAACCCGCTAGCCCTTTCTTTACCCTTCTGCTTGCGGCGTCTTATCGTTGGTGATGGAGATAACCTATGATACCGCACGCTCACTCAGCGATAACGTTCAGATTTTGCCTTCACCCGGTGAAACGCTTTCGCATGAGATTAAAACGTTATCAGCACGCTGCTTCAAAATAAAAAGGCTGTCGAATTTAACAATGACCTGACGCAGGCCTGGACAGAGAGAAATATGTCTGCAATAAAAGGGAAAACCATGACGAATAACGCCGATATAAAAAAAAGGAACTTCCTGACTCAGAATGAAATCGAGTCTTTACTTAAAGCCGCCGATACCGGCCTCTATGCCGCACGGAATTATTGCCTGACATTACTGTGCTTCATCCATGGTCTGCGAGCCAGCGAGATCTGCCGTCTACGAATATCGGATATCGACCTTGCTGCCCGATGTGTTTATATCCATCGGCTCAAAAAGGGGTTTTCGACCACCCATCCATTGCTGGAGAAAGAGATCCACGCCCTAAAGCGATGGCTGGCCATTCGCAGCAGCTGGCCGCAGGCAGCCAGCGAATGGCTGTTTCTCTCCCGCAAAGGTAATCCCCTTTCTCGCCAGCAGTTTTATCAGATTATCGCCTCATCAGGGGATCTCGCGGGATTACCGCTGGAGATCCACCCGCACATGCTACGCCACTCCTGTGGCTTTGCGCTGGCCAATATGGGAATCGATACCCGTTTGATCCAGGATTACCTCGGACATCGCAATATCCGCCATACCGTCTGGTATACCGCCAGCAACGCGGGACGCTTCTATGGCATTTGGGACAATACGCGCGACAAACAGCGATCGTCTTTGATCTAATAACCTTGACGCCACGGATGGCGTTGTCCCGCAACCTGCCCGAAAATTAAAATATGTATTATCATTAACCCTGTGTTAATTATGCTTACTGTTCCCGCAAGTTCTTATTTATTCCCTCCAGCTCCACGCCAATTTAACCCTGCGTTCATTCTGGATTTGACCAAATTATTTATTACTCGAACAAAATTTCTGCACCGTTTTTTTTCGATTGCAGCACGTATCAGAAAAAAGTCCTTTTAATTTATGCACCTGGCGATAACATCTATAGATGCTATTGAGACAACGATTAAAATCTTTAAAATTAAGAATTATCGCCCGGCGATATTTTTAGTATCAGTCAATATAATGTGCTATCTATTCGTGGTTAATCAACTTCACCCTACAACGTTTTAGCATTACGTATTCTTTTCGTCATGGCGTAAGGTTTCGCCGTGACGGTCATTCATCCCCTTTTTCAGGAGCCAATATTGTGAACCGACGTCGTTTTCTTACCGCCAAAGAAGTTCAGGCAATGATGCAGGCCGCTCGTCAGGGACCTACCGGCGAACGGGACTACTGTCTCATCCTGCTTGCCTTTCGTCACGGCATGCGCATCAGCGAACTGCTGGATCTGCACTATCACGATCTGGATCTGCATGAAGGACGGGTCAATGTACGGCGGCTAAAGAATGGTTTTTCGACTATTCATCCGCTGCGCTTTGATGAGCGCGAGGCGATCGAACGCTGGAGTCTGGTCCGCGCCGGCTGGAAAGCGGCGGCAAAAACCGACGCGCTGTTTATCTCTCGTCGCGGAACGCCACTCTCACGCCAGCAAGCGTATCGTATTATTCGCTCCGCCGGCGAAAATGCGGGCACCGTCACGCACACGCACCCCCATATGCTGCGTCACGCCTGCGGCTATGAACTGGCGGAAAGAGGTACAGATACCCGTTTGATACAGGATTATCTGGGACATCGTAATATTCGTCACACGGTACGCTACACCGCCAGTAATGCGGCACGTTTTGCCGGAATTTGGGAAAGAAATAATCTTTTAGAGGAAAAAGGCTTGCAACAGAAAAACGATTTAACTGATTGATTTAATGCAATATAATTAATTGCGAACAGGTCAATTGGGGCCAAACTGTTTATATCATAAAAATGTTTTGTAATGTTTTGCAACTCACTGCGCCATATTTCTGCAGAAAAAATCATATTGTATTGATTATTATGTGTTTTTAATCCCGAAATCACTCACTTTTCTCTCATCAGATTCCAGCTGCACCGGCGATCCTTCGCCAGCACCATCGCTATACCTTTCGCACTCCCTCCTACTCATCCAGATAATATACCCATAAAAAGCCAATCACGCAGAATTTAAAACCACAAAAACGCCAGAGTAAAACCAAAAACAGGTCACTTATCCCGACGAGTCAAAATGGCCCCAATTGTCTCATCAGTTGGGTGAAAACTGTGCAGAGCCGGCAGCCTGACTACTCGGCTGAAATCTGAAATGCCTGGAAGGCACATCGGCTGCCAATCCGGTTCGTTATTTCGACATCGTTCAAAGGAAAACAGTATGAAAATCAAAACACTGGCAATGGTTGTTGTGTCAGCCCTGTCTCTGAGCTCCGCGGCGGCGCTGGCCGATACCACCACGGTCAACGGCGGGACAGTGCATTTTAAAGGGGAAGTCGTCAATGCGGCCTGTGCGGTAGATGCCGGCTCTATCGATCAAACCGTCCAGTTAGGTCAGGTGCGTTCCGCGAAACTTGCCACCGCGGGTAGCACCAGCTCCTCCGTCGGTTTCAACATCCAGCTGGATGACTGCGACACCACAGTGGCGACCAAAGCTTCCGTCGCTTTCTCCGGTACCGCCATTGACAGCAGCAACACCACCGTTCTGGCACTGCAAAACTCAGCCGCTGGCGGCGCAACCAACGTTGGCGTGCAGATCCTCGACAACACCGGCACGCCACTGGCGCTGGACGGCGCCACCTTCAGTGCCGCGACCACGCTGAATGACGGCACCAACATTATCCCGTTCCAGGCGCGTTACTACGCGACCGGCGCAGCGACCGCCGGTACGGCGAACGCGGATGCCACGTTCAAAGTGCAGTACGAGTAAGGCCCGATCCACGCAGGGAGGCAATCAGGGCCAGGAGGGCCCGCTCTCTATTTCCAACTGGAGTGAAACGATGCAGGGAATGAAATCAGGTCTGCTGCTACTACCCCCGCTGGCCCTGGCCGGTAATCAGTGGAACGTCACGCTGCCTGGGGGCAGCATGCGTTTTCAGGGCCTGATTATGGCGAGTTCCTGCCGCGTCGAAGCGGGCGATCGGCAGATGACAGTCAATCTGGGGCAGATCAGCAGTAACCGATTTCATGATGTCGGGGAAGACAGTAACCCGATCCCTTTCGCGATTCATTTACAGGATTGCAGTACCGCAGTCAGCCAGCATGTGGGCGTGGCATTTCACGGTGTGGCTGATGGTAAAAATCCCGATGTGCTCTCGGTGGGCGAAGGCCCGGGGATCGCCAGCGGGATTGGCATTGCGCTGTTCGACAGTCAGGGCCAGCAATTGCCGCTCAATCGTCCGCCTGACCGCTGGGTACCGCTCTACCGCGGACCAACGACGCTCAATTTTGTCGCCAAATATCGGGCGACCGGACGCCAGGTCACCGGCGGCGCGGCCAACGCCCAGGCCTGGTTCTCATTGACCTATCAGTAATTAATCCGCAGACAAACAGGACAACACGGTGAGCAGACAAGGAGATAACGTGAGAAAAATGGCAACGACGACACGCGGCATACTGGCGGGATGTTTACTTTTCGTCGCCGGTGCGTTGAGCGCCAGCGCGCAGGCGGGCGTCGCGCTGGGCGCGACCCGGGTTATCTACCCGGCGGGACAGAAACAAGTCCAGCTCGCGGTGACCAATAATGATGACAACAGCACCTGGCTTATTCAGTCATGGGTGGAAAATGCCGATGGTCAGCGAGACGGCCGGTTTGTCATCACTCCCCCGCTGTTTGCCATGCAGGGCAAAAAAGAGAACACCCTGCGCATTATCGACGCCACCAATAACCAGCTGCCGCAGGATCGGGAAAGCCTGTTCTGGATGAACGTGAAGGCGATCCCCTCGATGGATAAATCCAAGCTCAGCGACAATACCCTGCAGCTGGCGATTATCAGCCGCATCAAGCTCTACTACCGTCCGGGAAAACTGGCCCTGCCCCCGGATCAGGCAGCGGAAAAGCTGACCTTTAGCCGCAGCGGATCGTCGCTGACGCTGACAAACCCAACCCCTTATTACCTGACGGTGACCGAACTGAACGCCGGGACGCGCATTCTGGAAAACGCCCTCGTGCCGCCGATGGGCAAGACCAGCGTCAAGCTGCCCGCAGATGCCGGGAACACCATCACCTATCGCACGATTAACGATTACGGCGCGCTGACGCCGAAAATGAATGGCGTACTGCGTTAACCCAGAGTACCCCGCCGCGCGGGCCACGCTGCGCATGACCAGAAGCACTGACAGCCGGGCAACGTCGGACCGGAGGGATTATGTCACATCGAAAATATGGACTGGACCATTGGGGTTGCCGAAGCGCCCGGCGCCTGATTACGCCGGCGCTGACGCTGTGGCTCAGCTCACTACCGTTTGCCGCGCGGGCGGACCTCTATTTTAACCCCCGCTTTTTAGCTGACGATCCGGCGGCGGTGGCTGACCTGTCGGGATTTGAAAAAGGCCAGGAGGTGCCTCCAGGCACCTATCGCGTCGATATTTATCTCAACAATGGTTTTATGACTACCCGGGACGTCACTTTCCAGGCCGACGCGCAGGGCCATGGCTTGTCACCCTGTCTGACGCGCGGCCAGCTGGCGAGCATGGGTGTGGATACCGGGCGGGTGCCGGGCATGGCGACGCTGGACAGCGCAGCCTGCGTGCCGCTAACGACGCTTATCAGCGAAGCCACTACGCGCTTTGACGTTGGCCAACAGCGTCTGTATCTCACCGTGCCCCAGGCATTTATGGGCACCCGCGCGCGCGGCTATATTCCGCCGGAGCTGTGGGATGACGGTATCACCGCCGGGCTGATTAACTATAACTTCACGGGCAATAACGTCCATAACACCACGGGTGGCAGCAGCCGTTACGCCTATCTGAATCTGCAGAGCGGCCTGAACGTTGGCGCCTGGCGTCTGCGCGATAACAGCACGTGGAGCTACAGTAGCGGCAGCGGCAGCGCTTCCTCCAGTGAAAACCGCTGGCAGCACGTTAACAGCTGGCTTGAGCGGGACATCACGCCTCTGCGTTCGCGACTCACCCTCGGAGACAGCTATACCAACGGCGATGTCTTCGACGGGATCAACTTCCGCGGCGCCCAGCTGGCCTCGGACGACAATATGCTACCGGACAGCCAGAAAGGCTTCGCGCCGGTGATCCACGGGATCGCCCGCGGCACGGCGCAGGTGTCAATCAGGCAAAACGGCTATGAAATCTATCAGAGCACGGTGCCGCCGGGGCCGTTTACCATCGACGATCTCTACGCCGCGGGCAATGGCGGCGATCTGCAGGTCACGATTAAAGAAGCGGATGGCTCCCGCCAGGTCTTCAGCGTGCCCTGGTCAACGGTGCCGGTGCTGCAGCGTGAAGGCCATACCCGCTTCGCCCTCACCGCCGGGGAGTACCGCAGCGGCAACAGCCAGCAGGAAACGCCCGATTTTTTCCAGAGCACGGCCATGCATGGCCTGCCGGCGGGCTGGACCCTGTACGGCGGCACTCAGCTGGCGGACCGCTATCGCGCCTTTAACCTTGGGGTGGGGAAAAACATGGGCTATTTCGGCGCCCTGTCGCTGGATATCACCCAGGCCAACGCCACGCTGGCGGACGACAGCGAGCATCAGGGGCAGTCGGTGCGTTTTCTCTATAACAAATCCCTGGATGAAACCGGGACTAACCTGCAGCTGGTGGGCTACCGCTACTCCACCCGCGGCTACTATAACTTTGCCGATACCACCTACCGCCGGATGAGCGGCTACAGTGTGGAAACCCAGGACGGCGTTATCCAGGTGAAACCCAAATTTACCGACTACTACAATCTGGCTTACAGCAAGCGCGGCAAGGTGCAGCTGAGCGTGACCCAGCAGCTGGGGCGCACCGCCACCCTCTATCTCAGCGGCAGCCACCAGACCTACTGGGGTACCGACGATGCCGATGAGCAACTGCAGGCCGGCCTCAACGCCGCCGTAAACGATATCAACTGGTCGCTAAGCTACAGTCTGACCAAAAACGCCTGGCAGCAAGGGCGCGATCAGATGCTGGCGGTCAACGTCAATATCCCCTTCAGCCACTGGCTGCGTTCCGATAGCCGCTCGGTCTGGCGGCACGCCAGCGCCAGCTACAGCCTGTCGCACGATCTTAATGGCCGCATGACCAATCTGGCGGGCCTGTACGGCACCCTGCTGGAAGACAACAACCTCAGCTATAGCGTACAGACCGGCTATGCCGGCGGCGGCAACGGCGACAGCGGGAGCACAGGCTATACCGCGCTCAACTACCGCGGCGGCTACGGCAACGCCAACGTCGGCTACAGCCGCAGCGACGGCTTTAAACAGCTCTACTACGGGGTCAGCGGCGGCGTGCTGGCGCACGCCAACGGCATTACCCTGAGCCAGCCGTTGAACGATACCGTGGTGCTGGTGAAAGCCCCCGGCGCTGGCGGCGTGAAAGTGGAAAACCAGACCGGGGTACGCACCGACTGGCGTGGGTATGCCGTCCTGCCCTATGCCACCGAGTATCGCGAAAACCGGATCGCGCTGGACACCAACACCCTGGCGGACAATGTCGACCTTGATGATGCAGTGGTCAGCGTGGTGCCCACCCATGGGGCGATCGTCCGCGCCAACTTTAACGCGCAGGTGGGGATGAAGATCCTGATGACGCTGACCCATCGCGGCAAACCGGTGCCGTTTGGCGCCCTCGCCACCGGCGACAGCAACCAGAGCGGCAGCATCGTCGCGGATAACGGCCAGGTCTACCTGAGCGGGATGCCGCTGGCGGGCAAGGTGCGGGTGAAATGGGGCGATGGCCCGGACGCTCAGTGCGTGGCCGATTATCGTCTGCCGCCGGAGAGTCAGCAGCAGGCGCTCAGCCAGCTGTCGGCCGCGTGCCGCTAAGGAGATCATGATGAAAACACTGCAGTATCTGCTGGGCGCCCTGCTCACCCTGGTGACGCCGTTTGCCTTCGCTGCCGATAGCACGATCACCATCAGCGGCTATGTGCGCGACAACGCCTGCGCAGTGGCCGGCGAGTCGAAGGACTTCACCGTCGATTTTCAGGACAACGCCGCGAAGCAGTTTTATGCCGTCGGGGCGACGACGCCGCCGGTGCCGTTCCGCATCGTGCTGTCGCCCTGCGGCACTTCCGTCACCGCGGTGAAGGTCGGTTTCACCGGCGTGGCGGACAGCGTCAACACCAGCCTGTTAAAACTCGATGCCGGCGCCTCGGCGGCGGCGGGAATGGGGGTGGAAATTCTCGATCAGCAGCAGTCCCGGCTGCCGGTCAATGCGCCGTCGTCAGCCATGTCCTGGACCACGCTGACGCCGGGCCAGACCAACATTCTCAACTTTTACGCCCGTCTGATGGCCACTCAGGTGCCCGTCACCGCCGGGCATGTCAATGCGACAGCGACATTCACGCTGGAATTTCAGTAAGCGGAGGCTGAAATGAAATGGACCCACGTGGGCTGGCTGCTGGCCGGCCTGTTAACCGCGAGCGCTTCCCTGCGGGCGGCCGACGTCACCCTCACCGTCAACGGGAAGGTGGTGGCCAGACCCTGCACGGTCTCCACCGTCAATGCCACCGTCGAGCTGGGCGATCTCTATACCTTTAGCCTGATCGGCGCGGGCTCGGCATCGGCCTGGCACAGCGTGGCGCTGGATCTCAGTAACTGCCCCGTGGGTACTTCACGGGTGAAGGCCACCTTCAGCGGGACGGCGGACAGTACCGGCTATTACAAAAACCAGGGAACGGCGGGCAATATTCAGCTCGAACTGCAGAGCGAGGATGGCACCACGCTGAACAATGGCAGCAGCCAGTCGGTACAGGTGGATGAGGCCAGCCAGTCCGCTCGCTTCCCGCTGCAGGTTAGAGCCCTGTCCGTCAACGGCGGCGCCACGCAAGGCACCATTCAGGCGGTGATTAACGTCACCTATACCTATGCCTGAGCCAGGAGAGCATCATGATGAAAAAAATTATCCCCCTGTTCACCACCCTGCTGCTGCTGGGCTGGTCGATGAACGCCTGGTCCTTTGCCTGCAAAACAGCCACCGGGGCAACGATCCCCATCGGCGGCGGGTCAGCCAACGTCTACGTTAATCTGACACCGGCGGTTAATGTCGGGCAAAACCTGGTGGTCGACCTCTCCACGCAGATTTTTTGCCATAACGACTATCCGGAAACGATCACTGACTACGTCACCCTGCAGCGCGGATCCGCCTACGGCGGCGTGCTGTCGAGTTTCTCCGGCACCGTGAAATATAACGGCACCTCTTACCCCTTCCCGACCACCACGGAAACGGCGCGGGTGGTTTACGATTCACGGACCGATAAGCCCTGGCCCACCGTCCTGTATCTGACGCCGGTCAGCACCGCCGGTGGGGTGGCGATCACCGCAGGATCGTTAATCGCGGTGCTGATCCTGCATCAGACCAACAACTACAATAGCGACTCCTTCCAGTTCATCTGGAACATTTACGCCAACAACGACGTGGTGGTCCCCACCGGCGGCTGCGATGTCTCCGCCCGCGATGTCACCGTCACCCTCCCCGACTACCCGGGATCGATGGCCGTGCCGCTCACCGTGCACTGCGCGCAAAGCCAGCAGCTGGGGTATTACCTCTCCGGCACCACCGCGGATAGCGCCAACGCGATCTTCACCAATACCGCCTCCGCCTCGCCGGCGCAGGGGATAGGCGTTCAGCTGACCCGCAACGGCAGCGCCGTGCCGGCGAACAGCACGGTCTCGCTGGGCACCGTCAGTACCTCGCCAGTTAATCTCGGTCTGACGGCAACCTATGCCCGGACCACAGGCCAGGTCACCGCCGGCAACGTGCAGTCGATCATCGGCATCACCTTTGTCTATCAATGATGACCGACTATATCCTCTCACCCTGCTCGCTGGCCGCCCGCGGGTTGAGCCAGCTGATGCTGAACGCCGCGAAGCGGCCCGTTGAGCTGCCAGTCGAGGGCGTGTCCCTCCGGGAGCTGACCGCCGTGAAGCGGATCGTGGTGTTTCTCCCTGACGATCCCCTGTGGATGCTCACCACGCTGCGCCAGGCGGCCAGGCTGCTCGACCAGACCTTGCAGCCGTTACCGATGTTGATTCTGAGCCGCAGCCCGGCCATCTGGCTGTGGCAAACGCTGCTTTATCAGGTGAGTCATCCGGATCGTCTGCGCAACGTCCATACCGCCCCCGCCGATCTGTCCTGCACGGAGCTGGCCGATCGGCTGGAGAACGCACCGCGACTTGAGCGGCTTGCCAGTGAAGCCGCCCTGCTCCACGACAAACGAGCCGCCGGGTTGAGCCATGCCGAGTTCAAAGTGATCCTCGCCCTGCTGCAAGGGCAGACGATAGGCGAGCAGGCCCAGCGTCTCCGATTGAGCCAGAAAACGCTCTACACCCAGCGGCTAGCCGGGGTGAAAAAGCTGGTGGAATATCACCCGCATCTGGCCCCCCGCTTTCCGCGCACGCTGCTACCGCGCTCATCCGCCAGCTCACTGTCGGCGTTTGAACAGGAATGGGTACAAGCGATCCACGATCGTCAGGTCTTCCCGGTTTTTCAACCTATCGTCGATAGTCGCTCACAGCTACAGGGGGTGGAGATCCTGATCCGCTGGCGCCACCGCGGCCAGGTTCTCCATCCGCAGGCTTTTTTGCCGCAGTTTCGCGCCGACTACGCCTGGCTGCTGCTCACGGCTTTTGTCCTGCAGGAGGCCGTGCAGAATATTAATGAGCATCCGGGTACTTTCTATTTTTCGGTCAATATTCCTTCCTCGCTCGCCGCCAGCGATAGCCTGCTGCGGATGGTGGAAGCCGCTCGCCAGCAGCTCCGGCAGCCAGAGGGCGTGGAAAGGCTGGTGCTGGAATATGCTGAAACCATCGATTTTCGCCGTCAGAGCCGCTCCACCGCCCAGGTGGAGGAACTGCAACGAGCTGGCGTGCGGGTGATGCTGGACGACTGCTTTTCTCAGGGGAGCGTCATCTTTCCGGCGCGTCGACTGCACTTCAATGCTTATAAACTGGATATGAGCATCGTCAACGACGCCCAGCACGATCCAAAAGCGCTTGCGCTGATAAAAAGCCTGGCCTACTACTGCCAGTTAAGCGACAGCCGCTGTGTGGCGGAAGGGGTGGATTCGCTGGCGAAGTTTACGCAGTTAAAATCGTTGGGTATTGACCGTTTCCAGGGCTATCTGTTTTCACCGCCGATGCGGCGCGAGCATCTCCCGGATCTGATCCGCCGCTTTTCCCATCAGCGCGATCCGGCGGATCGTTGATGGCGCGAGAAAAGCGCACCGGCTGGCACCGGTGCCGGTACGTCAGGCGCGAATATCGTCGTATTCGCGGGTGTTATCGAATTCATGTTTGGCAAACGGGCAGAGAGGGATGATCTTCCGCTGCTCCTGGCGCATTTTTTCCACCACCTTCGCCACCAGCTGTTTCCCCACGCCCTGGCCTTTCAGGCTGGGATCAACATCGGTATGTTCGATAATACTGAGGTGTTCGCCGGTGGGAACAAAAACAATTTCCGCCACCTGGTTTCCCTGCGCGTCGTTAACATAAAACTTGTTGTGCCCTTCCAGTATTTCCATCTTCTCCTCGCTTATTTATGACGATAGTGCAGGGCGCCGCTCGGGCAGGTATCGATCACTTTTACCACCGTCGCCACATCCACTTCATCCGGGATAATCCACGGTTTACGCTTCAGGTTAAAAAGCTTCGCGCTGCCGCGCACGCAGTTCCCCGAATGCTGACAGATCGCCGTATTAAAGTAGACGTCGATTTTCTCTCCGGTGTAGACCCGGTAGCCCGCTTCCAGTAATTCCTTATCCATGACATTGCCTCGTTCTTTTTTTATGTTTCAGGCTAAGCATAGTCCTACACGTCGAGGCTGACTACGCGTAAGCGTGGGAATTAGCGCCTCACATCATGCTTTCCCATCGGGTAAGGATCCCGCAGTCGGCGATCCATTGACTTTCATTCCCGCAACGAGGCGATTACACTCATCACACACTGGTATGATCACTCATGGATGCTCTATTGAATCATATTGCCACCATCGCCCGCCCGGCGCGGTTACTGCTCGTCTTACCGCTTTCCGGCTGCTCACTTTCGCCCGCGATCCCGGTATTGGGCGCCGCGTTCCCTGGCTGGTTTTTCTGCTTATTGGGCGGGGCGTTTTTACTGATCCCCTGCCATATCCTGATTACCCGTAAAGGCTGGCAGCCACGCTTTTCTCCCCTGGTCTTCAGCTATGTCGCGCTGATGTTCCTGTTCGCCACGCTGCTGTGGTTTCTGTTTTTTGTTCACTGATCGCTTATGACAACTTCCCGCACTCCCCTGTTACGCAAAAAGTGGCCTCTGCTGGCGCTGGTCCTTGCCGCTATCCTGGCGCTGATCCTGGTTATCTGGCAGTTGCAAACCTCGCCGGAGACCAATGACGCCTATGTCTATGCCGATACCATCGATGTGGTGCCCGAGGTCAGCGGACGCATCGTGGAGATGCCCATTCGCGATAACCAGCGGGTGAAAAAAGGTGATCTGCTGTTCCGCATCGACCCCCGCCCCTATCAGGCGATGCTCGATGACGCGAAAGCGCGGCTGACGACCCTCGACGCACAGATCATGCTGACCCAGCGCACCATCAAAGCGCAGGAGTATAACGCCCAGTCGGTGGCGGCCGCCGTCGAGCGCGCCAGAGCGCTGGTCAAGCAGACCACCTCCACGCGCACCCGCCTTGAGCCGCTGGTGCCGCAGGGGTTTGCCTCCCAGGAAGATCTCGATCAGGCGCGCACCGCTGAGAAAGCGGCACGGGCGGAGCTGGAGGCCACGCTGCTGCAGGCCAGACAGGCCTCGGCTGCCGTGACCGGCGTGGATGCCATGGTAGCGCAACGCGCCGGGATCCTGGCGCAAATCGCCCTCGCTGAACTGCATCTGGAATTTACCGAAGTGCGCGCGCCGTTCAACGGCGTGGTGGTGGCGCTGAAAACCACCGTCGGCCAGTACGCCTCGGCGCTGAAGCCAGTCTTTACCCTGCTGGATGACGATCGCTGGTATGTGATCGCTAACTTCCGCGAGACCGATCTAAACAACGTGCGCCCCGGCGTGGCGGCGCGGATCACCGTGATGACCAACCACAACCGGACCTTTAACGGCGTGGTGGATTCGGTCGGCTCCGGGGTCCTGCCCGAAGGTGGGAGCGTCATCGAAGGGCTGCCGCTGATCCAGAAAAGCATTAACTGGGTTCACGTCTCGCAGCGCTTCCCGGTGAAAATCGCCGTCAGCGATCCCGATCCGGCGCTGTTCCGCATGGGCGCCTCGGCCAGCGCCGTGCTGCAGCCGTAGCCGGGGGACGCGATGTTTCCTCTCGCCCATTTTTTACGCCAGGAGCTGCGCGATGCGCCGGGACGCGCCAGCTACACGCTGCGCCTGACGCTGAGCTGCGCGGTGCTCATCACCCTGTTTATGACCCTGCAGATCCCCTTCCTGGCCGTTGCGCTGATCGTCGTGTTCTACGTCAGTCAGCCTAACGTGCTGATGATCAAGCTGGTCAGCGTGGTCTTTTTTGTCACCGTCACCGTGGCGCTCGGCGGCGTGCTGCTGATCATCAAGTGGACCTATGACTACCCGCTGATCCGCCTGACGGCCTCCGTGGCGCTCTTTTTCTGCGCCATCTACCTGATGCGGGTGCTGGGTAAGCTGGGACTGGCTTTTTTCGTGGTGGCGCTGGCGGTGATTTACGCTCAGACCTTCCCGTCAATGACCAGTCAGAGCGAGATCCTGGTGCGGCTGCTGCTCTGGCTGTGGGTGGCGATTAACACCGCGATCCTCGTCACTTTGCTGGTCAACGCCTGTTTTCAGCAGGCCTTTCCCGGCAACCAGTTTAAGGCGCGCCTGGCAGGGATGCTGCACGAGGTCGCCCGGCGGCTGACGGCTCCTGGCGATGAAGCGCCACCGACCTTCGGCGAGACCGCCGCGCAGTTCAACCAGCTGCAGTCGCTGTTCGCCCAGGCCAGCCGGGCCACGCCGGAGATAGCCGCCGAACCGCAGGCCTGGCGCTCGCGGCTGGCCGCCACCCTGCGCTGCTATCAGCTGGCGGCGCTGCTGCAAGCGGACGAGGCAGATAGCGAAGATCGCCAGCAGCTGTCGCAGGCGGTACTGAAGCTGAAGAGTGCCCTCAGCGAGGAACAGTTTGACGGCGCCATTCCTCCCCTGACGCTCAGCGGCCGCGGCATTAATCGCGCGGTTCTGCAGGAGATGGCTACCCTCCTGCAGCAGCTGGCGCAGGGTGAGCCCGTCGCCCTGCCGCAGGGTGAGGTGGAGAAGGCGCCCCTGCTGGCGCCGGACGCCTGGCGCAACCCGGCTTATCTCCATTTTGCGCTCAAGACCCTGCTGGCGACGCTAATCTGCTATGTCTTCTATACCGCTGCCGACTGGCAGGGGCTGCACACCATCATGCTGAGTTGCGTCATCGTCGCCCAGCCCGGGCTGGGCGCCACGATGCAAAAGACATGGTTGCGCATCGGCGGGGCGCTGCTCGCCACCCTGCTGGCGCTGCTGTTAATCGTTTTTGTCCAGCCCTGGACCGATTCGCTGTCGGGACTGCTGGCGATGTCCCTGCCGGTGCTGGCGCTGGCGGCGTGGATTGCCGCCGGCTCGGAGCGTATCGCCTACGCCGGGATCCAGATTGGTTTCACCTTTGCGCTGGCCTTCCTCAGCTGGTTTGGCCCGCTGACCAACCTCACAGAGCTGCGGGATCGGGTGCTCGGCATCCTGCTCGGGGTGCTGGTCTCCTCCATTGTTCATTTGTATCTCTGGCCGGACAGCGAAGCACCACAGCTGAAATCCCGCCTTGCGGCACTTTATCGCCGGCTGGCGGACTGTCTCGCCGCCCCGAAGGAGGCGGTGCCGCTGGCTCCCCTGTTTGTCGCCTTCACCGACAGCGAAGCGCTGCTCCATCGGGTTCGCGCTGAACCGCTGGGCACCTGGGCCCATCCCTGGCCCCAGGCGAAAGGCTGGCCGATGCGCGCCACCCTCGCCCAGGCCGAGGAGATCGCCCGCCTCAGCGAAGGCTATCGGCTCAACGCCGCGCCGGGAGACCCGACCCTGACCCGCTGCGCCGAACAGCTGCGGCGCTACGCCGAACATATCGAACAGGAGGCGGCAGCGCCTGACGGGACGCTGGCCGCCGATCTCCGCAACCCCTTTGGCCCGGCACTGGCTGCCGCGCTGGCCACCCTGCCCGACTGGGGCCCGACACCGATAGCGACTGAGCAACAGGCTAAAACGTCATGATGATGCTTCCTTTCCCCGCGCGACTGCGGGTCACTCTCTTTACCCTGACGCTGACGCTGCTCAGCGGCTGCGCGCTGATCCAGGATGAGCCTTCCCAGGTCGCCATCGTCAATCCGCAGCAGGCCCAGTTGGCCCAGGTGATCCACCTGGCGAACAGCGACTGGCCGGCAGCCCGCTGGTGGGAGGCCTATGATGATCCTCAGCTCAACCTGCTGATCAACCGGGCGCTGCAGAACTCGCCGACCATGCAGGCCGCCCGGTTGCGCATCTCCCAGTCGCAGTCCACGGTGGAACTCGCCCAGTCGGCAATGGGCCTGCAGGCCACCGCCGTCGCGGCGCAAAACCGCCTGCGGATCACCGACAAATCCTTTAGCTGGCCCTACTCGTACTCCCTGCCGGTGGATAAGAACGGTCCCTGGTATACGCTGAATACCGTTGGCGTCGGGGCGCAGCTGAATATCGATCTCTGGGGAGCCGATCGCGCCCGGGTCGCCGCCGCCATTGGCGAGAAAAATGCCCGGCTGGCGGAAACCGCCGGCATTGAGCTCGACATCGCCAGCAGTGTGGCGCAGCTCTATTTCGCCATGCAGGCGACGTTCCAGAAAATCGCGCTGCTGCAGGAGCTGGAGGGTATTGCCCAATTCTCGGTAGCGGCCCACGAGCACCGGACCCAACGCGGCGTGGAAGACAGTGTGGATGTGGCCAATGCCAGGGCCGAGCAGCTCGCCGCTCGCCAGCAGATCATTAGCGCCGAGGGAACGCTGACCCTGTATCGTGAAACCCTGCGGGCGCTGATCGGCGCCGATGCGCAGAGCATGCCGGCCATCCATCCGGTGGCGCTGCCGGCGCTCCAGGAGACGCTGCCGCCATCGCTCTCATTCGAGCTGCTGGCCCGCCGCCCGGACCTGCAGGCGCTGCGCGGCTACGTCACCGCCTCCCTGAGCCAGGTCGATGCGGCGAAAGCGGCCTTCTATCCTCATTTTGATATCAAAGCGTTCTGGGGATATAACGCCCTGAGCGTCGGGGATCTGTTTAAGTCCTCTTTCCAGCAGATCAACCTGCTGCCCGGGCTGTATCTGCCGATCTTCGACGGCGGTCGTCTGAACGCTAATCTGCAGTCGGTGCGCACCGCCAGCAATATCCTGATCAAGCAGTACAACCAGGCGGTGCTGGACGCAGTTCGCGATGTCGCCATCAGCTCCAGCCAGCTTAACGATCTGAACCAACAGCGTGCGCTGCAGCAGCTAAAAGTCACCGCGGCGCAGACCACCACCGACAGCGCTCGCGCCCATTATCAGCGCGGCCTGCTCAGCCGCTACGCCGCCGAAGAAGCCCGCCGGGCGGTCCTCGCCCAGCAGCTATTGCTACTGGATATTGAAGCGCAGCGACTGAGCACCGACATTACCTTGATCAAAGCCCTGGGCGGCGGCTATCGCGGGCAGTAACAAAAATGCCTTCCCCGAGGGGAAGGCATTAAGCAGAAGAGGCGGGGTGGATGCGCGGCGATTACACCAGCGCGCGCAGCTCCTCCTGCATATAGGTGGAAAAGAATTCCGGATGCTTGATGACCATCCGCTCGCCGGCGGCGACCCGTTCAGCCCATTCCGCCACTTTGTCGGTAAACCCGGCGCTCCAGCCCTGCTGCTGACCGCGTTCAGCGACGTCGGCCGGGGTGGCGGGCACGCCCAGTTCTTTCAAATATTTGAGAATTCCCTTCGCGGTACTTTCATCCATAGACTGTGGTACTGGCTCAGACGTATTCATACCACCAATAAAATCCAATGCTTTATCAATGACTGCTGGCATAGGTGTGTCCTTATATTAACCACATAGTAAACCTGACTACACTATGGACCGGAAAGCGACGTAATTTCAAAGAACACGCTCACGTTATGGGACATCGCGCATTCTGAAAAACGGATTTTGTACTGCTGAGGCGGGTTTCGTGCAAAAAATAAGCCGGCCCCGTAGGGCCGGCCTGAGGAGCGCGTCAGGCGTTGCTGACGGATTTTTGCCCGGCGCTGGACCGACTGTTCTCCAGCATCCGGCGGACCGGGACAATCAGCACAGCCAGCACGGCGGCGCAGATCAGCAATGCGATGGAGCAGCGGGCGAAGAGGTCCGGCAGCAGCGACAGCTGATCGGCCTTCACATGACCGCCAATCAGGCCCGCCGCCAGGTTACCCAGCGCGCTGGCGCAGAACCACAGCCCCATCATCTGGCCGCGCATTCTCTCCGGCGCCAGCAGGGTCATGGTCGCCAAACCAATCGGACTCAGGCACAGCTCACCGAGCGTCAGCATCAGGATGCTGCCCACCAGCCACAGCGGCGACACACCGGCCCCGCCGTTACTCAGGACGTTCTGCGCCGCCAGCATCATCAGGCCAAAGCCCGCCGCCGCGCACAGGATACCAATGACGAATTTGGTCATACTGCCCGGACGCACGTTTTTGCGCGCCAGCGCAGGCCACGCCCAGCTGAATACCGGCGCGAGCAGAATGATAAATAAGGCGTTAATCGACTGGAACCAGACCGCAGGGATCTCAAAATCACCGATCATCCGGTTGGTGTAGTCGTTGGCAAACAGGTTAAAGGAGGTCGGTTTCTGTTCAAACGCCGACCAGAAAAAGGCCGCCGAGACCAGCAAAATAAAGCACACCAGCAGGCGCGCCCGCTCTTTACGATTCAGCCCGGCGAAGACGAACAGCCAGATGAAATAGAGCGCTACGGAGGCGGCAATCACATAGACCAGCACGCTGGCCACCGCCACCGGGTTAATCACGATCGTGCCCAGGCTAATGAGTGTGACCAGCACCGCCACTCCCAGAGTCAGCGCCAGCAGCCACGCACCAACGCCATTCTTTTTCGCCACCGGGCTGTTCCAGGTGGAATCGAGGCCGACCTCCGCGTCATAGCGCTTCATCGACGGCACGGCAAACAGGCGGAAAATGACCAGCGCCACCAGCATCCCGATCCCCCCGATGCCGAAGCCCCAGTGCCAGCCATGCGATTTGATCAGCCAGCCGGAGATCAGCGGCGCAATAAACGAGCCAATGTTGATCCCCATGTAGAACAGAGAAAAACCGCCGTCGCGACGCGCGTCGCCTTTTTTATACAGGGTGCCGACCATCACCGAGATACAGGTTTTAAACAACCCGGAACCGAGGACGATAAACATTAGGCCGATAAAGAACAGGTCGTTGCCCAGCCATGCCGACAGGGCGATCGACAGGTGCCCCAGCGCAATCAGGATAGAGCCGTACCAGACGGCCCGCTGCTGACCAAGCCAGTTATCCGCCAGCCAGCCGCCCGGTAGCGCAGCCAGATACATACTGCCGGCAAAAATTCCGACGATCGCCGAGGCGTTCTCCCGCGCCAGTCCCATCCCGCCGTCGTAAACCGTCGCCGCCATAAACAGGATCAGTAAGGGACGGATGCCGTAAAACGAGAAACGCTCCCACATTTCCGTGAAAAACAGGGAGCCGAGGGGGTAAGGATGACCGAAAAAGGTTCGGCTTTCGTTTTTATTAACAGAGGAATGCATAAATTCTCCAGGTAAGGTGCACCGCAGCGCAAGTTAACCGTACAAAGCGGGCTGACGATTTATAATTTGTTTGCCTTAACATCAACTACAAGAATTTTTAACCATTTGATAACCACGCAATGGTTTTGTCCAGCCCCACACCCTCTCTTTTTAGATGAAAACTCGACAAACATCTAGTTTTACAGATTTAACGCTCGCAAAAACGCAAACGACGTTGACTTTATATTTTCAGGCCAAAAACGAAAATTATTAATTAAAAACAATATGTTAACTGATTATCAAAGGACACAGACAGCCGGTTAAGACGGGGAAGATAACGGCAGGAAGAGTAAGGGAAATGAGCGTAATGATGAAGAAATGGCGTTAAGCGCCAATATTGCTTAGCAATGCGGACCTCTCCCTCGGGAGAGGTCCGGGCTTTGCCCGGGGAACATTCCGCCAGGCCGGGACAAAAACGACATGCAGAGGATGATGGAGGCCAGCGGCTAAAGCCGGCGCTATTTCACACGCTGCCCCGTGGCATCAATGACTTGCTCACCGTCTTCCTTAACGAACGCGCCTTTTTGCGGCGCGGCCAGGATCTCCAGCACCACCTCTGACGGGCGGCAGAGTCGAGTGCCCCGCGGCGTCACCACGATCGGACGGTTAATCAGGATCGGATGCAGAAGCATAAAGTCGATTAACTGATCGTCAGTAAACCGATCGTCCGCCAGCCCCAGCGCGTCGTAGGGTTCAACGTTTTGCCGTAGCAGCGCACGTACCGGAATGCCCATCGCGGCAATCAGCTGGCGCAGCACATCACGCGACGGCGGCGTCTCCAGATAATAGATAATGGTGGGCTCGGCGCCGCTGTTGCGGATCAGCGCCAGCGTATTACGCGAGGTCCCGCACTCCGGGTTATGGTAAATGGTGATGCTCATAGCACGTTCTCATGGCAGGTTGAAGGAGAGACGCAGCGCCAGCGCAGCCAGCGTCACAAGCAGCACCGGCAGGGTCATGGTGATGCCGCAGCGAAAATAATACCCCCAACCGATGGTGATGTGCTTTTGCGCCAGCACATGCAGCCAGAGCAGCGTGGCCAGGCTACCAATCGGCGTGATCTTGGGCCCCAGATCGCAGCCGATGACGTTGGCATAAATCATGGCCTCTTTGATCGTCCCTGTGGCCGCGCTGCCATCAATCGACAGGGCGCCGACCAGCACGCTGGGCATATTATTCATTATTGAAGAGAGGAAGGCCGACAGGATACCGGTGCCCAGCGTCGCGGCCCAGAGCCCGCGCTCCGCCAGCATGTTCAGCACCGTGGTCAGATAATCCGTTAACCCGGCGTTTCGCAGGCCATACACCACCAGATACATTCCCAGCGAGAAGATCACGATCTGCCAGGGGGCGCCGCGTAGCACCTTGCTGGTGTTAATCACCCGTCCGCGCTTCGCGATAGCAAACAGGATCCCCGCTCCCGGCGCCGCGATGGCGCTGACCGGGATCCCCAGCGGGTCAAGAACGAAAAAACCGACCAGCAACAGCAGCAGCACGCCCCAGCCGGTGCGGAAGGTCGCCGGATCTTTTATCGCCGTGACCGGCGCTTTCAGTAACGCCATATCCCAGGCTGGCGGGACATCCTTGCGGAAGAACAGGTGCAGCATCGCCAGGGTGGTGAGGATCGCCGCGAGATCGACCGGCACCATCACCGAAGCGTACTCCCTGAAGCCGATGGCGAAGAAATCTGCCGAAACGATATTCACCAGATTCGACACCACCAGCGGCAGGCTGGCGGTATCGGCAATAAATCCGGCGGCCATGACAAAGGCCAGCATCGTTCCCTTGCTGAATCCCAGCGCTCGCAGCATGGCAATCACGATAGGGGTGAGGATCAGCGCCGCGCCGTCGTTGGCAAACAGCGCCGCCACCGCGGCGCCGAGCAGGATAATCCAGGTAAACAGCAGACGACCCCGCCCTCTTCCCCAGCGGGAAACGTGCAGCGCGGCCCATTCAAAAAAGCCAGACTCATCAAGCAGCAGGCTGATAATGATAACGGCGATAAAGGTGGCGGTCGCATTCCAGACGATATGCCACACCACCGGGATATCGGCTAGTTGTACTCCACCGGTGGCCAGCGCCAGCGCCGCACCAAAGGCCGCGCTCCAGCCGATCCCTAAACCCCGCGGCTGCCAGATCACCAGCACCAGGGTCAGGACAAAAATCGCACCTGCCAGCAACATTCTTCCTCCCGCCAATCACATTCGAAAAAACAGATATGTTTAGATAAAATTTTTACTGACAACCCGCCCCGCCAGCCAGTCTGCTGACCATCAGCCGCACATCGTCTTGCTGACTGAGCCAGGCCTGCTCTATCACCTGCGCCGCCCAGGCTGGCATCTGCGGAGAGAGGCGGTAATAGACCCATTTACCCTGTTTACGATCCAGCAGCAATCCGCTCTCCCGCAGCATCGCCAGATGGCGAGAGATCTTGGGCTGGGACTGGGCGAGCGCCGTACAGAGATCGCAAACACACAGCTCTCCACGCGCCTTGAGCAGCAATACGATCCCCAGCCGGGTTTCATCGGCGAGGTTTTTGAACAGTTGCAGGGGCAATAAAGACATGATTTCTCCTCAAGCGTGACGGACAGCATACGGAACCACCAATAAAGATCAATATACATTCGTAAAAACATATGTGTTATTTCACGCCTGCGATAAGCCTCTATTAAGTGGCTACACGCCATCCCTTGCGCAATAGCACGGAATAATGCCGCGCTTTCTTTTATCCCTCATCGAAATGTGTCAGGCTGGAGATCCCATCGGATTGACAGGGTTTTCAGGATGAGTACGATTTATGTGGTTGTTTTAACGTATATAAAACCGCTCGAAGAGGTGGATGATGCCATTCCCGCGCACGTCGAATGGCTCAAAAAAGGCTATGCTGACGGCCTCTTTCTCGCCTCTGGCCGCCGCCTTCCCCGCACCGGCGGGGTGATTCTGGCGAAATGTGACAGCCGGGAAATTCTGGAATCGCGTCTGAGTCAGGACCCCTTCCAGCAGCTGGGTCTCGCCCGTACAGAAATTATTCCCTTTGAGGCCAGCATGGCGTCACCCGCGCTGCAGTCACTGTTATAGGTCGTCTGAACGGTTCCGGAGGATAAATGCAGCCGTCATTTCACTGGATCAATGAACCTGCCGAATGGCGCTGCACTTCCGGCGGTCTGACGGTGGTCACCGATAAGCATACCGACTTCTGGCGCCATACCTGGTATGGCTTCGAGCGCTTCTCTGGCCATCTTTACGCTGCTGAGGTGGAAGGCGATTTTACCCTGCAGGCAAAAATATGTGCGGATTTCACCACGCTTTACGACCAGGCCGGGCTGATGATGATGGCGGACGAGCAGACCTGGCTGAAGGCGGGAATTGAATTCAATGACGATGCCCCGGCCATCGGCAGCGTACTGACGCTGAATCACTCCGACTGGGCCACCGGGCTTTTTCCCGGCGACCCACGCACCTTCTGGCTGCGGCTGACCCGCAAAGGCGATGCGTTAAGGCTGCAATATTCGACTGACGGCGAGCGCTGGCCGCTGCTGCGTCTGGGCTACTTTCCGCCAGGCCCGGTGAAAGCGGGCGTCATGTGCTGCTCACCGGAGCGTGGCGGACTGGCGGTTGAGTTTCAGGATATTCAGCTTTCCCCGCCATCAGACAAAACGCTGCACGATCTGAGCTGAGCGGCGCTAGCGGGAGGACCTGACTTTCTCTGCATCCTGGGTGCCAGGATTGCAGGGTTCGCTGGTGCCAGGCAGGTAAAAATGGCCGTGCTTATCAGGATCGGTGCCACCCGGGCACCCTGCCCGACCCGAGGAATTATCGCTATCGCCGCCGTTCGAACCGTTGCCGCCGTCGGCGCCAGCTATTACCGACTGCCCGTTATGGCCACCGTGAACGCCCTGCGCTGCACTGGCCGAAAACGCCACCAGCGCGAACATACAGACCATGAAGCGTCTGCCCATTGCTGCCTCTCCCTTATTGATATTCCCCGTCCATCGCGTTGACGATGGGATGAGCCGTTGCACGGCAAAATGCACCGCGATAAAAACGCGTTATCCGCAGGGAGTATAGGGTTAAGACTGAGAGAAAGACAGGGCCGGTGCCTTCAGACATTTCGCACGCAAAATAGCCTCTATTCCGCGGTATGCGCTATCAGAAAATCAATCAGGGCTTTCACTCTTTTCGTTCTGCCCGCGTTTTTCGGGTAATAGAGATAAACTGGCGGGTAGGTTTTCCAGTAGTCTTCCATCACCGGTATAAACTGTTCTCGATCGGGCTGAAGCCGCCAGATGGGTTCAAATAAGCGGCCAATCCCCAGTCCATGGCGGATACCATCTGCCATGACGTCAATGTCATTGCTGATTAACTGTCCGGGCATCTCGACGGTCAGTTGCTCGCCGTGGTCATTGAGGATCAGCGGCAGGATGCGGTTGTTGGTAATAAAGCGATAGCCAATCAGCCGGTGAGGGTTGAGGTCGGCGGGCACCTCGGGCACGCCATATTCGGCAAGATAGGCTGAGGAGGCATACAACCCTTCTCGAAACGGTTTCATTAATGGGCGGGCAACCACTCCGCCTTCAAGAATATCGCCAAAGCGGATCCCAAGGTCGAAACGTTCTTCAATGATATTAACGGTACCGTCATAGACCGATATTTCCAGCTGGATCCCCGGATATTGCTGACAGAATGCCGCCATCGCCGGTTTCAGAATGAGCAGGTAGGCAAAGCGCGAGAGGGTAATTCTCACCGCCCCGGAGGGTTCCTGATTCTGGTCGCGGAGGCTCTCCAGCGATGTTTCCAGGACCTCCACCGCCGCAGCGGTTTGCTCCAGCAGCTGCTGTCCGGTTTCCGTCAGCTCAATTCGCCGGGTGGTGCGCACAAAAAGGGGGTGGCCAATGTGCTCCTCCAACAGCTTGAGCGCATTGCTGACTGACGGCGGCGTGATTTCTAATTTCCTCGCGGCGGCCGAGATATTGCCTTCGCGCGCAATGCTCTGAAAGATGCGTATCTGATTATAAAGGGCGTTATTCATAGCATCTCCTTAAGCCAACCTCGCCTGATTATTAAGTACAGGCTAAATATTCTTAAGTCAATGACCGCCTAATCTTCGCCAGCTGTGGCTCGTATACTTTTGGCTCTTCCCGCTGATAACTGAATTCTGGAGACCATCATGCGAATTTTATGTCTGGATATTCCCGCGACCGGCGCGACGCTGGAACACTATGCGCCGCATCTTACCGCGGAAGCCCTGCATGCCTGGGGACTGTATAAGTCTGGCTTTATCCGTGACATTTATTTCCGTCAGGACAGACCCGGCGTCGCTATTTTCCTCGAATGCGACACCGTGGAAGAGGCGAATAACGTCATGGCCGAATTTCCGCTGGCAAAAGCGGGTTTATTAACCTTCGAGTGTATTCCACTCGGCTCGTTTATGAGCTGGGAAAATCTCTTCTCAGCCGAATTTAAACAACAGGAGTAACGATGGGAACGCCTCATATCCTTGTCATTTCCGGGCATCCGGATCTCAATCTTTCCATCGCTAACGCCACCATCCTCGACGAAGTGGCGACCGCCCTGCCCGACGCGGAAATCCGCCGTCTGGACTGGCTCTATCCGCACGGCAACATCAACATCACCGCAGAGCAGGAAAGCCTGCTCAGGGCCGATGTGATTGTCTGGCAGTTTCCTTTTTCCTGGTATGGGCTGCCCGGGTTAATGAAACAGTGGCTGGACGAGGTCTTTGTTCACGGCTTTGCTCACGGCTCAACGGCGAAACTGGGCGGTAAAAAGCTCCTTCTCTCTTTCACTACCGGGGCACCGCAGGCGCTCTACACCACTGACGGTTTCTTTGGCCACGCCATTGAAGAGTACCTCCTTCCTTTCGAGACCACGGCCAGGCTGTGCAATCTTGAGCTGCTGGCACCGGTTTATACCTGCGGCATCAGCTACGCCGACCGGGATGCCGACAAAATCGCCCAGCAAAAGGCGCGTGCCCAGGAACACGCGGCCAGACTGATCGCGCAGCTTAAATCCCTGGCCGAATAAACTAAAGCAGCAAATGAAGATGCCGTTGATGGCGCTAAATCTTCTGCAAAGCAAAGGCATGGGTGCAGTCGTTTTTCGTTCTTTGAGCAGGGAGAATAAAACATGAAAAGGGCGATTGCCTCGGCGGCCATGTCGCTTGTGCTGTCTGATTTTGCTTATGCCAACGAAAAAGAGATCAAATGATGATGAAAATACCCCCTTCCACTCTTTCGGACGCTGACATTCACGCGGTCTCCCCGGCGCTGGCACGCTTTGGCCGTGAAGCGATGACCAACGACCTCTGGCAACGTGACGCCCTGTCTGCCCGCGACCGCAGCATCGTGACTGTGGCCATGCTGATTGCCCGCAACCAGCCAGGCGAGCTTAAGCACTATATTGAAGTCGCTCTCGATAGCGGCGTAACGCCAGCGGAAGTATCAGAGATCATTACCCATCTGGCGTTCTACTCAGGTTGGCCCAATGCGATGTCAGCCGTCAGCGTGACCAAAGCGATCTTTGCAGCCCGCGACATCACGACAGAGGCCCTGCCCGCCGCCTCGCCGACACTGCTGCCACTCAATGAACAGGTAGAGAAACAGCGTGCAGAGACCGTGGAGAAAAATGTCGGCCCCATTTCGCCTGGCCTGGTTAAATTTACCGCCGACCCGCTGTTTCTCGACCTCTGGCAACGGCCCGCGCTTACGCCCCGCGACAGAAGTCTGGTGACGGTCAGCGCGTTAATCGCCGCCGGACAGAGCGCGCAGATTGGCTACCACCTAAACAGAGCCATGGATAATGGGCTTTCGGCTGAAGAGGCCGGAGAAGTGGTCACCCAGGCGGCGTTCTACGCGGGATGGCCAAATGCGTTTACCGCCGCCCCGGTGGTCGGCGAGGTATTGCGAGCGCGCGAGAGCAAAGCTGAATAAAAAAGAATAAAGGACAGGAAAGCTGTCCTTTATTTATCGTTAATTGTTAATTTAAAGGTAGAACGAGGGCTTTCGATTAAATCTCGCGGAAAGGACATAAACGGTCTATCGACGCGTGGAGACTTCGATCGTGAGTCTGTTCACATCACTCATTGAGAAAATTTCCGTTCCGTATGCCGTCATGAGTCTCATCCTTTGAAAGCAGCGATCGCTGTGGTGAGACGGTAGCGCGGACATGTCTATTTGGTCAGAGATGGACATCTCAATTTAGCTACTACACCGCTACTTCGCTCAATGCATTTTATCTTAAATATCAATGAATTGTATTATTAACTTAACATAAGTTGATGTTATAGCAATCGCTATACAGGCTCCTTAGTCATGACTGACCTCCCCACACCGCATATCGCAAGAATTTGCTCTCTCAGCCAGCGGTGACCGGGGTCGCGTTCCATTCTTGGGTGCCACATCTGCGATACCGTAATACGACGGCTTTTGAACGGCAGCTCGAAAACATGTACCTGGTCCGTTACCTGCTGATTGAGTAAATAGAGTGCGGGTATCATGGCGATAAGATCCGATTCCAGCGCCACGGACAGTGCCGTCGGAAATCCCGGTACGACGCTCGCAATTTTACGTTTTGTCCCCAGTTCGGCCAGCGCATCGTCAACGGATCCGTGCAACGCGCCCTCGGGTGACGCTACCACATGGCCCCAGGCGACATAATCACCCACGCCTATTTCTGCCTGCCTAGCCAGCGGGTGCCCTTTACGCACGACGCCAACAAACCGATCCTCAAACAGTCGTTGCAGCCGTATTTCTGGCCCCATATTACTCTGAACGCCAATCTCCAGATCAACCAGCCCTTCCCGAAGATAGCGCGACGTTTTTTCCGGCTTTGGCGCGAAGCGTATACAGACGTCCGGCGCGGCGTCGGCAACCGCGGCTATGAGCGCAGGCCCAAACGCCACCACAAAACCATCGTTTGCCCTGATGGTAAAAAGACGCGCCAGACTTCTCGCGCAGAACGTTTCCGTTGAGGGCTGCAATACCGCCCTGGCCTCGTGCACTGCACGCCTGGCGCGATCCCGGGTCGCTTCGGCCCACGGAGTCAGTACCATGTTACGCCCGGCGCGCACCAGGATCGGGTCTCCTGTGACATCGCGTAACCTGCTTAATGTCCGGCTCATGGCCGAGGTGCTGAGGTTCAGACGACGTGCCGCACCTGCGACACTCGCTTCACTCAGCAATATGTCGAGTGCTACCAGCAAATTAAAATCGGGATCAGACATCACCCTTCCTCCCGGCACATTAAGATAAGGCGTTTGATGCAACAATAAAGTGAAAATAGTGCGTCTTCCGCCCAGTAAAAGCCATCTTTATAGTTTTGTCATCCATACACTCTTCTCAGAGGACAAATGATGACGCTCTTTTCCAGTCAACCCGGCGACGAAGGACTGCCTGGCCCGGCGCGCGCACGGGTGATGGCCGCAATAATGACCACCACCTTAATGGGCGTGTTTGATGGCACCATGATCAACATTGCCCTGCCCTCAATGGCTCAGGAGATGCAGGTACCTGCCAGTATTGCCGTCTGGTTCGCCAACGGATATCTGCTGGCGGCTGCGATGACGCTGGCGATATTCGCGGCGCTTGCGGCCCGCCTGGGTTATCGCCCCGTATTTCTGGCGGGTCTGACGACCTTTACCCTGACATCACTGGGTTGCGCGCTGGCGAATAAGCCCGAAGTGCTTATCGGTATGCGCGTGCTTCAGGGGATCGGCGGCGCGGCGACGCTGAGTATTGCCCCCGCAATACTCAGGTCCGTATTTCCCGGACGATTACTTGGCCGCATTCTGGGGTTCCATGCCCTGCTCATTGCCTCCAGCTCCGCTATCGGCCCGGTATTGGGCGGTACGATCCTTCACACCCTGAGCTGGCAATGGCTGTTTGCGATAAACGTTCTTCCCGGCACCCTCGCCTTACTGCTGGCGGTCAGAGCGCTGCCGCGGGATGCGATCCGTATGCAGGCGCCCTTCGACACCCTGGGCGCCATATTGTCGGCACTGCTGTTGGGTTCGACGATCATGGCGGCGAACAGCCTCCAGGACGCTACTTATCAATTCGGCAGCCTTTGCTGGATGGTTCTCGCTGCGCTGAGCGGCATGGCTTTTATCTGGCAAATCCGCCGCACGGGTCATCCCATACTACCGCCGACCATGTTTAAAAATGAACGTTTTACCCTCGCGGCCTTCACGTCGATGATTGCTTTTGTCAGCCAGGGGATCACCTTTATTGCGCTGCCCTTCCTGT
This sequence comes from Klebsiella sp. K-Nf6, assembly GCF_002806655.1. NCBI lineage: Bacteria > Pseudomonadati > Pseudomonadota > Gammaproteobacteria > Enterobacterales > Enterobacteriaceae > Klebsiella > Klebsiella sp. K-Nf6. The sequence continues at coordinate 40,080 of NZ_PIBN01000006.1, read as the reverse complement.
TTCAGAGCGAATACGGCTACAGTCCGGTGATGTCTGCCCTGCTGTTTACGCCGTGGCCATTAGGGATCGTGCTGATTGCGCCGCATGCAGGCCGTTGGGCGGACACGATATCAGCCCCGGCGATATCCACCCTGGGGCTGGTGATTTTTGTCGTCGGTTTGATCCTGCTGGCGACGTTACCCGCCGGCCCTTCAATGTGGGATATCTGCCTGCGAAGTCTGGTGTGCGGAATAGGGTTTGGCTGCTTTCAGAGTCCCAATAACCGGGAAATGCTCTCAAACGTTATTCGTGAGCACGCGAGTTATGCGTCCGGTGTTTTATCCATTATGCGCACTTTCGGACAGTGCCTGGGTGCCGCCGCCGTAGGCGTTCTGCTGGCAGCAGATGAAAGGTTAATTCATGTTGCGCTGTGGATCGCCGCCGCGGCCTCTGCGGTATCGGTCGTCGTCAGCGCGAGCCGGTTGCGTAAAATCACTCATCCTGCGGAAACAGGATAAATGCGAAAATATCACTAAACGCTACTCCAGCGCCAACAGCGCAAGACGCTGATCCCGCAACCAAAGTGGAGTCCTCCGTCGGAGTTCAATAGACTAACAGAAAGCTATAACCGCTGATTTATCTAGGGAAAATTGAGTTGGGTAGACTTCAGGAGACTTGAGTTTGGAGCGGGCGAAGGGAATCGAACCCTCGTATAGAGCTTGGGAAGCTCTCGTTCTACCATTGAACTACGCCCGCGAAGAGGTGCGAGAAGCATTATAGCCCTTACGCACCCTGTGACAAGCCCGCCGGATGCTGACTGGCGATAAAATAACCTTTTAGCACTTAGGTTTACTGCCCTGCGGCGGCAGATAGCGCAGCGGATCGATGGCCGTCGCCCGATAGCGGATCTGGAAATGCAGGCGCACTGAATCAGCATCCGTACTGCCCATGGTGGCAATTTGCTGGCCGGCCTTCACGCTCTGGCCATTATTCACCATCAGCTTATCGTTGTGGGCGTAGGCGGTGATGTAATCCTCACTGTGCTTAATCATGATCAGGTTGCCATAGCCGCGCAGCTGGTTGCCGACGTACACCACCTTGCCCGCCCCGGCGGCATACACCGGCTGCCCGCGTGTCCCGGCAATATCAATGCCCTTATTGCCGCCATCGGCGGTGGAATAAGGCAGGACCACTTTGCCACTGGTCGGCCAGCGCCAGCAGCGCTGTCCCACCGGCGGCCAGGAGGATTGAGGTACCGCAGAAGAAGGGGTGACCGCCGCAGTACGCGTAGAGGAAGACTTTTTCTTCGTCGTCTTTGACGCGCCGCTACCGTTAAGCTTCAGCTTCTGCCCCACCTCAATGGTGTAAGGCGGAGAGATGTTATTCAGGCGAGCCAGATCGCGAACGCTGGTGCCGGTGGTGCGGGAGATGCCATACAGGGTATCGCCACGCTTGACGGTGTAGGTCGCACCGGAATCGGAGGTGCTGGAGCAACCGACCAGCACCAGGCTTGCCACCAGCATCAGTGTCATATAAAAGCGTTTCATCATCAGGCATCCTGCACTTAACACAACCACTTACCTCGCAACCAGGGCGATTATCATACCAGTCCGCGGCGCAAGGCGTCATCCCTGATGGCTAACAGATGCCCCTCAGGCATCGCATGCGGCCAGCGACGGAAAGATTCACGCCCGTACCACGCGTCGTGAGCCCAGCCTCCAGGGCTTGTTTTGGTAATGCCTTTCTCCCATTTATGGGCTACCCTAGTGGCCTGAGTACATGACCCGGCGGGTTTGTGCCGGGTCATTTTTTATTTTCAGGAGTCGTCATGGCCGGGGAACACGTCATTTTACTGGATGAGCAGGATCAACCTGCCGGTATGCTGGAGAAGTATGCCGCCCACACGCTTGATACCCCTTTGCATCTCGCGTTTTCCTGCTGGTTGTTTAATCAGCAGGGTCAGTTTCTGGTCACCCGTCGTTCGCTGGGCAAAAAAGCCTGGCCCGGTGTGTGGACCAACTCAGTCTGCGGACACCCCCAGCAGGGCGAGACCTTCGAGCAGGCCGTCACACGCCGCTGTCGTTTCGAGCTCGGCGTGGAGATCGCCGATATCGCGCCGATTCACCCGGCCTTCCGCTACCGGGCGGTCGCCCCGAACGGTATCGTTGAGAACGAAGTATGCCCGGTGTATGCCGCGCGCGTAGTGAGCGAAGTGCAGCCTAACGATGATGAAGTCATGGACTATCAGTGGGTTGACCTGCCAACCATGTTAAGCGCGCTGGCCGCTACGCCGTGGGCGTTTAGCCCGTGGATGGTGCTGGAAGCCGAAAACCAGGACGCCCGCCAGGCGCTGATCGATTTCGTTGCGCATCTGCGCGCGTAAGCTGACTATTCTCGCAGCTGCCCCCCTACCTGTCATCATTGCCTGGCGGCGCTACGCATGCACAGGCCTACGGTTCTGCGCCGTTACGTAGCCCGGATAAGGCGTTTACGCCGCTATCCGGGATCCCCCGGCTTGCGCTGCGCTGAGCCGGGCTACGCCAGGCTTCGGACCTCACATCAGACATAAAAAAACCCGGCAAGCCGGGTTTTTTGTCTTTCGCGAGACGCGATTATTTCTGCGGACGCATCGCCGGGAACAGGATCACGTCGCGGATGGTGTGGCTGTTGGTGAACAGCATGACCATACGGTCGATACCGATACCCAGACCAGCGGTCGGCGGCAGGCCGTGTTCCAGCGCGGTGACGTAGTCTTCGTCGTAGAACATCGCTTCGTCGTCGCCAGCAGCTTTCGCATCAACCTGATCCTGGAAGCGCTGCGCCTGGTCTTCGGCGTCGTTCAGCTCGCTAAAGCCGTTACCGATCTCACGACCGCCGATGAAGAATTCAAAGCGGTCGGTGATTTCCGGGTTCTCATCGTTACGGCGCGCCAGCGGAGAAACTTCTGCCGGATATTCGGTGATGAAGGTCGGCTGAATCAGATGCGCTTCCGCCACTTCTTCGAAGATCTCGGTCACGATACGGCCCAGACCCCAGCTCTTCTCAACTTTAATGCCGATGGACTCAGCGATCGCTTTCGCGGAATCGAAGTTATCCAGATCCGCCATCTCGGTTTCCGGACGGTATTTCTTGATCGCTTCACGCATGGTCAGTTTTTCGAACGGCTTGCCGAAGTCGAACACCTGGTCACCGTAAGGCACGGCGGTGTTACCGAGGATATCCTGCGCCAGGGTGCGGAACAGGGATTCGGTCAGCTCGATCAGATCTTTGTAATCCGCGTACGCCATATAGAGTTCCATCATGGTGAACTCTGGGTTATGACGAACGGAAATCCCTTCGTTACGGAAGTTACGGTTGATCTCGAAGACGCGTTCGAAGCCGCCAACCACCAGACGCTTGAGGTACAGTTCCGGCGCGATACGCAGATACATGTCCAGATCCAGCGCATTGTGATGGGTGATGAACGGACGCGCGGAAGCGCCGCCCGGGATCACCTGCATCATCGGGGTTTCCACTTCCATAAAGCCGCGGCCAACCATGAACTGACGGATACCCGCCAGGATCTGCGAACGCACTTTGAAAGTATTGCGGGATTCATCGTTGGAGATCAGATCGAGGTAACGCTGACGATAGCGCGCTTCCTGATCCTGCAGGCCGTGGAATTTGTCCGGCAGCGGGCGCAGGGCTTTGGTCAGCAGACGCAGCTCGGTACAGTGAATAGACAGCTCGCCGGTTTTAGTCTTGAACAGCTTACCGCGGGCGGCGATGATGTCGCCGAGATCCCATTTTTTGAACTGGTCGTTATAAACGCCTTCCGCCAGGTCATCACGCGCGACGTACAGCTGAATGCGGCCGCCAACGTCCTGCAGGGTAACGAAAGACGCTTTACCCATGATACGACGGGTCATCATGCGGCCAGCAACGGCCACTTCAACGTTCAGCGCTTCCAGCTCTTCGTTTTCTTTCGCATCGAAGTCAGCGTGCAGTTGGTCAGAGGTATGGTCACGACGGAAATCGTTCGGGAAAGCGACGCCCTGCTCACGCAGCGCAGCCAGCTTCTCACGGCGGGTTTTCAGTTCATTATTAAGGTCAATTGCCGCGTCAGCGCCCTGTGCTTGTTGTTCAGACATGTTGGTTCCTCATAACCCTGCTTTCAAACTTGCTTCGATAAATTGGTCCAGGCTGCCGTCGAGCACCGCCTGAGTGTTGCGGGTTTCCACCCCGGTACGCAGATCTTTAATACGCGAGTCGTCCAGCACGTAAGAGCGGATCTGGCTGCCCCAGCCGATGTCGGACTTGTTGTCTTCCATCGCCTGCTTCTCGGCATTTTTCTTCTGCATTTCCAGCTCATAAAGCTTCGCTTTCATCTGCTTCATGGCCTGGTCTTTGTTCTTGTGCTGTGAACGGTCGTTCTGGCACTGCGTCACTAAGCCGGTCGGAATGTGGGTGATACGCACCGCGGATTCCGTACGGTTAACGTGCTGACCGCCCGCGCCGGATGCGCGATAAACGTCAATGCGCAGATCCGCCGGGTTGATTTCGATATCAATATCGTCATCCACTTCCGGATAAACGAACGCCGAGCTAAAGGAGGTATGACGACGGCCGCCGGAATCGAACGGGCTTTTACGCACCAGGCGGTGAACACCGGTTTCCGTACGCAGCCAGCCATAGGCGTAATCGCCAATGATTTTGATGGTCACGGATTTAATGCCCGCGACTTCACCTTCGGATTCTTCGATGATTTCGGTCTTAAAGCCGCGTGCTTCCGCCCAGCGCAGGTACATGCGCGTCAGCATGCTGGCCCAGTCCTGGGCTTCGGTGCCGCCAGAACCGGCCTGAATGTCGAGGTAGCAATCGGCGCTGTCGTATTCGCCGGAGAACATGCGGCGGAACTCAAGCTGCGCCAGCTTCTCTTCCAGCCCGTCCAGCTCAGCAACCGCTTCGTTGAAGGTCTCTTCGTCTTCGGCTTCAACCGCCAGCTCCAGCAGACCAGCCACGTCTTCCAGCCCCTGGGACATCTGATCCAGGGTATCCACGATGGCTTCCAGGGAAGAACGCTCTTTACCCAGCGCCTGGGCGCGTTCCGGTTCGTTCCAGACGTCCGGCTGTTCCAGCTCGGCGTTTACTTCTTCGAGACGCTCTTTCTTGGCATCGTAGTCAAAGATACCCCCTAAGAACGTCGGAGCGCTCCGTGAGGTCCTGAATGCGGTTTTTTACCGGATTTATTTCAAACATGGTCGGTTTCTTTTAATGGATTTGTCAAAATGCGGTGATAAGAGCGGAATTCTACCGGATTCGCGCCCTTATTCATACACTGTTGTCAATTTGGCCAGAGGTGATCGATGATCAGCTGCAGGCTGCGGTTGCCGCGGAACTCGTTGATGTCGAGCTTGTAGGCTAACTGCACTTCGCGCACGCCGTTGTCCGGCCAAATGGAAGTATCAACGTTGAAAGCAATACCGTCCAGCAGCGGGCCGCCGCCAACCGGTTCGACCATCACTTTCAGGTGACGCTCGCCTACCAGCCGCTGCTGCAGCAGGCGAAAACGGCCATCAAACAGCGGTTCCGGGAACATCTGCCCCCATGGTCCGGCATCGCGCAGCATCTGCGCCACTTCCATGCTCATCTCCGCCGCTGCCAGCGGGCCGTCGGAGACCACCTCGCCCTGCAATAATGCCGGATCCAGCCATTCGGTCACCAGCTCGCCGAAGCGCTGCTGAAACTCCTCAAAGCGCGCCTCTTCCAGCGATAAGCCCGCCGCCATCGCGTGGCCACCGAACTTCAGGATCAGCCCCGGATAGAGCGTATCCAGGCGCTCCAGCGCATCGCGCATGTGCAGCCCCTGAATGGAGCGTCCGGAGCCTTTGAGCGTGCCGTCGCCGGTAGGCGCAAAAGCGATAACCGGGCGATGGAAGCGCTCCTTAATCCGCGAGGCGAGAATGCCGACTACCCCCTGATGCCACTGCGGATGATACATCGCCAGCCCGCCGGGCAGGGTGTCGCTGCTGCGCTCCAGTTGCTGACACAAGGTCAACGCCTCGGCCTGCATTCCCTGCTCAATCTCTTTGCGCGTCTGATTAAGCGCATCGAGCTCGTTGGCTAACACGCGCGCTTCGCCGATGTTATCGCACAGCAGCAGCGCCACGCCGACGGACATATCGTCCAGCCGCCCCGCCGCGTTCAGGCGCGGCCCGAGGGCGAAACCGAGGTCGCTGGCGGCCAGTTTTTGCGGATCGCGGTTGGAAATTTCCAGCAGCGCTTTAATGCCTGGGCGACATTTACCGGCGCGAATACGGCTTAATCCCTGCCAGGTCAGAATGCGGTTATTGGCATCCAGCGGCACGACGTCCGCGACGGTGCCAAGCGCCACCAGATCCAGTAGCTCAGCCAGGTTTGGCGCGGCGATACCGCGGGCGTCGAACCAGCCTTTATCGCGCAGGAAGGTACGCAGCGCCAGCATCAGATAGAACGCCACCCCGACCCCGGCCAGTGATTTCGAGGGGAAATCACACTCGCGCAGGTTAGGGTTAACGATGGCCTCGGCCGCCGGTAGCGTCTCGCCCGGAAGATGGTGATCGGTCACCAGCACCGGAATGCCCAGCGCATGGGCATGGTCGACGCCGGCATGTGACGAAATGCCGTTGTCGACGGTCATGATCATCTGCGCGCCACGGGCGTGCGCCTGATCGACCACTTCCGGGCTTAAGCCGTAGCCGTCTTCAAAACGGTTCGGCACCAGATAGGAGACGTTGCCGTAGCCCAGCGCACGTAAGGCGAGCACGCTGAGCGCGGTGCTGGTGGCGCCGTCGGCGTCAAAATCGCCGACCACGACAATGTGCAACCCATTCTCGAAAGCGTCGTGCAGCATCTCAACCGCTTTTTCAACACCGGTGAGCTGCGTCCACGGCAGCATGCCTTTGACGCTGCGCTCCAGCTCCTGCGCACTGCGCACCCCGCGGCTGGCGTACAGCCGCTGCAGCAGCGGCGGCAGGTCGGCGGGGAGATCGACGCCGTCAACCGCCTCACGGCGGCGTAGTTGTATCTGTTGTTTCACGCGAATCAGTTACCGCTTGTCTGTTTTTTATGCTCGTCGAGGAACGCTTTCAGCGCTTTCGGCCCCTGATAGCCCGGCAACACCATACCGTTGCTGAGGACCATCGCCGGGGTACCGTTGACGCCCATCTGCACGCCGAGTGTGTAATGTTTGGCGATATCCACGCTGCAGCTTGCCGGCTGTACGCCTTTGCCGTTCATAGCGTCATCCAGCGCTTTGTTGCGATCTTTCGCGCACCAGATGGCTTTCATGTCCTGCTCGGCCTGGCTTTGCAGCCCCTGGCGCGGGAAGGCCAGATAGCGCACGGTAATGCCCAGCGCGTTGTAGTCGCTCATCTGCTCGTGCAGTTTATGGCAGTAGCCGCAGGTGATATCGGTAAAGACGGTAATGACGTGCTGCTCCTTCGGCGCTTTATAGACAATCATCTCGTTGCTCAGCGCGTTCAGCTTACCGACCAGCAACTGGTTGGTGACGTTGACCGGCTGCGCGCCGCTCACATCGTACATCGGCCCCTGGATGATGTGTTTGCCATCGTCAGTGACGTACAGGACGCCGCTGTCGGTCAACACCGTGCTCATCCCGGAAACCGGCGACGGTTGGATATCGGTACTCTGCACACCCAGCTTCGCCAGCGACTGTTTGATCGCCGCGCTATCGGCATGCGCCGCGCCGGAAAGCGAGGCCGCCAGCAGAGTGAACATCAATAAACCTTTTTTCATACTCAGTCCTTTTGTTCAGCACTCACGCCCGCGGGTGGTGCTGTTGATGAAGTTGTCGCAGACGCTCGGTCGCCACGTGGGTGTAGATCTGCGTGGTGGAGAGATCGCTGTGTCCTAACAGCATCTGCACCACGCGCAGGTCGGCGCCGTGATTGAGCAAATGCGTGGCGAAGGCATGGCGTAATACGTGCGGGGAGAGCTTCGCGCTGTCGATCCCCGCCAGGACGGCATAGTGTTTAATGCGGTGCCAAAAGGTCTGGCGCGTCATCTGCTGCGCGCGCTGGCTGGGAAATAATACATCCGACGCCACGCCGTTCAGCAGCCACGGGCGACCGTATTCGAGGTAATTTTCCACCCACATTACCGCCTCTTCGCCCAGCGGCACCAGCCGTTCTTTGTTGCCTTTACCAATGACCCGCAACACGCCCTGACGCAGGCTGATATCGCTCATCGTCAGGCCAACCAGCTCCGAGACGCGCAGGCCGGTGGCATACAGTACCTCCAGCATCGCCTTATCGCGTAATTCCAGCGGTTGCTCCACCAGCGGCGCCTGCAGCAAGCGTTCAACCTGCGCCTCGCTGAGATCTTTCGGCAACCGCTGCGGCAGCTTCGGCGAAGCCAGCAGCGCGCTGGGATCGTCCGGGCGAATTTTCTCCCGATACAGATGCTGGAAGAACCGGCGCACGGCGCTGAGCAACCGCGCGGTGCTGGTGGCTTTGTAGCCGCCGGACTGCCGCTCGGCCAGCAGCGCCTGCAGATCGTCGCTGCCGACGCTTACCAGCGACAGGCCGCGATGGTGCAGCCACTCGACTAACATCGTCAGATCGCGACGGTAGGCGCTGAGCGTATTCTCCGCCAGATTCCGCTCCAGCCAAAGGGCATCGAGAAACTGTTCGATTTGTGCCAGATCCTGTTTCACATCGGCCTCTTTGTTCGTTATACGGTCTCATTATGCCTTAAGAGGCCGCCTTTCTGGTACACTGGGCGCAATTCACGGCAAGAATTGAGACGTTTACGCGATGAATATAGGTCTTTTTTACGGCTCCAGTACCTGCTACACCGAAATGGCTGCGGAGAAAATCCGCGATATCATCGGCCCCGAGCTGGTGACGCTGCACAATCTGAAAGACGATTCCCCCGCGCTGATGAGCCAGTACGACGTACTGATCCTCGGCATCCCGACCTGGGATTTCGGCGAAATTCAGGAAGACTGGGAGGCGGTCTGGGAGCAACTGGATACCCTGGACCTGGAAGGCAAAATCGTCGCGCTGTACGGCATGGGCGATCAGCTGGGCTATGGTGAATGGTTCCTTGACGCACTGGGCATGCTGCACGACAAGCTGGCGACCAAAGGCGTGAAATTTGTCGGCTACTGGCCAACCGAAGGCTATGAGTTCACCAGTCCAAAACCGGTTATCGCCGATGGCCAACTGTTCGTTGGCCTGGCGCTGGATGAAACCAATCAGTACGACCTGAGCGACGAGCGCATCCAGAGCTGGTGCGAGCAGATCCTCGGCGAAATGGCCGAACACTTCTCCTGACGCCGCTTACTCCTGCGCCGGTTTTTGCAGCACCAGCCGGCGCAAATCTCGCCATTCTCCGGCATCCATGCTATCCGCCGCCAGCCACAAATGCTGCCCGCGCCGGGTATCGACATGGCGTAACCGCAGCAGCATACCGCTATTGATGACCCACGGGGTCCCGAGGATCTCCCATTCGGCGTTTTGCCAGCGAAGACGGGAATCGGTGAGCAGTTTTATCTCTCCGCGACGGGCATGGATCCGCCGCTGGCTGCGCACGCAGTCAAACACCACCAGCGACAACAGCAGCAGCCAGATCGGGGTGTAGCTCAGCGGCCAGGGGACCAGCAGCACCAGCGCCGCCACAACGCCGTGGAGCAGCAGGGAAAACCACTGCGCGCGCCAGGAGATACGGAGATCAGATTGCCACAGGACCACGTTCCCGATTCCGTGTCTGAATTAAGGTTACCATCCGCTGCAGCTCCGCATCGGCCGGTTTGCCGTGGTTCATCAGCCAGTTGAACAGATCCGGATCGTCATTTTCCAGCAGGCGAATGAACAGCTGTTTGTCAGTATCGCTGAGCGTATCGTACTCATACTCAAAGAACGGCATGATGGAGATGTCGAGTTCGCGCATCCCGCGGCGGCATGCCCAGTGGATACGTGCTTTATTGTTAATGTCCATGTTGACCTTCCAGCAGCAAAATATAGGTTAGTTTAACCCGTTTTATGCCGTAACTTTACAGGAATATCGCTGAATGCGAGCATCATTCCATAAAAACCATAAAATAATGATGGGCTTATTGATTCCCTGCGTCAGGCGGCTGTCTCACGCCAGCGCACAAATGGCCTGTTGAAAGCACTTGCAATGCACTATAGCTCTTTTACCATTGGTCACACACACTGCGTTAAGCGATTCAGGATATGACTATGGCTTTTACACCTTTTCCTCCGCGTCAGCCTTCCTCTTCCGCTCGTCTGCCGTTAACGCTGATGACCCTGGATGACTGGGCGCTGGCGACGATTAGCGGGCCGGATAGCGAAAAATATCTGCAGGGCCAGATTACCGCCGATGTGAGCAGTCTCACCGATGCTCAGCATCTGCTTGCCGCCCACTGTGACGCCAAAGGCAAGATGTGGAGCAACCTGCGCGTGTTCCGCCGCGACGGCGGCTTCGCATGGATCGAGCGCCGCAGCCTGCGCGACGTGCAGCTGACCGAACTGAAAAAATATGCCGTCTTCTCTAAAGTCACCATCGCCGCCAACGACGATCTGGTCCTGCTGGGGGTGGCCGGCTTCCAGGCGCGCGCCGCGCTGGCGCCGTTGTTCGCCGCCCTGCCCGACGCGGCCACCCCGGTGGTCAGCGAAGGCGCCACCAGCCTGCTGTGGTTTGACCATCCGGGCGAACGCTTCCTGCTGGTGACTGATGTCGACACCGCTAACCGTGTTACCGACGCGCTGCGCGGCGAAGCACAGCTCAACAACAGCCAGCAGTGGCTGGCGCTGAATATTGAAGCCGGTCTGCCGGTTATCGACAGCGCCAACAGCGCGCAGTTCATTCCGCAGGCGACCAACCTGCAGGCGCTGGGCGGTATCAGCTTCAGGAAAGGCTGCTACACCGGCCAGGAAATGGTCGCGCGGGCGAAATTCCGCGGCGCCAATAAGCGCGCGCTGTGGACGCTGTCAGGGACCGCCAGCCGGGTGCCGGAAGCCGGGGAAGATCTGGAGCTGAAAATGGGCGACAACTGGCGCCGCACCGGGACGGTGCTGGCGGCGGTTCAGCTGGATGATGGCCGTCTGCTGGTGCAGGTGGTGATGAATAACGATATGGAGCCGGACAGCGTGTTCCGCGTGCGCGACGATGCCGGCAGCCTGCGCATCGAACCGTTGCCCTATTCGCTGGAAGAAGAGTAGTAAGGCGTCATGATTCCCGGCTTGCGGCGCTTGCGCCTTAGCCAGGCTACCAGGCCGCAGAATGTCAGCGCCACCGTGGGATTTCCAGGTCGCAGAGTATCGTAGCCACGGTAAGCGTAGCGCCACCGTGGAAGTAGTCAGAACGAGTCACCCAAAAGCCCCTGTTGGGGCTTTTTGTCAGTGTTGACCGATGTAAAGATAGATCGCCAGGAAGTGACACACGCTTCCGCCGAGCACGAAGCCGTGCCAGATAGCGTGGTTATAGGGAATGCGTTTGCAGACGTAGAAGATGACCCCAAGCGAGTACACCACCCCGCCGACCGCCAGCAGCGTTACGCCGCCCACCGCCAGCTTCACTGCCAGCTGATAGACCACGATAAGCGACAGCCAGCCCATGGTCAGATAAGTCACCAGCGACAGAATTTTAAAGCGGTGCGCGATGGTCAGCTTAAACAGGATCCCCAGCAGCGCCAGGCTCCAGATGACGATCATCAGCCCCTTCGCCAGCGGTGAATTCAACCCCACCAGCAAGAACGGCGTGTAGGTCCCGGCAATCAACAGGTAGATAGCGCAGTGGTCGAACTTTTTCAGCCACTGTTTCGCCCGCTGATGCGGGATAGCGTGATAGAGCGTGGAGGCGAGGAACAGCATAATCATGCTGCCGCCGTACAGGCTGTAGCTGGTGATCGCCGTTGCGCTGGCGTTCGTGTCTACCGCCTGCACCAGCAGCAACACGAGGCCGACAATACCGAACACCAGCCCGATCCCGTGACTGATACTGTTGGCAACTTCCTCTGCCAGAGAATATCCCTGAGTGATTAATGGTTTGCGCACCATATTTGACTCCGTGAAAACAAGAACGCTTTCATTGCCCACTTAGGGTAACTGAGAATGATTCCAGTGAACACCTGTTAGCTAAAATAAAACGATGTATATTTGTAAATACATTAAAATCATAATGTTACAATATTATTTCAACTAACAGCTGTGCTGCTTTTATTTAAAGGCGTTTGAATTCAATAACATAAAACCGTTCTTCCGTAGGATAGATTTCCCTAATCACCTGCCGCAGTTGTTCGAGGGTCATATTCTCCTGCCGGGCATGCTGTTCAGTTAGCGTATCGAGCGTCACCGTCGAGGTGGCGGTCACGGCGATGGTGCAAAAATAGCCGTCATCTTCATAGCGCCCAACGCGCAGGACGTCACCCGGTTTAAAATGCGATTCCGCCGCATCGCGGATGGTAATCGTTTTGCGCCCGGCGAGGATGTCGTCCTGAAAGCGCTGAAAAAAGGTAATGTCATTGGCCTGCATGATATAATTCCGTCCTGGTCATTATGAATTGTGAGTTCGCCACTGTGAGTATGTTCTCCCACGCCGCTGTCGCCAGTCTCAATAATCTTGAGATGATGGTCTACCACTACGTCATTAAGAATCGTGACAAAGTGATGTACATGACCATCCGCGAACTGGCCGAAGCCGCCGGGGTCTCCACCACCACCGTGTTGCGCTTCTGCCGCAAACTGCAGTGCGAGGGCTACTCTGAATTTCGCGTACGCTTTAAATTATATCTTGAGCAGAATGAGCCTCAACAGGCAAATATCGGCGCCAGCGAAATAATGAGCTTTTTTAAAAGCGTCAATAATGACGAGTTCGATGCGTTACTCGAACAGGCGGTCGATATTATTCTCGCCTCCGAACGTATTATTTTCGTCGGTGCCGGCACCTCCGGCGCGCTGGCGAAATATGGCGCACGCTTCTTTTCCAACGTCGGTAAATTCAGCAACCATATTGACGACCCCTATTTCCCGGTAACCAATGATATGGCCCGTAACGCGCTGGCGATCGTGCTTTCCGTCTCCGGCGAAACCGAAGAGATCCTGCGCTTCGCCAGCCAGTTCAGCCTGCACCGCTGCAAGGTGATGTCGATTACCAGCCACGAGCATTCGCGGCTGGCGAAACTGGCTGATTTCAATCTCTCGTGGCACGTGCCGCAGACGCGTATTGGCGGCGTCTACGATATTACGACGCAAATTCCGGTGATCTATATCCTTGAATCGCTGGGACGTAAATTAGCGCGCAAAATCAGCTAAAAATAACAGCCTGTTTTTTCGATGTAACATATTACGTTTGGCGGGATTTGTTATATCGTGACATTCAATTTCGCTTTGCTAGACTCAATCGCAATAGTGATTCAGAGAGATTAGCAAAGATGAAAAAATTGACTCTTCCAAAAGACTTTTTATGGGGCGGCGCGGTCGCCGCGCATCAGGTTGAAGGCGGCTGGAATAAAGGCGGCAAAGGCCCGAGCATCTGCGACGTTTTAACCGGCGGGGCGCACGGCGTACCGCGCGAAATCACCCACCAGGTCGAAGCGGGTAAATATTACCCTAATCATGAAGCGGTCGATTTCTACGGCCACTACAAAGAAGACATCAAGCTGTTCGCCGAGATGGGCTTCAAGTGCTTCCGCACCTCTATTGCCTGGACCCGCATCTTCCCGCAGGGCGACGAAACTCAGCCGAATGAAGAAGGGCTGCAATTCTACGATGACATGTTCGATGAACTGCTGAAGTACAACATCGAACCGGTGATCACCCTTTCCCACTTTGAAATGCCGCTGCATCTGGTACAGCAGTACGGCGGCTGGACCAACCGCAAAGTGGTCAATTTCTTTGTGCGCTTCGCCGAAGTGGTCTTCGAGCGCTATAAGCACAAAGTGAAATACTGGATGACCTTTAACGAGATCAATAACCAGCGCAACTGGCGCGCGCCGCTGTTCGGCTACTGCTGTTCCGGCGTGGTCTATACCGAGCATGAAAATCCGGAAGAGACCATGTACCAGGTGCTGCATCACCAGTTTGTCGCCAGCGCGCTGGCGGTGAAAGCGGCCCGTCGTATCAACCCGGATATGCAGGTCGGCTGCATGCTGGCGATGGTCGCCCTCTACCCTTATTCCTGCAAACCGGAAGATGTCATGTTCGCCCAGGAGTCGATGCGCGAACGCTACGTCTTTACCGATGTCCAGTTGCGCGGTTACTACCCGAGCTATGTGTTGAATGAATGGGAACGCCGTGGCTTCAACATCAAAATGGAAGACGGCGATGCGCAGATCCTGCGCGAAGGCACCTGCGCCTATCTCGGCTTCAGCTACTACATGACCAACGCGGTGAAAGCCGAAGGCGGTACCGGCGACGCCATTTCCGGCTTCGAAGGCAGCGTGCCGAACCCGCACGTGAAAGCCTCCGACTGGGGCTGGCAGATTGACCCGGTTGGCCTGCGCTACGCCCTGTGCGAACTGTATGAGCGCTACCAGAAGCCGCTGTTTATCGTGGAAAACGGCTTTGGCGCCTACGACAAAGTCGAAGCCGACGGCAGCATCAACGATGACTACCGCATCGATTATCTGCGCGCTCACGTCGAAGAGATGATTAAAGCGGTGACTTATGACGGCGTCGATCTGATGGGCTATACCCCATGGGGCTGCATCGACTGCGTCTCCTTCACCACCGGACAGTACAGCAAACGCTACGGCTTCATCTACGTCAATAAACACGACGACGGCACCGGCGATATGTCCCGCTCGCGCAAGAAGAGCTTTAACTGGTACAAAGAAGTCATCGCCAGCAACGGCGAGAATCTGTAACTGACCGCCCTCTCCCGGCCGGGAGGGGGCAAATCACTTATCCGCCAGACACTTCTTTACAGCTTTACCATTGCCAAAACGCGTTCGCCCGATAAGATAGGCCGCGTGAATATTTGAGGCGATCATGATTAAGCGACAACGCAAAGCCATTCTTTTTGTCCTCCTGGCCTGTCTGGTGGTGCTGACCTGCACCGCCCAGCGGATGGCCGGGATGCACGCGCTGGTCATGAACCTCACCGCCGACAGCCCGTCGCTACAGCAAAACCAGGATAAGGCCGAGGCGCCGGTCACGCCGTGCGAGCTCAGCGCCAAGTCGCTGATGGCCGTTCCGCCGATGCTGTTTGAAGGGGCGCTGTTGGCTATCACTCTGCTGCTGGCGGTGCTGGCGGCGATCCCGCTGCGTATCGAACGCCAGTGGCCTCCCCGCGTTATCTCCTCACCCCGATTGCGGGTGCATCTGCGATTATGCGTCTTCCGTGAGTGATTAATTCTCCTGACAGCTCAGGTTAATTTATTACTTACGGAGAAAATTTATGTTTATGGTATTCAGGCGACTGCTGGTCTGCCTGCTTTGGCTATGGCTGCCCGTCAGCCAGGCCGCCGATAGCGGCTGGCTGCGCATCGCCGACAATCAACACGCCAGCGTGCGCCTGCGGGCGCAAACCGAGAGCAATGGCGACACCCGCCTGCTTTTAGACGTGGCGCTGGAAAAAGGCTGGAAAACCTACTGGCGTTCGCCGGGCGAAGGCGGCATCGCGCCGGCTATCGCCTGGCGCACGCCGCTGGAGGTGAACTGGCGCTGGCCGACGCCGCAACGCTTCGACGTCGCGGGTATTTCCACTCAGGGGTATCACGGCGACGTCAGCTTCCCGATAACCCTGCGCGGGAAAATACCGCCGACGCTTAGCGGCGTCCTGACGCTCTCTACCTGCAGCAATGTCTGCATTCTCACTGACTACCCCTTTTCGCTGGATATGACGGCTCCGGCGGGAGAGCAATTTAATTACGATTTCACCCGCGCGATGGGCACGCTGCCGCTGCGCGACGGTCTCACCTCGGCGCTTAGCGCCAGCTACGTCAGCGGCAAACTGACGGTGACCGCCCGCCGCGATGCCGGCTGGCAGCAGCCAGCGCTGTTTATCGACAGCATGGAGGATGTCGATTTCGGCAAGCCGAGCTTTACCAGCCGCGGCGATACGTTGACCGCCACCTTACCGGTCACCGACAGCTGGGGCGAGGCGGCGCCGGACCTGAGCGGTGAAACGCTGTCGCTGGTGCTGGCCGATAGCGGCCAGGCGCAGGAAAGCCATATTGCCATTGCCGCCGGCAGTGCGGCGCCGGGGCTGGCCTTAGGCTGGGTGCTGCTGATGGCGCTGACCGGCGGGCTCATTCTCAACGTCATGCCCTGCGTGCTGCCGGTGCTGGCGATGAAGCTCGGCTCGCTGGTGCAAACCGAACGTCGCGAACGCGGCGCGGTGCGGCGACAGTTCCTTGCCTCGGTGTGCGGGATCGTCGTCTCCTTCCTGGCGCTGGCTTTGATGATGACGCTATTGCGTTTAGGTAATCAGGCGCTCGGCTGGGGGATCCAGTTCCAGAACCCGTGGTTTATCGGCGCGATGGCGCTGGTGATGGTGCTGTTCAGTGCCAGTTTGTTGGGGCTGTTCGAAATCCGTCTCTCCTCCAGCGCCAGTACCTTCCTCGCCACCCGCGGCGGCAACGGCTTGATGGGCCATTTTTGGCAGGGCGCCTTCGCCACCCTGCTGGCGACGCCCTGTACCGCGCCGTTCCTCGGTACCGCCGTGTCGGTGGCGCTGGTGGCGCCGTTGCCGCTGCTGTGGGGGATTTTCTTCGCCATGGGGATCGGCATGAGCCTGCCGTGGCTGCTTATTGTCGCCTGGCCGGGGCTGGCGCAACGACTTCCACGTCCAGGCCGCTGGATGAATCATCTGCGCGTGGTGTTGGGGCTAATGATGCTTGGTTCAGCACTATGGCTGGTCAGCCTGCTGACGATCCACATCGGCCGCACGCCGGTGCTTACCCTGCTGGTGATTCTGGCCATCGGCCTGCTATTGGCCACCGCCTGGCGCTACCGCTGGCGTACGGCGCTGCGCGCGAGCGCCCTGGCCATCGTGGTGGCGGGCGCCGTCGCCTTTGTCGCCCAACAGGACGGCCAGGGCCCGCGCCGCGACCGGGTTAACTGGCAGCCGCTCAGCGAGCAGGCTATCGCTAACGCCCTTGCGGAGCATAAACGGGTATTTATTGATGTCACCGCCGACTGGTGCGTGACCTGTAAAGCCAATAAATACAAAGTGCTGCTGCGCGATGACGTCCAGCGGGCGCTGTTAGCGCCAGACGTAGTCGCCTTACGCGGCGACTGGAGCCGCCCCTCCGCCACGATTAGTCAGTTTTTAACCGCTCGCGGCAGCGCCGCGGTGCCGTTTAACCAGATTTACGGACCGGGATTGCCGCAGGGACAGATCCTGCCTGCGCTGTTAGACCGCGAACACCTTCTCGCCACCCTGTCCGCCGCTAAAGGAAAATAACATGAGAGCTATCACCGCCTTATTGCTGCTGTGCGTATCGGCCTTCAGCTTCGCCGCCCCGGCGGAAGAACCGCAAGCAAACGGTAATGACCAGTTAGCCCAACTGCTGTTTAACGATCCGAACAGCCCGCGCACCGGCGCGAAAGAACCAAAGCTCACGATCGTCTCATTTACCGATTACAACTGCCCTTACTGCAAACAGTTTGATCCGATGCTGGAAAAAATCGTCCACGATAATCCGGACATTCAGCTCATCATTAAGCTGCTGCCGTTTAAAGGGCAGAGTTCGGTGAATGCCGCTAAAGCCGCGCTCTCCACCTGGCGTCAACAGCCCGATAAGTTCTGGGCGCTGCATCAGCGGCTGATGGCGAAAAAGGGCTATCACGATGACGCCAGTATCGCCGCGGCGCAGAAGAAAACCGCCACCGATAGCGTCAGTGTCGATGACAAGACCATGGACTCGCTGAAGATGAACCTAATTTTGTCGCAGGTGCTGAATATTCAGGGCACCCCGGCAACCATCATCGGCGATCAGATGGTGGCCGGCGCGATCCCTGCTGATGAGCTGGACGGGCTGGTGAAAGAACAGCTGGCGAAAGCCCGTGGCCAGTAAAATCAGGCGCTGGCTGCGCGAGCTGGCGGTGTGGCTGCTGATTGGCGCGGCGGTTAGCCTGGCGGTAGATTACTTCCGCCAGCCCGCGTTGCCGCAAAACGTCAGCGCCACGCCGCTACAAACCCTCGACGGCAGGACGCTGGATCTGAACGCCATGAGCCAGCAAAAGCCGCTACTGCTGTACGTCTGGGCGACCTGGTGCGGGGTTTGTCGCTATACCACGCCGTCGGTGGCATCGCTCGCCGCCGACGGCGGCAATGTGCTAACGGTAGCCCTGCGTTCCGGCGATAACGCCGCGCTGGAGAAGTGGCTGACAAGGAAGAAAATGGCGCTGCCGACGGTGAATGATCCAAGCGGCCAGCTGGCGCGGCAGTGGGACGTGCAGGTGACGCCAACGCTGGTGTTCATTTCTCAAGGCGAGGTGAAGTCGGTTACCACCGGCTGGACCAGCAGTTGGGGAATGCGTCTGAGACTGTGGCTGGCCTCCTGGTAGATCGTCGGTTTCCCCGGCTTGCGTTGTTGGGTAGCCCGGATAAGGCGTAGCCGCTATCCGGAAAGGTTTCCCCGGCAAGCGCAGCGCCGCCGGGCAATAGACATCTACGGATTATTTCCCGCCCGCCAGTTCAAGGAAACTGCCCGTCACATACGACGCTTTGTCGCTCAGCAGCCAGGCAATGGCCTGAGCGACCTCTTCCGGCTGGCCGCCGCGCTGCATCGGCAGCGAATGCTTCACTCGATCCACGCGTCCTGGTTCGCCGCCGGAGGCGTGCATTTCGGTATAAATCAGCCCCGGACGCACGCCGTTCACCCGGATCCCCTGCGCCGCCACCTCCAGCGCCAGCCCGGTGGTCAGGGTATCTACCGCTCCCTTTGAAGCGGCATAGTCAACGTACTCCCCCGGCGCGCCAAGGCGCGACGCCGCCGACGACACGTTAACTATCGCCCCACCCTTGCCGCCATGCCGATGCGACATACGCTTGACCGCCTCACGGCAGCAAAGGAAATAACCGGTGACGTTGGTGGCCAGCACGCGGTTAATACGCTCGGCGTTCAGGCTCTCCACCGTACATTGGGTAAACAGGATCCCGGCATTGTTGACCAACGCCGTCAGCGGTTCGCCAATATGGTCAATCGCCTCAAACATCGCCATCACCTGCGCTTCATCGCTGATATCCGCCCGCAGCGCCGTGGCTTTGCCGCCAGATTCAACAATGGTATTGACCACTTCGGTGGCGGCTTTAATGTTGTGATGGTAATTGACCGCGACGGTATACCCTTCCTGCGCCAGCAGCAGCGCCGTCGCCCGGCCTATGCCGCGGCTCGCGCCGCTAATCAGAGCTATCGCCATACCTTCCCTCCAAAAAATAAAGGCGCCGCAGCGCCTTTAAAAGTTTAGCTAATTCGCCACTTACTGGTATTCGCTCATCGGGACGCAGGAGCAGAACAGGTTACGGTCGCCGTAGACATCGTCCAGGCGTTTTACCGTCGGCCAGTACTTGTTGTGCAACCCTGCCGGGAATACCGCCAGCTCGCGGCTGTACGGATGGTTCCACTCGCCAACCAGCTCGCCCTGGGTGTGCGGCGCGTTCACCAGCGGGTTATCTTCCAGCGGCCATTCACCAGCTTTAACGCGATCGATTTCCGCGCGGATCGCCAGCATCGCGTCAATAAAGCGGTCCAGCTCGACCTTGCTTTCCGATTCCGTCGGCTCAACCATCAGCGTCCCGGCAACCGGGAAGGACATGGTCGGCGCATGGAAACCAAAGTCGATCAGACGCTTGGCGATATCCAGTTCACTGATGCCAGTCTCTTCTTTCAGCGGGCGAATATCGAGAATACATTCGTGCGCCACGCGACCGTCGCGGCCGGTATAGAGCACCGGGTAGGCATCTTTCAGGCGGGTAGCGATATAGTTGGCGTTAAGGATCGCGTTCTGGCTCGCCTGTTTCAGCCCTTCCGCGCCCATCATGCGGATATACATCCAGCTGATCGGCAGGATGGAAGCGCTGCCGAACGGCGCGGCGGAGACCGCCCCCTGACGGGTCAGCATGCCTTCAATCTGTACCACGCTGTGGCCCGGTACAAACGGCGCCAGGTGCGCTTTCACACCGATTGGGCCCATACCCGGGCCGCCGCCGCCGTGCGGAATGCAGAAGGTTTTATGCAGGTTGAGGTGCGAAACGTCAGCGCCGATAAAGCCCGGAGAAGTGATCCCGACCTGGGCGTTCATGTTGGCGCCGTCGAGGTAAACCTGGCCGCCGAACTGATGCACTATCTCGCACACTTCACGGATGGTCTCTTCATACACGCCGTGGGTCGACGGATAGGTGACCATGATGCAGGAGAGATTCGTCCCTGCCTGCTCTGCTTTTTCACGCAGATCGGCAAGATCGATGTTGCCGTTTTTGTCGCAGGCAACCACCACTACCTGCATACCCGCCATCTGCGCGGAAGCCGGGTTGGTGCCGTGCGCGGAGCTTGGGATCAGGCAGATATCGCGATGGCCTTCGTTGCGGCTCTCGTGATAGTGGCGAATCGCCAGCAGGCCAGCATACTCGCCCTGCGCGCCGGAGTTCGGCTGCATACAGACGGCGTCATAGCCGGTCAGTTTAACCAGCCAGTCAGAAAGCTGGGCGATCATCTGATGATAACCTTCCGCCTGCTCGACCGGGCAGAACGGGTGCAGCTCGGCAAATTCCGGCCAGGTGATCGGGATCATCTCCGCCGCGGCGTTCAGTTTCATGGTGCAGGAGCCCAACGGGATCATCGCCTGGTTCAGCGCCAGATCTTTACGCTCCAGGGCGTGCATGTAGCGCATCATCTCGGTTTCGCTATGGTAGCGGTTAAACACCGGATGGGTGAGGATCGCATCGTCGCGCAGCATCGCCGCCGGGATCGAACGGCTATCCAGCGCCACGTCTTTATCCAGAGTATCGATATCCAGACCGTGATCGTCGCCGACGATGGCGCGGAACAGGTTCAGCACATCTTCGCGGGTGGTCGCTTCATCGAGCGTAATGCCCACCGCGCCGTGAATATCGCTACGCAGGTTAATCTGCAGCGCTTCGGCACGCGCCAGCACCGCGGCTTTATCCGCCACTTCGACGCAAAGGGTGTCGAAGTAGTGCGCATGGCGCAGCTTCAGCCCTTTCTTCTGCAGGCCGTCGGCCAGAATGTCGGTCAGGCGATGAATGCGGCCAGCGATACGTTTCAGGCCCGCCGGGCCGTGGAATACCGCGTACAGGCTGGCGATGTTGGCCAGCAGAACCTGCGAGGTACAAATGTTGGAGTTCGCTTTCTCGCGGCGGATATGCTGCTCGCGAGTCTGCATCGCCATGCGCAGCGCGGTATTCCCCGCCGCATCTTTCGATACGCCGATAATCCGGCCCGGCATGGAGCGTTTGAATTCATCTTTCGCCGCGAAGAAGGCCGCGTGCGGGCCGCCGTAGCCCATCGGCACGCCGAAGCGTTGGGCGGAACCGAAGACGATATCCGCGCCCTGCTTGCCCGGCGCCGTCAGCAGCACCAGCGCCATAAAGTCAGCGGCGACGCTGACAATCACTTTGCGCGCTTTCAGCTCGGCGATCAGTTTGCTGTAATCGTGGATTTCACCGGTGGTGCCCACCTGCTGCAGCAGCACGCCGAAGACATCCTGGTGATCGAGCACTTTGTCGGCGTCATCGACAATCACGTCGAAGCCGAAAGTTTCCGCGCGGGTGCGCACCACGTCCAGGGTTTGCGGATGGACATCGGCGGCAACGAAGAAACGGTTGGCGTTCTTCAGTTTACTGACGCGTTTGGCCATCGCCATCGCTTCGGCGGCGGCGGTGGCTTCATCGAGCAGCGAAGCGGAAGCGATATCCAACCCGGTCAGATCCAGCGTCACCTGCTGGAAGTTGAGCAGCGATTCCAGACGGCCCTGGGAGACTTCCGGCTGGTAAGGGGTATAGGCGGTATACCAGCCCGGGTTTTCCAGCATGTTGCGCTGAATAACCGGCGGCAGCTGCACGGCGGTGTAGCCCATGCCGATGTAAGACTTGAAGCGCTTGTTGCGACCGGCGATCGCCTTCAGCTCCGCCAGCGCGGCGAATTCGGTAGTCGCGTCGCCCACCTGCGGTGGGGTCGCCAGCTGGATATCCTGCGGCACAATCTGGCCAATCAGGGCGTTAAGCGAATCCGCGCCGACGGTCTTCAGCATCTCTTGCTGCTGCTGAGCGTCCGGGCCAATGTGACGTTCAATAAAGGCGTCGCGGTTTTCAAGCTGACTTAAAGTCTGAGTCATGAGCGATGGTTCCTGAAACGTGCGGTGAATCGTGATTGTCTGACTGGTTTGCCCGGCAAGCGCTGATGCTTACCGGGCCAGAATACGCAAAATCATTCACGTTGCAGGAAGGCGGCGACACAGCGACTCCCCGGGGGCTTACAACAGTAAGTGACCGGGGGGAGCCAGGAAGCCAACGCCTCTGCAGCGTGAAGGATGAAGCGTATTTATTCGTCTTCTAATAAAGCTTCATAAGCGGTCGCATCCAGCAGCGCGGCAACCTGCGCTTCGTCGCTGGCTTTGATTTTGAAGATCCAGCCGTCGGTATACGGGTCGCTGTTGACCAGTTCCGGAGAGTCGTTCAGCTCTTCGTTAACGGCAACGATTTCACCGCTAATCGGCGCGTAGATATCAGAAGCCGCTTTCACGGATTCAGCAACGGCGCAATCGGCGCCCGCTTCAACGGTGGCGCCCACTTCCGGCAGGTCAACGAAAACCATATCGCCAAGCAGCTCCTGCGCGTGCTCGGTGATCCCGACGGTATAGGTGCCGTCCGCTTCTTTACGCAGCCATTCGTGTTCTTTACTGTATTTCAGTTCTGCTGGTACGTTGCTCATCAATTCATCTCCAAAAAAGGGAAATCACACAATGGCTTTGCCATTGCGTACAAAACCAGGTTTAGTCACTTTTACCGGCATTTCACGGTTACGAATTTGCACCACCGCGGTGTCGCCAATCCCGGCCGGCACGCGAGCCAGCGCGATGCTGTAGCCCAGCGTCGGCGAGAAGGTGCCGCTGGTGATAATGCCTTCTTTTTGATTACCGTCGCTATCGGTAAAACGTACCGGCAGGCCGCCGCGCAGGACGCCTTTCTCGGTCATCACCAGGCCCACCAGCTGCTCGGTGCCTTTTTCACGCTGCATTTCCAGCGCTTCGCGGCCGATGAAGTTACGATCGGCGGGCTCCCAGGCGATAGTCCAGCCCATGTTCGCCGCCAGCGGCGAGACGCCTTCGTCCATTTCCTGGCCGTACAGGTTCATCCCGGCTTCCAGGCGCAGGGTATCGCGCGCGCCAAGACCACACGGCTTAACGCCAGCGTCCAGCAGACCGCGCCAGAAATCAGCCGCCTGCTCGTTCGGCATCGCAATTTCATAACCCGCTTCGCCGGTATAACCGGTGGTGGCGATAAACAAGTCGCCGGACTGCACGCCAAAGAACGGCTTCATGCCTTCCACAGCCTGACGCTGAGCGTCGGTGAACAGCGTCGCCGCCTTCGCTTTCGCCTGCGGACCCTGGACCGCGATCAGCGACAGATCGTCGCGAACGGTAATTTCAAGGCCGTAGGGTTCAGCTTGTTCGGAGATCCAGGCGAGGTCTTTTTCGCGGGTGGCGGAGTTAACAACGAGGCGGAAATAATCTTCAGAAAGGAAATAAACAATCAGGTCATCGATGACACCGGCGGAGGCGGTCAGCATGCCGGTGTAGAGCGCTTTGCCTGGGGTGGTCAGCTTCGCCACATCGTTGGCCAGCAAATAGCGCAAGAACTCGCGGATCCGGCTGCCGTGGAAATCGACGATGGTCATATGCGACACATCGAACATCCCTGCATCGCCGCGCACCGCGTGGTGCTCATCAATCTGGGATCCGTAATGCAGCGGCATCATCCAGCCATGGAAATCCACCATGCGAGCGCCGCACAGCGTGTGTTGTTCATACAACGGAGTCTGTTGAGCCATCTTTTCCTCATCGAATAAAACGGAACCAGCCACGAGATTGTCGGCGATTTTGCGCCACGAAATTCGGCGACGGCACCGCTGACGGACGCCGACGCAAACGTTCTCTTTTGCCTGAACTTACCACCGAACCCGGCGCTAAACCATAAGCTCATTCAGGGCATCACATTAGCTTATGACTAAAATCCGCCGAAAAGCCTACAGAGTTATTGACTGGAAAAAAGCGATTTATGCCACATAAAATTAACATCAAGCTTTCATCGATAAGGCAATGATGGTGTTTTATGCGATTTTACGGCCCTAATTTCTTTAACAAAAAAAAGAGAGCATTAATAAAACTAATGCGAAAAAAGAGGTGAAATTAGAATATTTCAAATGAGGGAGAAAACCCGGCGCGCAGGCCGGGTAAAAGAAGTGTGACGCGGTTAACGTAACCAGGCGGGGAGATCGTTGAGACCCACCGCCTGGCGAATCAGCTGCGGTTTCACGCCTGGCAACGTATCGGCCAGTTTGAGTCCCATATCGCGGAGGAATTTCTTCGCCGGATGGCTACCGGAGAACATTTCGCGGAAGCCCTGCATACCCGCCAGCATCAGCGCGGCGCTGTGCTTGCGGCTGCGCTCGTAGCGGCGCAGATATAAATGCTGGCCGATATCTTTCCCCTGCGCGTGCAGGCGCTTCAGCTCGTCGATAAGCTCGGCGGCATCCATAAAGCCAAGGTTCACCCCCTGCCCGGCCAGCGGGTGGATGGTATGCGCGGCATCGCCGACCAGCGCCAGGCGGTGGGCGGCAAACTGACGGGCATAGCGGCCGGTCAGCGGGAAGACTTCACGTTCGCTTGCCAGCTGGCAGAGGCCGAGGCAATTATCGAAGGCGATATTCAGCGCCTGGTTGAAGGTGGCTTCATCAGCCTCCTGCATCCGCTTCGCTTCCGCTGGCGACAGCGACCAAACGATCGAGCACAGGTGCGGATCGCTCAGCGGCAGGAAGGCCAGAATACCCTCGCCATGGAACGCCTGGCGTGCCACCGCCTGATGCGGCTCAGTGGTGCGTATCGTCGCCACCAGCGCATGATGGTGGTAATCCCAGAAGGTCAGCGGAATATCGGCCTTATTACGCAGCCATGAATTCGCGCCATCAGCGCCAACCACCAGCCTCGCGGTCAACATGCTGCCGTCCTGCAGGCTGAGAAAGGCTTCGTTTTCACCCCACGCTACCTGCTGCAGCTCCGCAGGCGCCAGCAGGGTGACGTCAGCGCAGCGCTGCGCTCTCTGCCACAATGCGTGATGCACCACGGCATTTTCAATAATATGGCCCAGATGGCTGAAGCCCATGCTCTGGTCATCGAAGCTAATGCGGCCGAAGCTGTCTTTGTCCCACACTTCCATACCGTGATAGCAGCTGGCGCGCTGGGCGACGATCTCATGCCAGACATCCAGCTTAGTCAGTAGCTTTTCGCTGGCAG
This sequence comes from Klebsiella sp. K-Nf6, assembly GCF_002806655.1. NCBI lineage: Bacteria > Pseudomonadati > Pseudomonadota > Gammaproteobacteria > Enterobacterales > Enterobacteriaceae > Klebsiella > Klebsiella sp. K-Nf6. The sequence continues at coordinate 14,632 of NZ_PIBN01000006.1, read as the reverse complement.
CATTGATCGCCGAAACGCGCAGCGCCGGCGGCGCATCGGCGGCCAGAGGCTGCGGCGCTGCTTTCTCCAGCACCGCGACGCGCAGGCCACTGCCCTGTAAACCGCAGGCTACCGCCAGTCCCACCATTCCACCGCCAACAATGGCAACATCAACACTTTGCACGTTTTACTCCTTAACGGGGAACCCAACCGAGGGTACGCTGCGCCAGCGCATCGCGCGCTGGGGTAAATAATTCCATGGCCATCAGACCGACGTTGCGCCCCGCCACCAGCGGCGCCCAACGGTTGGCAAACAGATGCACCAGCCCATCGGTGACACCGATAGTGGCGGCTTTATCACCTGCCCGCCGTGCCTGGTAGCGGCACAGCAGGGAATAATCGCCCACATCGTCGCGGGCCACGTGCGCGTCGGCAAGCATCTCCGCCAGGCTCATCACATCGCGCAGGCCAAGATTAAAGCCCTGCCCGGCGATCGGATGCAGCGTCTGCGCCGCGTTGCCGACCAGCGCCAGACGGTGTGACACCGCACGGGTGGCGGTCGTTAAGGCTAACGGATAGACGCTGCGCTTACCGGCATGGGTAATACGCCCCAGCCGCCAGCCGAATGCCTGCTGTAACGCCTGACAAAAACGTTCGTCGGACCTGCTCAGCACCTCGTCGCGCCGCGACTGCGGATGGCACCACACCAGCGAACAGCGCCCTTGCGACATCGGCAGCATCGCCAGCGGACCATGCTCGGTAAAGCGCTCGAAGGCGCGGCCTTCGTGCGGCAAGGCGGTGCTAACGTTGGCGATAATCGCCAGTTGCTCATACGGCTGCTGCTGCCAGCTAATGCCGCAGCGGACGCCCAGCGACGAACGCGAACCATCTGCCGCCACCAACAGCTTACCGTTGATCGTTTCGCCGCTATCGAGGGTGAGGCTGACGCTGTCCTGGCTGCGGTTGACCGCTTCCACTTTCGCCGGACAGTGCAGGGTGACGCCCGGCGCCTCGCGCAGCAGGCTAAACAGCCGCTGGCCGACATCGTGGAGTTCAACCACCTGCCCCAGCGCCGACAGGCCGTAATCGGCCGCCGCCAGGTTTACAAAACCGGCATGGCCGCGGTCGCTGACGTGTACCCGCTGGATAGGCGTCGCTCGTTTAGCAAGGTTCTGCCAGATACCGATGCGCGCCAGCTGCTGGCAGGTGCCCACAGCCAGGGCAATCGCCCGATCGTCAAAGCCTGGGTGGCGTGACGAATGCGGATCCTGCGCTTCAATCAGATGGACCGGCAGAGCGCCGCCGGTCAAACGGGAGATGGCCAGCGCGAGCGTCGCCCCGGTCATCCCGCCACCGACGATCAGCACGCTCATGACTGGCGCGCCGCCGCCATCAGCGCCTCGATCTCATCCGCCTTCTTCACCACGCTGGCGGTGAGATTTTCGTTGCCGTCTTCGGTAATGACGATGTCATCTTCAATACGAATGCCGATGCCGCGATACTGCGCGGGGACATCGGCATCGGTGGCGATATACAGCCCCGGCTCGACGGTCAGCACCATCCCCGGCTCCAGTATGCGCGAACGGTCGGTATCGTAGTTACCGACATCGTGCACATCCAGACCCAACCAGTGGCTCAGGCCGTGCATAAAGTACGGACGGTGGGCGTTATTGGCGATCAGCTCGTCAATCTCGCCTTTCAGGATCCCCAGCCGCACCAGGCCGGTAATCATAATGCGCACCACTTCCTGATTAACCTGATAGATCGAAGTGCCCGGGCGGTAGAGCTCCAGCGCGGTCTCCAGCGATTCGAGCACGATGTCGTAGATTTCACGCTGCGGTTTGCTGAATTTGCCGTTTACCGGGAAAGTGCGGGTAATGTCTCCCGCGTAGCCGCGATATTCGCAGCCGGCGTCAATCAGCACTAAATCGCCATCGCGCAGTTCGGATTCGTTTTCGGTGTAGTGCAGAATGCAGCCGTTTTCGCCGCCGCCAACGATGGTGTTATAGGACGGGAAACGCGCGCCGTGGCGGTTGAATTCATGGAGAATTTCGCCTTCCAGCTGATATTCGAACATGCCGGGGCGGCACTTTTCCATCGCCCGGGTATGGGCAAGGGCGGAAATTTCGCCGGCGCGGCGCATCACTGCCAGCTCTTCGGCAGATTTAAACAGACGCATTTCATGAACCGCAGGCCGCCAGTCGATGACGGAGTTCGGCGCCTGCAGATTCTGGCGCGAGCCTTTGCGCAGTTTTTCGAGGGCGTTAAACACAATCTCATCGGCATAGGCATATTCGCCCTGGGCGAAATAGATAGCGTCCAGACCATTGAGCAGCTGATACAACTGCTGGTTGATTTCACTAAATGCCAGCGCGCGATCGACACCGAGCTTCGCCGGCGCGGCATCCTGGCCCAGACGGCGACCGAACCAGATCTCAGCGGTCAGATCGCGAACCCGGTTAAACAGCACGCTATGATTGTGCGTTTCATCGCTTTTAATCAACACCAGCAGCGCTTCCGGTTCGTTAAAGCCGGTGAAGTACCAGAAATCGCTGTTCTGCCGGTAGGGATACTCTGAATCTGCGCTACGCACCGCTTCCGGTGCGGCGAAAATCAGCGCCGCGCTGCCTGGCTGCATCTGCGCCAGCAGCGCCTGGCGACGCGAGAGAAATTCCTGCTGAGTCATGACGCCCCCTGAACGAATTTTAGTTAGTGTAATGTCGGTTTGCGGACTTCCGGTGCGGTTGGCTGCTGACGAGAAAAAGTGTCGTGGCACAGCAGTGCGGCAACGCGGACATACTCGATAATCTCCTCCAGAGACATCTCCAGCTCTTCCTGATCTTCGTCTTCATCGTAGCCCAGCTGGGCGATATTACGCAGATCGTCAATCGCTTCCCCGGTCTCGTCTTTCACTTTATCCAGCTTCGGCTGGCTGACGCCAAGGCCGAGCAGGAAGTGGTTAACCCAACCGGCGAGAGCGTCGGCGCGGTCGAAGACGCTTACCGCATCGCCTTCCGGCAGATACAGTTGAAAGAGGAAACCGTCGTCATCCAGTGAATCGCTGATGGCGGAATGCATGTTACGCAGCGCCTGGGCCAGTTCATGACCAAAGGCGAGACCTTCGTTGGTCAGGTCGTGCACCAGCGGCAGCCAGCTGCTGTCAGTGTTGCCGCCGCACAGCAATCCGCTAATTAAACCGTGCATTTCGGCCGGGGTGAGGCCTACCCCTTGTTGGTTCAGTAACTGGTCTACATCGTTGTAACCAGGCATTTCGTTCTGTATAGACATGCGCATTCGTCATCGTTGGGAGGAATATTCATGATATGCTACCACTTTGGACCCTGGTGAACCAGAAAAGGGCTTGTATCCCCGCACCAGGGTAGCTATAGTGTCGCCCCTTCGCAGACCCGGGCTCGGATGTGAAGGCAGCGCAGTCAATCAGCAGGAAGGTGGCATGTCTGCACAACCCGTAGATCTCCAAATTTTCGGCCGTTCACTGCGAGTGAATTGCCCGCCTGAACAAAGGGATGCCCTGAATCAGGCAGCTGAAGACCTTAATCAGCGGTTGCAAGATTTAAAAGAACGCACTAGAGTCACAAATACTGAGCAGCTGGTCTTCATCGCCGCGTTGAACATCAGCTATGAGTTGACTCAGGAAAAAGCGAAGACCCGCGACTACGCTTCGAGCATGGAGCAGCGCATTCGGATGCTTCAGCAGACCATCGAACAAGCATTGCTTGAGCAAGGTCGCATAAGCGAAAGACCAGGGTCAAAGTTTGAATAACACTTTGCAGTTAACTGTGTTAGAGTAATTCCAGGAACAAAATTTCTCTGAGATGTTTGCAAGCGGGCCAGTCCCCTGAGCCGATATTTCATACCACAAGAATGTGGCGCTCCACGGTTGGTGAGCATGCTCGGTTCGTCCGAGAAGCCTTAAAACTGTGACGACACATTCACCTTGAACCAAGGGTTCAAGGGTTACAGCCTGCGGCGGCATCTCGGAGATTCCCTTCTTTAGTTCGCATTATCCCAACGCTCTAGTTTTCGGCTACTGCCGCTCTGTATTACACTTCCTCGTATTGTTTCGCTTGCTCGTAATGAGACCTGCATGACCCTACAGCCCGATATCCCGCTCTCCAGACAGCATATTCGCCAGCAGATCCGCGAGCGTCGCCGCGCGCTCAGCCCGGAGCAACAGCGCCTGTTTGCCCAACAGGCCGCGGAGCGGATGATGGCCTGGCCGCCGGTCGTACTCGCTCATACCGTGGCGCTGTTCCTCTCCTTTGATGGCGAGCTGGACACCCAGCCGCTAATTGACCAGCTATGGCGCGCCGGCAAACGGGTGTATCTGCCGGTGCTGCATCCGTTTAGCCCCGGAAACCTGTTGTTTTTACACTACCATCCGCAGAGCCAACTGATAGTGAATCGCCTGAAAATCCGCGAACCGAAGCTCGATGTGCGGGACGTGCTGCCGCTCGCTGAACTCGATGTGCTGGTGACCCCGCTGGTAGCCTTCGATGTCAGTGGTCAGCGACTGGGAATGGGTGGCGGTTTTTACGACCGTACGCTGCAAAACTGGCAGCAGTATCGCCTGCAGCCTGTAGGCTACGCGCATGACTGCCAGCAGGTGGATAGCCTGCCGAGCGAACAGTGGGATATCCCGCTACCCGCGGTGATCACCCCGGGAAAAACCTGGAGTTGGTAGGTACGCGGGGACGAGAATTTCAGCCTGGAAAGTATGAACAAAAAAACGGGCAGGTACTCGACCTGCCCGAGAGGCAAAAATGATTAGAACAACAGACGGGCGCGGATAGTCCCCGGGATCGCTTTCATTGCCTGCAGCGCCTGCTGGGCAACATCTTCTTCCGCTTCAATATCAATAACCACGTAACCCATCTGCGGCGACGTTTGCAGATACTGCGCGGCAATGTTGATGCTCTGCGCGGCGAAGATCTGGTTGATAGCGGTCAGGACGCCCGGCCGGTTCTCATGGATATGCAGCAGACGGCGACCGCCGTGCAGCGGCAGAGAAACTTCCGGGAAGTTGACCGCTGACAGGGTTGACCCGTTGTCAGAGTACTTCGCCAGCTTGCCGGCCACTTCCAGACCGATGTTCTCCTGCGCTTCCTGGGTTGAACCGCCGATATGCGGGGTCAGGATCACGTTATCAAACTCGCACAGCGGTGAAGTGAAGGGATCACTGTTGGTCGCGGGTTCGGTCGGGAAGACGTCGATAGCTGCCCCGGCCAGATGCTTACTCGCCAGCGCATCGCACAGCGCCGGAATATCCACCACGGTACCACGGGAGGCGTTGATCAGCAGCGCGCCCGGCTTCATCAGCGCCAGCTCTTCCGCGCCCATCATGTTTTTGGTGGAGGCGTTTTCCGGCACGTGCAGGCTGACCACATCGCTCATGTTCAGCAGGTCGGAGAGATGCTGAACCTGGGTGGCGTTGCCGAGCGGCAGTTTGTTTTCAATATCATAGAAGAAGACATGCATCCCCAGTGATTCCGCCAGAATGCCGAGCTGGGTACCGATATGGCCGTAACCGATAATCCCCAGTTTCTTGCCGCGCGCTTCAAAGCTGCCCACCGCCAGCTTATTCCATACCCCACGATGCGCTTTGGCGTTGGCTTCCGGCACGCCGCGCAGCATCAGCAGCAGTTCGCCGATGACCAGCTCCGCCACCGAGCGGGTGTTGGAGAACGGGGCGTTAAATACCGGGATACCCCGCTTCGCTGCCGCGTCCAGATCCACCTGGTTGGTACCGATACAGAAGCAGCCAACTGCTACCAGTTTTTCTGCCGCGGCGAAAATCTCTTCAGTCAGATGAGTACGGGAACGCAGGCCGATGAAATGGGCATCACGGATCGACGCTTTCAGCTCTTCGGAGTCCAGCGCGCCTTTGTGAAATTCGATGTTGGTGTAACCTGCTGCACGAAGGTTATCGATTGCCTTTTGATGCACACCTTCAACCAGCAGAAATTTAATCTTGTCTTTTTCCAGTGATACCTTAGCCATTTCCCCGTCCTGTTTTGTCTTAACTAATGTCGTGCTGAACGAAAGTTCGTCTCAGCAACATATCAAAAAAAACTATCGCGGCAATATGAACGTTTGCGTCGCCGTCCTGAAGAAATGTCATCCAGAAGCAAATGGCAGGACAAAACACCAGAAAGAAGATTAATGGTAGTTTGTTAATCAGGATGGTTGCATAAATGTGACAGAAGTCACCAAATTGCACCAGGTGAAAAAATATTTGCGAGGGAGCCGGTTGGCTCCCTGCGGACAGACTATTTTACGATGGTTTTCACGCCATCGGCAGTTCCGATCAGCGCCACGTCGGCCCCGCGGTTGGCGAACAGCCCCACGGTCACGACGCCAGGAATGCCGTTGATGGCATTCTCCAGCGCGACGGCATCAAGAATTTCCAGGCCATGCACGTCCAGGATCACGTTGCCGTTATCGGTAACCACGCCCTGACGGTACTCCGGACGACCGCCCAGCTTGACCAGTTGACGCGCGACGGCGCTGCGCGCCATCGGAATGACTTCAACCGGCAGCGGAAATGCGCCGAGAATATCAACCTGCTTGGAGGCATCGGCGATGCAGATAAATTTATCGGCGACCGAGGCAATGATCTTCTCACGGGTCAGCGCCGCGCCACCGCCTTTGATCATTTGCATATGGCCGTTGATCTCATCTGCGCCATCAACATAGATCCCCAGGCGATCGACGCTGTTGAGATCGAAGACGGTGATCCCGAGGCTTTTGAGCTTTTCGGTAGAGGCATCGGAGCTGGAGACCGCACCTTCAATCTGCCCCTTCATCGTGCCCAGCGCGTCAATAAAATGGGCCGCCGTCGAGCCGGTACCCACGCCGACAATGGTCCCTGGCTGTACGTATTGCAGCGCCGCCCAACCTACTGCTTTTTTCAGTTCATCCTGCGTCATAATTATGGTCCGAGATGTGAATGCCTGTGGCGCATTATAGAACATCGACAGTGGAAATGTCCCTGCGATGCAGATCACACAACTGAGCAGACCAATTTCGTCTGTATCAAATAAAAATTTATGTCATAGTGCGAGATAACGATTAGTTATGGGGGCACGCCAGAATAATGAAACGACCGGACTACAGAACACTACAAGCGCTGGATGCGGTGATTAGGGAACGAGGATTTGAGCGCGCCGCGCAGAAGCTATGTATTACCCAGTCCGCCGTCTCACAGCGTATTAAGCAGCTGGAAAATATGTTCGGTCAGCCGCTGCTGGTGCGCACCGTGCCGCCACGCCCTACCGAGCAGGGGCAAAAGCTGCTGGCTCTGTTGCGCCAGGTTGAACTATTGGAAGAAGAGTGGCTGGGCGACGAGCAGACTGGCTCCACGCCGCTGCTGCTGTCGCTGGCGGTGAACGCCGACAGTCTGGCAACCTGGCTGCTGCCGGCGCTGGCCAATGTTCTGTCAGACTCCCCTATTCGTCTCAACCTGCAGGTGGAAGATGAAACCCGCACCCAGGAGCGCCTGCGCCGTGGGGAAGTGGTAGGCGCAGTGAGTATCCAGCCGCAGGCGCTGCCAAGCTGCCTGGTGGATCAGCTCGGCGCGCTCGATTACCTGTTTGTCGCCTCAAAAGAGTTTGCGCAACGCTATTTCCCGAATGGCGTGACGCGTTCTGCGCTGCTGAAAGCGCCGGTCGTCGCCTTTGATCATCTGGACGATATGCATCAGGCGTTCCTGCAGCAAAACTTCGACCTGCCGCCGGGTAGCGTTCCCTGCCACATCGTCAACTCGTCGGAAGCCTTCGTACAACTGGCGCGCCAGGGCACTACCTGCTGTATGATCCCGCATCTGCAAATCGAAAAAGAGCTGAAAAGCGGCGAGCTTATCGACCTCACGCCCGGTCTGTTCCAGCGTCGTATGCTGTACTGGCACCGCTTTGCACCGGAAAGCCGCATGATGCGCCGGGTGACCGATGCGCTTATTGATTACGGCCACAAAGTGCTGCGTCAGGATTAAATCGCCGGCATAAAAAAAGCCACTTCCCGGAAGTGGCTTTTTTGTTTCTATCGCTTACTGCGCTGGTTTCGGCTCTTCCGCCGGTTTCGCCGGCGCGGCTGGCGCGGCGGCCTGAGCTGGCTGCAGCTCAAAGACCACGTCAACCTGGTCGTCAAACTGGATAGTCGCCTGCTCGTAGGTTTCCTGGGCAGAGACTGGCGCTGCGTCAGCGGCCTTCATCATACGAACCATCGGGCTCGGCTGATAGTTGGAGACGTGGTAACGCACGCTGTAGACCGGCCCCAGCTTGCTGTGGAAACCAGCCGCCAGCTCCTGCGCCTGATGCACCGCGTCATCAATGGCCGCTTTACGCGCCTTATCTTTGTAGGCATCCGGTTGCGCAACACCCAGCGAAACGGAGCGAATTTCATTCAGCCCCGCCTTCAGCGCGCCGTCCAGCAGGCCGTTAAGTTTATCCAGCTGGCGCAACGTCACTTCCACGGTGCGCACCGCGCGATAGCCTTTGAGAATGCTTTTCCCGTTCTGATAGTCATAATCAGGCTGGGTACGCAAATTCGCCGAGCTGATGTCTTTTTTCGCGATACCGCTCTTTTCAAGGAAAGAGAGATACTGCGCGACGCGGTCGTCTGCCTGTTTTTTCGCCGATGCGGCATCTTTCGCCGCGACATTCACTTCGATCGCCAGGGTAGCAATATCCGGAACCGCGGCAACGCTTGCTGTGCCTGAAGTCACAATGTGCGGACCGTCTGGCAATTCGTTTGCCTGTGCCGCCATTGTGCTAAATCCGAGTGCTGCCGCCAGGGCCAAGATTTTTAACTTCACTGTCGTTTCTCCATGTTACTTAAATCGCCCTTACGGGACGCATGCCAGCAAGCTTAGCGCGTACAGCAGGAAAGTCCATCGGACAACGCTTAGTTGAGCAACGCCAGGATATGGTCGACGCCCTCTTTTGCCAGCTGAAACGCAATAAACCACATGACGGCACCGACCACAATATTGATGATCCGCTGGGCTTTGGCGGTACGCAGCCGAGGCGCCAGCCAGGCGGCTAACAGCGCCAGGCCAAAAAACCACAGGAAAGAGGCGCTAATGGTCCCCAGCGCAAACCAGCGCTTCGGCTCCACCGCCAGTTGACCTCCCAGGCTGCCCAGCACCACAAAGGTATCCAGGTAAACGTGCGGGTTTAGCCAGGTGACCGCCAGCATGGTGATAATGATTTTCCAGCGCCCCTGCTGCATCACCTCGGCGCTGGCGAGTTCAAGATTCTGACTGAACGCCGTTTTCAGTGCGCCGAAGCCATACCACAGCAAAAAGGCCACGCCGCCCCAGGTCACTATCGCCAGCAGCCACGGGGATTGCATCAGCAGCGCGCTACCGCCAAAAATACCGGCGCAGATCAACAGCAAGTCGCTGACCGCGCACAGCAGGGCAATCATCAGGTGATACTGACGACGGATCCCCTGATTCATCACAAAAGCATTTTGCGGGCCAAGCGGCAAAATCATTGCCGCTCCCAGGGCAAGGCCCTGAAAGTAATAGGTAAACATAAGGATTTTTCCGCTGTGTTCGAGAGTGGCGCTGACTATAACGCGAATGGATTATTAGCGGAAATTGAAAGTATTAATCATTAATTAGATAAGCTAATAACACGCCATTAAAAAAGGCCGGCATGGCCGGCCTGACTCTGTCAGTGGCGATTTACTCTGCCTTTTCCGGCAGGCGGACCACATGCACATCCATCTGCGGATACGGGAAACTGATGCCGTTGGCATCGAAATCACGCTTAATACGCTCCAGCACGTCCCAATAGACGTTTTGCAGATCGCTGCTTTTGCTCCACACGCGAACCACGAAGTTCACCGATGAGGCGCCAAGTTCGTTCAGGCGTACAGTCATTTCGCGATCGCGCAGAATACGATCGTCAGATTCGATAATCGAGGTCAGCAGCTGCTTCACCTTGTCGATATCGGCATCGTAGGATACGCCAATGATAAACTCATTGCGGCGCGCCGGTTCGCGGGAGAAGTTAATGATGTTGCCGGCGATGATTTTGCCATTCGGCACCACCACGATTTTGCCGTCTGCGGTACGCAGGGTGGTGGAGAAAATCTGCACGTTCTGCACGGTGCCGGCGATGCCGCCGAGATCGACATATTCACCCGCACGGAACGGGCGGAACATCACCAGCAGTACGCCTGCGGCAAGGTTCGACAGCGATCCCTGTAGCGCTAAACCCACCGCCAAACCGGCGGCACCCAGCACAGCAATGACCGAGGCGGTCTGCACACCGACCCGGCCCAGGGCGGCAATCAGGGTGAAGGCGATAACCGCGTAACGCACCAGCGCCGAGAGAAAATCAGCAACGGTGGCATCAATCTTACGCGCCAGCATCAGGCGGTTGACGGTGTTAGAGACGATGCGCGCCACGATCATCCCGATAATCAGGATAACGATAGCGGCAACGATGTTGACGGCATAGCTCAGCAGCAGCTCCTGGTTGCGTGCCAGCCACGTCCCGGCGTTGTTGATGCTATCGACAACGTTCAAATCTTCCATTTAACATTCCTTATGAATCCCCGAACGGGGAAGTAAATAACTCAGCCTGCAACAGGGCAGTCAGGTTATAGGGTAAACAATAAGTGCACGTTTTGCCAAATGGATCACAGTTTTCCTGCTCGCTATCCTGTTGTTAAAGTAATAAAAAAGCCCGCATTGCTGCGGGCTTCAGGGTAAGAAACAGATTTTTCTTACAGAACGTCGATCGCGTTCAGCTCTTTAAATGCCTGCTCCAGACGGGTCACCATGGAAGTCTGTGCAGCACGCAGCCATACGCGCGGATCGTAGTATTTCTTGTTCGGCTGGTCTTCGCCTTTCGGGTTGCCCAGCTGGCCCTGCAGGTAAGCTTCGTTCGTTTTGTAGTACTGCAGGATACCGTCCCAGGTCGCCCATTGGGTGTCGGTATCGATGTTCATTTTCACTACGCCGTAGCTGACGGAGTCTTTGATTTCCTGAGCGGAAGAACCGGAACCGCCGTGGAAGACGAAGTTCAGGCTGTTGTGCGGCAGGTTGTGTTTCTTGGAAACATATTCCTGAGAGTCGCGCAGGATGGTCGGGGTCAGAACCACGTTACCCGGTTTATACACGCCGTGTACGTTACCGAAGGAAGCGGCGATGGTGAAGCGCGGGCTGATTTTGCTCAGCTCGGTGTACGCGTAATCCACGTCTTCCGGCTGGGTGTACAGGGCAGAAGCGTCCATGTGGCTGTTGTCCACGCCGTCTTCTTCGCCACCGGTGCAACCCAGTTCGATTTCCAGGGTCATGTCCATTTTGGCCATGCGCGCCAGGTACTTAGAGCAGATTTCGATATTTTCGTGCAGGGACTCTTCAGACAGGTCGATCATGTGAGAAGAGAACAGCGGTTTACCGGTAGCGGCGAAGTGTTTTTCACCCGCGTCCAGCAGACCGTCGATCCACGGCAGCAGTTTCTTCGCGCAGTGGTCAGTGTGCAGGATAACCGGCACGCCGTAGTGCTCAGCCATCTGGTGCACGTGGTGCGCGCCAGAGATAGCGCCGAGGATAGCAGCACCCTGAGGAACGTCAGTTTTCACGCCTTTGCCCGCGATGAACGCTGCGCCGCCGTTAGAGAACTGAACGATAACTGGAGAACGAACTTTCGCAGCAGCTTCCAGAACGGCGTTGATGGAGTCAGTACCCACGCAGTTTACCGCCGGCAGAGCGAAGTTGTTTTCTTTAGCTACCTGGAACACTTTCTGAACGTCGTCGCCAGTGATGACGCCCGGTTTTACGAAATCAAAAATTTTAGACATGTTACTTAGTCCTGTATCTGTATCTTCGACCGTTGAAGAAGGTTCGCGAGCCCTTAAGCGCGCTGAAAAACAGGCGGGTTTCCCCGCCTGAACTGAATTACTGCTTAGCGCGCTCTTCGAGCATCGCTACTGCCGGCAGGACTTTGCCTTCGACGAATTCAAGGAACGCGCCGCCGCCAGTGGAGATGTAGGAGATTTTGTCAGCGATGCCGAACAGGTCGATCGCTGCCAGGGTGTCACCGCCGCCGGCGATGGAGAAACCTTCGCTGTCCGCGATAGCGTTAGCCACGATCTCAGTCCCTTTACGGAAGTTCGGGAATTCGAATACACCGACCGGGCCATTCCACAGGATGGTTTTGGCATTTTTCAGGATATCAGCCAGTTTCTGTGCGGAAACGTCGCCAAGGTCGAGGATCTGCTCTTCATCTTTAATGTCGTTAACAGACTTCAGGGTTGCAGTCGCGGTTTCGGAGAACTCAGTCGCCACGCGAACGTCCGTCGGAACCGGGATATCACAGGTGCTCAGCAGGCGCTTAGCTTCATCAACCAGGTCTGCTTCGTACAGGGATTTACCGACGTTATGGCCTTGCGCGGCAACGAAGGTGTTAGCAATACCGCCGCCAACGATCAGCTGGTCAGCGATTTTAGACAGGGAATCCAGCACGGTCAGTTTGGTGGACACTTTAGAACCACCCACGATAGCGACCATCGGACGAGCCGGCTCTTTCAGCGCTTTACCCAGCGCGTCCAGTTCAGCAGCCAGCAGCGGGCCTGCGCACGCCACGTCAGCAAATTTGCCGATGCCGTGGGTGGAAGCCTGCGCACGGTGCGCAGTACCGAAAGCGTCCATGACGAACACGTCGCACAGCGCGGCGTATTTTTTGGACAGCGCTTCGTCGTCTTTTTTCTCGCCTTTGTTGAAGCGAACGTTTTCCAGAACCACCAGCTCACCGGCAGCCACTTCCACGCCGTCCAGGTAGTCTTTAACCAGACGTACCGGGTTGGACAGTTTGTCTTTCAGGTAATTAACAACCGGCAGCAGAGAGAATTCTTCGTTGTACTCGCCTTCGGTCGGACGACCCAGGTGAGAAGTAACCATGACTTTCGCGCCCTGCTTCAGCGCCAGTTCAATGGTCGGCAGAGATGCACGGATACGTGCGTCGCTGGTTACTTTCCCGTCTTTAACTGGTACGTTCAGATCCGCACGGATAAAAACGCGTTTACCAGCCAGATCCAGATCGGTCATCTTAATTACAGACATGGTGAATCCTCTCGTTGATTCATAAAGTTTTGTCGACGTTTACGCGTCGAACCTGAAACCAATAGCCGCCATCGCTAACGTCGTGTCGAGCATTCGGTTAGCAAAGCCCCATTCGTTATCGCACCAGACCAGCGTTTTGATCAGATGCGCGCCACTGACCCGGGTTTGCGTGCCATCAACAATAGCACTGTGCGGATCGTGGTTAAAATCTGTCGAGACCAACGGTAATTCCGTATAGTCAACTATACCATGAAATGCACCTTGTGCTGCTTTTTGCAGCAACTGGTTGACTTCACATGCTTTTACCGGTTTTTTCACCGTCACGCTCAGGTCAATTGCCGTCACGTTTATCGTCGGTACTCGCACGGCAATCGCTTCAAAACGGTCGTTAAACTGCGGGAAAATACGGGTGATCCCTGCCGCCAGTTTGGTATCCACCGGAATGATCGACTGGCTGGCCGCGCGGGTACGCCGTAGATCCGGATGGTAGGCGTCAATCACCTGCTGGTCATGCATCGCCGAGTGGATAGTGGTGACGGTGCCGGACTCAATGCCATAGGCATCATCTAACAATTTAATGACCGGAATAATGCAGTTGGTAGTACAGGAGGCGTTGGAGACAATGCGGTGCTCGGCGCGGAGCTCGTCCTGATTAACGCCGTATACCACCGTCGCGTCGAGATCGTTGCCGCCAGGATGGGAGAAGAGCACTTTCTTCGCGCCAGCCTGCAGATGGGCTTCGCCGTGTTCACGACTACCGTATACGCCGGTGCAGTCGAGCACCACGTCAACCGCCAGCTCGCGCCAGGGCAACGCCGCAATGGTCGGCTCGTGTAACAGGCGGATGGCATCATCGCCAACAAACAGCTGCTCGCGCTCCTGGCGGACATCCCAGGCGAAGCGGCCATGGCTGGTATCATATTTCAACAAATGCGCGATACCCGCCGCATCAGCCAGCTCATTGATTGCCACCACGGTGATTTCCGCACGACGCCCGGATTCATACAAAGCGCGAACCACGTTGCGTCCTATGCGACCGAAGCCATTAATCGCGATGCGAATGGTCATAGATCTCCTGCAAGGCTAACCCTGTTTTGAGGTGGCTGACAGAGTAATCCAGCAACGCTCTGAGGGGAACCTTACCAGCTGCAAACTGCGACTGATTGATTAATTGTCGAACATTTAAACGACTGAAACGCTTCAGCTAGAATAAGCGAAACAAGGAATAAAAGGAATGTTTGTCCAGAGCAATAAACCAGCTATATGACTTATGTCACATTTTCTTTGGAATAATTCACAGTGCGGTTACATGTTCGAAGAATAGTGCATACAAAAAAGCCGGGTGGCGAGGTAAAAGCAAAACGGTAACCCAGGGGTTACCGTTTTTGGTTTTTGCACCCCCTCCTGTGGGAGAGGGTTGGGGTGAGGGCATCAGCCCGCACCGTACCAGCCATTACAGCAGTGCTTTGGCTTTAGCAACCACGTTGTCGACGGTGAAGCCGAACTCTTCGAACAGCTGCTCAGCCGGCGCAGACTCACCGAAGGTGGTCATGC
>NZ_PIBN01000068.1:0-327 GCF_002806655.1 Klebsiella sp. K-Nf6 | reverse complement strand
AGGCCATGAAGATGGAAACCGAAATCCGCGCCGCGCAGGCCGGGACCGTACGCGGTATCGCGGTGAAAGCCGGCGATGCGGTTTCTGTCGGCGACACTCTGCTGCAGCTGGCGTAAGGACGAGGAGCGGAAATGGAAAGTCTGAACGCCCTGATTCAGGGCATGGGGCTGATGCACCTCGGCGCCGGCCAGGCCATCATGCTGCTGGTCAGCCTGCTGCTGCTGTGGCTGGCGATTGCTAAAAAGTTCGAGCCGTTACTGCTGCTGCCGATCGGCTTCGGCGGCCTGCTCTCCAATATCCCGGAGGCCGGGCTGGCGCTGAGCGCGC
>NZ_PIBN01000067.1:0-333 GCF_002806655.1 Klebsiella sp. K-Nf6 | reverse complement strand
CCACCCCGGCTTCAATGGCTTTCAGCAGGGCCATCTCCGCCATCCCGGTGGTGGCATGACAGTGCAGGTGCAGGGTGACGTCATAGCGCTTCTTGATTTCGCTGACCAACTCAAAGGCGGCATGCGGCGTCAGAATGCCGGACATGTCCTTGATGGCGATGGAATCAACGCCGGTCTCCAGCAGCTGTTCGGTGAGGTCGAGCCAGGTCTGCAGGGTGTGCGCCGGGCTGGTGGTGTAGCTGAGGGTGCCCTGGGCGTGGGCGCCGTGGCGGCGGACCGCCTGCAGGGCGGCCTGCATGTTGCGCGGGTCGTTCATGGCATCGAAGACGCGGA
>NZ_PIBN01000066.1:0-345 GCF_002806655.1 Klebsiella sp. K-Nf6 | reverse complement strand
GGAAGTGATACGGACCATAGTTGTTGGAGCAGTTGGTCACCACCACCGGCAGGCCGTAGGTGCGGTTCCAGGCGCGAACCAGATGGTCGCTGCCCGCCTTGGAAGCAGAGTACGGGCTGCTCGGCGCGTACGGGGTTTCTTCGGTGAACAGGTCATCGGTGCCGTGCAGGTCGCCGTACACCTCATCGGTGGAGATATGATGGAAGCGGAAGGCCTGCTTCTGCTCCTCCCCAAGCCCGGACCAGTAGTGACGGGCCGCCTCCAGCAGAGTGAAGGTGCCGATCACGTTGGTCTGGATGAAGGCGGCCGGGCCATCAATGGAGCGATCCACATGACTTTCCGCCG
>NZ_PIBN01000065.1:0-358 GCF_002806655.1 Klebsiella sp. K-Nf6 | reverse complement strand
AGAACGCCTCACGTATTCGGAGATTTTGTTTCCAGAAAATAAGCCGCCTGGTTGTGGCTCTTGTTGTGTAGTTTGCAAAGTACCTTTTTATTTTGCATTGAATTCACCACACGACAAGGGAAGGGAAAAGTACAAAAAGGTGATGATTCCGACCTGATTGAGAAAATGTGATTTCGATCCGCTCAATCAGGCTGTTTTCGTTAATAATCAATAATAAGATGATTATTTTCATCACGTATTAGCGAGAGTTGACATAGTTATGCTCGAATTATCCATAGCGCTTCCGATCCGGGTGCAAAACGGAGGGTTATTTATTTCTCGCGGCGTGGGCAGCCACCCGTCGCGTACCCTGCATTCC
>NZ_PIBN01000064.1:0-366 GCF_002806655.1 Klebsiella sp. K-Nf6 | reverse complement strand
ACAGACGCAGGCGGAATATCCCGGCACGGTACACGTCGCAGGTGACGTGCCGGAAAGCATCAATCCTGGTTGCACACTGAAATTTGTCGCTTAAGTCGTAAGGAGAAAAGTATGAAACAGGTTGCCGTTGTCATTGGTGGGGGACAAACACTCGGGGCGTTCCTCAGCCGTGGGCTGGCCGCAGAGGGCTATCGCGTGGCGGTAGTGGATATTCAAAGTGATAAAGCCGCAACCGTGGCACACGAAATTAACGCGGAGTTCGGTGAAGGCATGGCCTACGGTTTTGGCGCTGATGCCACCAGCGAGCAAAGCGTACTGGCGCTTGCCCGTGGTGTTGATGAGATTTTTGGCCGCACGGATTTGCTG
>NZ_PIBN01000063.1:0-376 GCF_002806655.1 Klebsiella sp. K-Nf6 | reverse complement strand
CATATGCTGCTGCTGGACGCGCAATCGGCAAATTTATCCGCACAGGAAACCGCGGTTATCGTCGATGTCCTACACCATATCGCGCTGCAGGTTCTGGCCGATGTGGCTCAGGAGAAGGGGCTGCGCTCGTCAGGAAAACTCGCGCATCTGGTCAACAGCGCGAAATCCTTTATTACGCTTAATTATCACCGACATGACCTGACTCCTGATCTGCTTTGCCGGATGCTGTGCTGCTCACGATCCAGCCTCGATCGCGCGTTTCAACAACAAGGGACTTCGGTGATGGCGGTGATGAAAGAGATACGCCTCGAGGCAGCCCGACAGCTGCTGGAAACCGATCCCCGTCTGCGGGTTGAACAGGTCTCCTGGCGCTGCG
>NZ_PIBN01000062.1:0-377 GCF_002806655.1 Klebsiella sp. K-Nf6 | reverse complement strand
CTCCTTACCTTAAAGAACCTGCCTTTGTAGTGCTCACACAGATTGTCTGATGAAAAACAGCAGTAAAAACCTCTACAGGCTTGTAGCTCAGGTGGTTAGAGCGCACCCCTGATAAGGGTGAGGTCGGTGGTTCAAGTCCACTCAGGCCTACCAAATTTGCGAAGCAAATTTGAAGAGGTTGCAAACGATGGGGCTATAGCTCAGCTGGGAGAGCGCCTGCTTTGCACGCAGGAGGTCTGCGGTTCGATCCCGCATAGCTCCACCATCATTACTGCAAACACAAGAAAACTTCAGAGTGAACCTGAAAAGGTGCACTGCGAAGTTTTGCTCTTTAAAAATCTGGATCAAGCTGAAAATTGAAACGACACACTGTTTAA
>NZ_PIBN01000061.1:0-387 GCF_002806655.1 Klebsiella sp. K-Nf6 | reverse complement strand
GGACGAAAGCAACCGGCAACGCGAACATGCCTCCACCGATAATGGTCGCCACCATAAGAGACGTTCCCCGTAGTGGGAAATTTGTTCCTTTCATATGAGCGAGTGTCCGTAAGCGGCCTGACGAAGCAGGCCGGCAGTAGCTATTTATTTTGTGGCTTCAGCCAGTGATTCGCTAAAGTTTTTATGGAAGTCGTCAATTTGCCCGCTCTCATGAAGCGCAGACAATGCGCAACGCAGAATGGCGTGTCCTTCCTCAACGGTTGGGTACATCGCCACTGTCGTGGCGATGCCGCGATCGTGCAGTTTCTTGCACATCGTAATGGCGAGGTCTTCGTTACCAATCAGGATCCCCCGAATCGGCATTGTTGTACCCCGGTTAACAATCTC
>NZ_PIBN01000060.1:0-398 GCF_002806655.1 Klebsiella sp. K-Nf6 | reverse complement strand
GGTCTTGTTGACGTTACGGGCAAGGTTAACCAAAAAGAAAAAACAGATGAAGTTGTTCATCAAACGGATGCTGTAGATATTGAATCCGGTAATCATAATAAGGAGGAAGATCAGCCAATTGATTATGTTCACGTTATGGTTGATCTGGAAACCATGGGTAAAAAACATAACGCCCCTATCGTCGCTATTGGTGCGGTTGTTTTTGACCCGGCAACCGGCTCTATTGGAGAAAGTTTCTATAAAGTCGTATGCCTTGAATCCTCTGTGAACTGGGGCGCCGTAATCGATCCATCTACTGTTATCTGGTGGCTTAAGCAGTCCTCCGAAGCACGCTCTGCGATCGTAAATGATGATGCTATCCCGTTGCTGGATGCATTACTCCAGTTCAGAGAATTTGT
>NZ_PIBN01000059.1:0-433 GCF_002806655.1 Klebsiella sp. K-Nf6 | reverse complement strand
CTGGCGACGGAATATGAAACCGGCGAACAGTGGGACAAACCCAACGGCTGGGCGCCGTTACAGTGGATGGCGGTGCAGGGCTTTAAGCTTTACGGTAACGACGCGCTGGGTGACGAGATCGCCCGCAGTTGGCTGAAAACGGTGAATCACTACTACCAGAATCACCACAAGCTGATCGAGAAGTACCATATTGCCAGCAGCACGCCGCGCGAAGGGGGCGGGGGTGAATACCCGTTGCAGGACGGTTTCGGCTGGACAAACGGCGTGGTACGCCGGTTAATCGGGCTGTACGGCGAACCGTAAAGCTCGCCGAGCTTCGTCGATTGCGCCATCAGGATAATCGCCTGATGGCGCTTCGCTTATCAGGCCACCTTAATCGATGGCGTTATAAATGGCGGTCTGAATATCCGCCCACTTACGGTTTTCGTCATTC